>DASUTF010000367.1:0-19612 GCA_036374695.1 Pyrinomonadaceae bacterium
CGAACAGCACGAAATGGAGTACCTGTATTCCGACGGCTCGCACCATCACTTCATGAACACAGAGACCTACGACCAAACTGCCTTGAGTGACGACGAGTTGGGCGACGCGGCGCAGTGGCTTAGTCCCGGCCTGAAAATTCAAGCGGAGTTTTACGAGGGCGCGCCCATCGGAATCGACCTGCCGCCGTCGCTGGAGTTGACCGTCAGTCAAACCGAGCCTTCGATGAAAGGCGCGACCGTCTCCAATGTTAATAAGCCCGCCACACTGGAAAACGGCGTCACCATCCAGGTTCCACCCTTTGTTAACGAGGGCGATCGTATTCGCGTCGATCCCATCGAGGGACGCTACATCGAGCGCGCAAAGTAGAAATAGTTCCAAATACTTGCTTGGGAGAGCGCAAGTTAACCGCTTGCGCTAAAGCGATGGACTCCCAGTCTGTGGTTAGGCACGTTTGGCTGTTAAGATAACCACTGACCAAGAGTCTCTGCCGCGATGTACTTCATTTACAGTCTGCTTCTAACGCTTGGCTTCATAATTCTCCTCCCGCGGTTTGCCCTCGACGCCTTGCGCAGCAGCAAATATGTAACGGGTCTGCGGCAACGACTCGGAAATCTGCCGGCCATCAACGCGAAGGGAAAACCGGTCATCTGGCTTCACTGCGTCTCAGTCGGCGAAGCCCAGGCGGCGCAATCGCTGGTTCGGGAAATAAGCAACCGATTTCCGAAGGTGGCCCTGGTCATATCGACCACGACCGTCACCGGCCAACAGGTCGCGGGCGAACTTTTTCGCGATCAGGCAGCAGCAGTCTTTTACTTCCCGATAGATTGGGCGTGGACAATCCGGCGGGTCCTGAACAAGCTTCAACCGGCCGCGATACTCGTGATGGAAACTGAGCTCTGGCCGAGACTGTTTCGCGAAGCCAGCCAACGCGAAATCCCTGTGGCCTTACTGAACGGACGAATTTCTGACAAGTCATTTGGTCGCTACAGACTTGTGCGACCTTTTATTCGCCGGGTGCTGAATGATTTGACGCTCGCGGCGATGCAGACCGAGCAGGACGCGGCACGAATCGAACAGCTCGGAATGGCGGAAAATCGAATAAGCATCGCAGGCAATCTAAAATTCGACAGTGCATCCACGACATCTGATTTCGATCTGGGAAGTGAGATTAGGAACCGGTTCGCTTTGAACGACGATCGCCCGCTGATTGTCGCGGCCAGCACCCACGACCCGGAAGAGGGTATTGTGATCGATGCGTTCAGGAGTGTCCGGCAAACACACTCCGGCGCGCGGCTGCTGATAGCACCTCGTCATCCCGAACGTTTCGAGACGGTCGCCTCTTTGCTGTCCAACTCCGGATTCTCGGCAGTCCGCCGTTCCGCGACACCGTCAGCCGACGATCTCGGCGCCGATGTGGTGCTGCTGGATTCGATTGGAGAATTACGCGCGGTGTACCCACTCGCCGACGTGGCCTTTGTTGGTGGCAGCATCGCGCCGCACGGCGGACACAGTGTCATCGAACCTGGAGCGCACGGCGTCTGCACGGTCACCGGCCCGTACACGCGAAACTTCGCCGCCGTCACGCAGGCGTTACTGGACGAAGACGCATTAATTCAACTGCGCGAAACCGACGAGCCAACGGCCGAACTCGCACGCGTGTTCACTGAACTCTTGTCGGATGAACCAAAGCGACGCTCGATCGCAAGGCGAGCAAAGGCTGTCTGTGATCGGAGTCGAGGTGCAACTGAGCGCACGATCGATCTCATATCACACTTGCTCGCCGTAACTCCGGCTGAATCCGGCGAGGCGCTTCCCTTTTCGCCTCTTCACGCCACCGCAAAATGAACCGGGCCGCCGCCATTGCGCTTGCTCCCCTGAGTCTCGTGTACGGCGCAGCTGTAAACATTCGCTCTGCACTCTATCGAAACGGGGTTTTCAAAACGCAGACGGTCGGCGTTCCGGTGATTAGCGTCGGCAACATCACGACAGGCGGCACGGGAAAGACTCCTTTGGTTGAGTGGATTGCGGGCCGCTTAGCAGGACGCGGTCATCGAGTCTGTGTTTTGACGCGAGGTTACCGCCGGGCAAGCCCTTCGGAGCGCGTGGTCGTATCGGACGGCGAGCGAATCGTTGCTGACGTCGAGCAGTCAGGTGATGAGGCGATGATGCTGGCTCGGTCTTTGGCCGGTAAGGCCGCCGTTGTCTGCGATGCCAATCGCGTTGCCGGCGCTCGTTGGGCGATTGAGAACCTGAACCCTGACGTTCTGATCCTCGACGACGGATATCAACACGTGCGGCTCGCACGCGATTTGGACATCGTTACCGTAGACGCTACTAATCCGTGGGGCGGTGGCCGTCTTTTGCCCGCTGGAACGCTGCGCGAACCCATCGACAGCCTGGGCCGTGCCGACTGCGTCATCGTAACGCGCACGGCCGACGGCATAGAAGGCGGCCTGCAAGAACGAATCAGACAAGCGACTGACGCAACAACCTTTCGCTCAACGACGGTAATCAGCCGAATCACATCGCTCGAGTCTCCGGAGCTCGAAGCAGACACAGAAGCTCTTCGGCGGCACCCCGTCGCCGCTTTCTGCGGCATCGGCAACCCAATCGCTTTCTTCCAACAACTCGGCGCCGCAGGGTTTGATCTGCGACACACCGAAGTCTTTCGTGACCATCACAAGTACTCGCAAACAAACATCGACCACCTCACCCTGCGAGCCACCGAAGCCGGCGCTCAGGCACTAATTACAACAGCGAAAGATGCGGTCAAGCTCGCTTCAATGCGCTTCACGCTTCCCTGTTACGTCACTGAGGTCGAGATGCAGATCCAGGAAGCTGACAGACTACTGGCGTTGATCGACGAAGCAATCAAAACCAAGCAATCAAAACCAAACGTTCAGAACGGTAGCGACCGGATCAAATTTCAATTGAATGGCTGATCCCGTCGCACCGCGCCGGGTACTGACCACGGGTCGTTAGGGCGGGCCCGGCGACCCTGCCGCTTCCGGAGTAGGAATTGTGCGCACGGTTGGCGAGGGTCTGGGGGGCGGCGGTGGCGGTTCCTCCTCCGGTGTGGGGCGGGCCGATTGATTGGAATTGCGATTTCCGCGACCTGTGTTGCTGTTCTCGTTGCTGCCAAAATTACCGGTCACGGTTGCGGGAACCTTCGTAGCCGTCTCAACGGGCGTGCTGACCGGCGTCGGAGTCGCCACGGTGATGGGGCGAACGTCCATCTCACTTTCCCCGGTCGGTGTGCCGGCCGGCTGAACCGGCGTACTGTTCGGATCAGCATTCAGAGGCAGCTGATTTGGATCGGTCGGACTGCTGCCTCGGGTTAGCAAAAACACCGCAGCGAACACAACAACCAGAGCGACCACCGCGGGCACAATGATGCGCCAGGGGTTGAATCGATCGACGGTGACCGGAGGTGTTTCCCGATAGACACTGACGAACTCGTCTGACGGTGGAGCAGTAACCTGGGTCCTGGGTCGCACCACGGTCTCTTCGTCAACGTCGTCGGCTACGACCGGCACGGAGATCGGAGTGTTCGCCTTAGTTGCACCGGCGCCGGCCACAACCGGGGCTTCCACCGCTGCTTCGCTTGCCGCCTCTGCCAGGCCCGCCGACAATTCCCCTGCTGATTGGAATCGGTCGATTGGCTGTTTTGCCAGCGCGCGCTTGATTACTTGATCAACAGCTGCCGGTAACTGCGGTTGCGACGCGAGGACGGAGGGTGGCGGGTCCTGCACCTGCTTCATCATGACGACGGTCGCCGATTCGCCGGTGAAAGGAAGCTTGCCCGTTAACATCTCGTGCACGATGATTCCCAGCGAGTACACGTCTGAACGGGCATCCAGTGCGCCTGACTGCGAACACTGCTCAGGCGACATGTACTGCGGCGTTCCCACAACCAAATTCGCCTGAGTGATCTCGGCGTCGGCGGCGCTGCCGATGGGTTGCAGGATCTTCGCGATGCCAAAATCCAGCACCTTGGCCCACTCGTCGCCGTTGTGACTAACCAGCATGATGTTCTCGCTCTTTAAATCGCGATGAATCACGCCCTGGCCGTGCGCCGCATCCAGGGCGCCGGCAACCTGTCGCACGATTTCCACGGCCCGCCCGAGCGACAACGGCCCTTCCTTGACGATCGCTTCTTTAAGAGTCCGGCCGTCGAGGTATTCCATCACCAGGAACACCACGCCATTTTCAGCCTCGCCAAAATCGGTGACGCTAACTGCGTGTGGATGCGAAATCTTCGAAGCGGCCTTTGCCTCGCGTGAAAAACGCGCGACCACGGCGTCATCACCGGCGAGTGACGGGCGCAGGACTTTGATGGCGACGGTCTTGTCCATCAACACATGCCGTCCGCGGTAAACGGATCCCATGCCGCCCGTCTTGATCAGCTTTTCAATTTTGTATTTCTTCGCCAGCGTTTGGCCGAGCAGAGGATCGTCCAATCTCTTCAAGACCGACGCGTCCGCTGAACACAGCGTCATCTTGTCGGGAAATTTTCGTTCGCAGGCAGGACAGACTTTCATTTGTTTTTGTGATGGAGAGAATTTGTAGCGTAACAGATGCGCAGGACAGCGGCAAAGATGGACACGGGTATGCACGCGTCTCGCGTGCAGATTCATATGACGCTTCCCTCAAAGCACGCCTGAGGAGCGCGTACCGACATACAAAAAACAAAAAGCGAGCGGCCACGAAAGCTCCGCTCGCTCTTTGATGCAGCTAACCAGAGTTACTTGATGCCGGCAAATACAACCAGCAACGCAAACAACACGAGTGATTCAATCAGCGCGAGGCCCAGGATCATCATGACCTGAATCTTGCCCGACGCGCCCGGATTGCGCGCTGCGCCTTCGCAAGCCGCAGCCGCGACACGCGACTGACCAATGGCGCCTCCAAACACGGCGATGGCAAAACCGATACCTGCCGCAATGTATCTGTAACCAACCGCGGAGGCCGCTGCTGCTTCGGCTGTCTGCGGCTGGGCGAACACCGGGGTTGCCAGCATCATCGTGCCCAGCACGACCAGAATTAGCGTGACAATCTTTTTCATTTCTTTCTCCTCAGTGAAGGAACCTTCACCTGGCTATCGAGCCTCGCGCGTTCGCGAAATCGCTTTTATGAGTTCGTTCGAACCCGGTATCCACCGCCCCCACTTACGACGGCGCTCCAGCGACTCGGACTTCGTGTTTCCCGAAGGAAACTGAAATATCGTCGATTTCGAAAATGCGTGACGAGCTCGTATCTAAACCCTGCGCGTCAACGTGCACGGCACTCTGCCTGTGTCGCTCAACGCGCGCGAATAAAACCTAAGTAAAACTAGGCGGCAGCCAACGCTTCCCCATGTTCCGCATGTCCGTGTTCGTGTTCCCCGTGCTCATCGTGCGGCGCGTGGCTAACTTCGCTGATGTAAAGCTGAGACAAAAGTATGAAAACAAAAGTCTGAATCAACGCGACGAACACGCCCAGGGGCATTAAGGCGACAGGCACCAGCCAGTACGTGTACGGCGGGAACAAGTGCGCGATGGTCTCGGCCACCTTTTCGTCCGCGAACAGGTTGCCGAAAAGTCGTATGCCGAGTGAAAACGGCCGGATGAGATTGCTGATCAACTCGATCAGGAAGATAAACGGACCAATCCACCAAATCGGTCCCGCCAGATGCTTGAGATGACTGATAATGCCGTTCTCAGAGATGCCGATGTAGTTGTAGTAAATGAATGAAGAGATTCCGAGCGCGAACGTGACGCTCGTAGCCGCCGTGGGAGAAAGAAACAGAGGAAACATCCCCATCAAATTCGACACCAGAATCAGAACCGCAAACGTCATGATTACCGGAAAGTATCGGCCGCCGTGCGGGCCGATGATGTCGGCGATCATGTCGCGCACGGCCAGCACGCCAACTTCCAAAGTCTGCTGACCCGCGCCCGGTTCGTCCTCGGAAAGTCTGCCCTTCAGAATCCAGATCAACACCACGCTGATGATGCACGCCAGAATAAACATGATCGTGTACCACGGGATCGCGTTTTCGGGCGTGTACACTCCAAACGCCGCTTCAGGCGTGGTGCCAAAAAACCCGAGGACTTTTTTCCAGACCGGGTACGTGTACTTCATCTCGAGGTGGTGCGCCCACTCGCCAAAATAATGATTGACGAGTTTCACTAAGATAGGCGCGTGGTGCACCGCCTGTTCCTGCGCCTGGGGCGCGTGCTCGGCGGCCTTCGCCGCCTCATCGGCACTCAGCAAAAAGAACATCAAAAAGATTCCTCTCGACGAATGATTGCGAAATAGAACTGACGGCCGGCTTCGACAAACAGGGCCGGCACGAATGCGCAGAGCCCGGCGAGCGTTGCCGCCAAAGAGATCAGGTTCAACTGGTAACCGGTGAACACGGCCGCCGCAATCACGAGATAGCGGAGGCCATGCTTCCAGAGTTTCAGCCGCGGCTTCACGCCCGGCTTTTGCATATCCAGCAGCGCGGCGACTGAGCCGCTGAGCCAATAGTGATTGAGCAGCGACAGCACTCCGCCCAGCAAAAGCCCGCTCGTGACGCGCCACGGCGCCACAATCGCGCTTACAATCACAGCCACGGCGACCGCCACGATCATCGCGCGAAAGATGCGCGCTTCCGTGGTATCGGGGCGAGTGAGTTCGCCAGGCACACTGTTAGCTATTTCGTTCACGAATTAAGCGAAGGATTTTACATGGGACGGGCGGAAGTTGCCAACTTGGAAAAGGCTCGAGTACCGCTGTTAAAGCGTGGCGCTGGTTCGGGGCACTAGCCCGACCGTCAGGGAGGGCTCATAACGTCGCGCACTTGGAGCCCTCCCTGACGGTCGGGCTAACGCCCCGTTGCGAGGCTCGCCACAAAATCGGCAGAATGAGGCTTTGCCGCAGCACCAGCGCAGAAGGGCTTCGCCTTTCCGGCAACCGCCCGTAAAAAGACAACCACCCTGAGGCACAGCCTCAGGGTGGAAAAGAACGTGGTTGACTCAACGGTAAGCCCGAGGCTCACCGCACTGTGGTGGCACGCGCATCTTGCGCGTGATTCTCACGGGCGAGACGCCCGTGCCACTTCTACCGCAACTGTCGCGGTGGCGGTGGCGGCTTCTGTGAATCGTCAGGACCCTTCAAGCCGGTTTCCGACAACATCTCTTTGATCGTGCCCACGCTGGAAAGCATGCTCGCCGTTTCCACCGGCATGAAGATCACCTTCGCGTTGTTGCTCTTGGTCATGTCGCGCAAGCTTTCGATGTAGCGCGTTGTGATCAGGTACTGCGCGGGATTGCCATGCTCTTGCATAGCCTCGGCGACTTGATTAATCGCCTGCGCTTCGGCTTCAGCCTGCCGCAGACGCGCCTGCGCCAAACCTTCTGCGTGCAGAATTTGAGACTGCTTCTCGCCCTCTGAACGAGTAACTGCCGCCTGCTTCTCGCCTTCGGCCCGCGTGATGGCTGCCTGGCGCTCACCCTCGGCCTGCAACACCAACGCGCGCCGGTTGCGCTCTGCGGTCATCTGCTTCTCCATCGTGACCCGCACATCTTCAGGCGGGTTAATGTTCTTGACGTCCGTGCGCGTTACTTTCACTCCCCATTTGTCGGTCGCCTCGTCCAGGATCAAACGCAGTTTCGAATTGATTTGATCGCGCGAAGACAGCGTGTGATCCAGGTCCATCTCGCCCATCACCGCGCGCATACCCGTAATCGTCAATTGCACGATTCCGCCGACCAGGTCGTTCATCTCGTACACCGCCTTGATCGGATCGATGATCTGCCAGTACACGACTGAGTCCACGTGGATCGTCACGTTATCGCGTGTGATCACGGGTTGCGGCGGGAGGTCGATGTACTGTTCGCGCAAATCGATCGAAGTCATCCCGGAACGCGCGTTCGTCCAATACACGGCGCGTGGTTTGTCGAAAAACGGAATGATGATGTTCAGGCCGCTGGTGGCCACGCGGCTGAAACGACCCAGCCGTTCAATCAGCATCACAGTGGCCTGGGGAACTATCTTGATGGTCTTGGCAGCTACGATCAGCAGAAAGATGCCGAGGAAAAGCAGTAGAAATATCGTTACGAATCCGGCGAGCGCCTCAGCCTGAAAGAGAAACAGATTTGCGAGCATTATCGATACCTCGAAGAAGGGATTTTCGCGCGTCACTATAACGAAAGAGGTTCGTGAAAGAAAGCTGATGGGTACGCACGCCTCCGGCGTGCTTTAATTTCTCGTCAGCAGGCCAGAGGCGGGCGTACCGCCGAGCGTGCTTGTTACCGGCCAGTCAGCACGCCAGAGGCGTGCGTACCACCGAGCGTGCTTGTTCCCGGCCAGTCAGCACGCCAGAGGCGGGCGTACCGCCGAGCGTGCTTGCTACCGACCAGTCAGCCCGCCAGAGGCGGCCGTGCCCAGCGCCGCTTCAATGATCGCCGCGGCCGAGAGAACGTTACGCTCCTCAAATGGCCGGCCCACGACTTGGACACCGATAGGCAAGCCACTCGCGGTGCGTCCCGCCGGAACAGCCACGCTCGGCAATCCCAGAACGTTGAACGTTTGTGAGTGACTGAAGGCGCGAAAGACGCTGATCGATTTGCCGCTCACTTCCACTCGTTGCGCGCCATGCGCGAACGCCGCCGTCGCACCGACCGGCGCAAGGATCAGTCCGGTCGTTCTCATCCACTGGAGCAGTTCTTCTCGCAGGCGTTCGCGCTCGAGCACGGCTTCCGCCAACCGCTCGGCACGTTCAATCTTCTCTGCGAATGCAGGGGGCGAATCATTGAACTCGCGCAGCAGACGGGCCACCTGCGGTCCGGCCTCGACTTCCCTGCCTTGATACAGCGCAGCGATTTCGCTGTTCGCGGCGCGCGAAAACAAGTCGATCCAAAGCCGCGAGCCTTTTGAGATTCCCGGAGGCGTTGTTTCAGTCAACTGAAGACCCGCGTCGGTAAGAGCCTTAGCGGCGTTTTGAACTGCTGCGCGAATTTCGTCAGAGACCGAGGTCACTCCGTCATCCGTGTACCAGGCCACGCGCGAACCGCGCAGCGGCGTCGGATCTAAACCGTCGATTCCGTTTTGCGCCGCCTCGAATTGCGTCGGCTCTGCCAGCACTTTGAAAAGCAGCGCCAGGTCCTCAACTCGCCGCGCCATCGGCCCAATGGTTGCGCCCAGGGCAACCACGCCAGGAGCAGCCGGCGTATGTCCGTCCATCGCCACGCGGCCTATCGTCGGTTTCAATCCGGCGATGCCGCAGAAGTGCGCGGGCACGCGAATCGATCCGGAAAGATCGCTGCCCAGGCCAGCGGGTGAAAGACACGCCGCAATCGCCGCGGCTTCACCTCCGCTTGATCCACCGGGAGTGCGACTTAAATCGTAAGGATTGCTCGTTCTACCGAAGACCGGATTGTCGCAATCGTACGGAACGGCCATCTCAGGGACGTTGGTTTTGCCGAGGATGATCGCCCCCACCGCTTTCAGTCGCGCAACCGAAAGCGCGTCCTGCCGGGGAACGTGGTGCGCGCGGATTCGCGATCCGCTCGTCGTCCGCAGGCCCGCAGTGTCAATCGTGTCCTTAACCGTGACCGGTAAACCGTGCAGCGCGCCAACGCCGTTTCCGCTCATCAGCGCCGCCTCGCACACGCGCGCGCGATCGATCGCATCTTCGGCAATCGTCACGATCGCGTTCAGCGAAGGATTCACTCGCTCAATTCGTCGCAGGTGAGCTTCAACCACTTTGACGGGTGAAACTGCGCCCGAGCGGATCAACGCGACCAGTTCGGTTGCTGATTTCGTTGTTAATTCGTCTGACAAGATACAGAGCGCCGGGGCGCGAGCCATTTATAACAGAGTAGAGCGCGAGCGTCTCGGCGAAGCCAGCGGAGTCAGTACCGCCCGCGTCAGCGGGTGGGTCCGAGATTCGACTGTCAATTGGGCCTCTATCCCATCTGCTGACGCAGATGGTACTGACCTCATTGGGTCGCGACACGCTTGCGCTCTGATCCCACTTTGAAAAGTCGCAACTATTGAACTATAAACGTTGCGCGCCTCACGGCGCTCAAGCAATCAATAATCCGCGTTAGTGGCACAGACTTCAGTCTGTGGTTTCGAGAGTTAGTTGTGATAACGATCACAGACTGAAGTCTGTGCCACCAGAGAGGATCGCATTATGGGAACTCGAAAGAAAATCACAGTAGTTGGCGCCGGAAACGTCGGCGCGACGGCGGCGCATTGGCTGGCGTCGAAGGAACTTGGCGACGTGGTGCTGGTCGACATTGTTGAAGGCGTGCCGCAGGGCAAGGCCCTGGATCTGGCTGAGACCGCGCCGATCGAAGGCTTCGATGTGCGGCTAACCGGCTCGAACGGCTACGACGATACGAATGATTCAGACGTCGTTATCATCACGGCGGGGCTGGCCCGTAAACCGGGAATGAGCCGCGACGATCTTTTAAAAACGAATGCGGACATTGTCGGCAAGGTCGTCGATGAAATCGTAAAACGTTCGCCAAACACCATTCTCATAATCGTTTCGAACCCGCTCGATGCGATGTGTCAGGTAGCACTTCGCCGCTCGGGATTTCCGAAACATCGCGTGATCGGAATGGCCGGCGTCCTGGACTCGGCGCGCATGCGTTGCTTCCTCGCGGAAGCTCTCGACGTTTCCGTTGAGAACGTCACTGCCTTCGTGCTGGGCGGTCACGGCGACACGATGGTGCCGCTGCCCCGTTACTCGACCTGCGCCGGAATTCCCATCACGGAACTCTTGCCGAAGGATCAAATCGACGCGATTGTGAAGCGCACTGCGGGCGGTGGCGCGGAGATCGTCGCCCTGCTGAAAACCGGCTCGGCCTATTACGCGCCGTCGGCGGCCGCAGTAGAAATGACGGAATCAATTCTGAAGGACAAGAAGAAGATCCTGCCATGCGCCGCTTATCTGGAAGGCGAATACGGCGTGAACGGTCTGTATGTCGGCGTGCCTTGCAAGCTGGGCGCGAAGGGACTGGAGCAAGTGATCGAGATTACGTTGACCGCCGAGGAACGCATCGCATTGCAGAAGAGCGCCGCGGCCGTGCAGGAACTCGTCGATGTTTTAGGAATCTGAACGTGTTTCGGGTCTGCCCAACAGAATGAAGAAACTCCTGCTTCTTTTTGTCCTCCCGCTGGTCAGCGCAGTTTGCGTGTTAGGCCAGGATCGAACCAGTCAGGATCGATGGGAAAACTATTACGGCGCCGGCATGCGCGCTCTTAACGCCGGTGATCTAGCCAAAGCGGAACTGCTCTTTAAAGCTTCGCGACTAAAAGCGGAACTTGAACAGGAGGCCGGACATCCCAAAGCTCTGGAGATGCGGCTGGACAGCAACAATGCGATTTCGGTTGTCCTCCGAGCGCAAGGAAAGTCAGCCGAGGCAGAGGAGGTATTACAGGAACAACTCGATCTCCTAACAGCTTCGAAACGACCCGAGAACGATCCCCACATTTCCATGACACTGCATAACCTCGGATTGGTTCTGTTCGATCAGAGGAAATACGACGACGCCCGAAAAATACTGGAGCGGACGGTCGATCTGAGAAGGAAATACGATCCGGAGCCCCAGCGAAATGTCGCGATCAGCTTATTAAGCCTTGGCGGAACCTATTTCCATCAGGGAAGCATCGACCAGGGAGAAAAGTTGATACTGGAGGCACGTAGAATTCTCGCGGAAATACCTGACGAAAAAAAGACCGTTGATGATCAGGCAGCGGTCATGAGATCGGACCATAATTTGGGGCTCATCTATGTTAGTCGCAAGAAATATGTGGAAGCCGAGGCATCATATAAGCGAGCGATTGCGACGATGGAAAAGCTGTATGGCCCCAACACTCGTGGTTTAGTGATGTACTTAAACAACTACGCAGTCTTGTTGAAGGTTTTGAAGCGCGATTCTGAGGCGAAGGCTTTGGAAGCACGAGCTGAGATGATTCAGAAGCGAGAACAGTAAGCACGGGCGATTGGATAACCAGTCATTGCCTGGCCAACTGGTAACCATTTTGCGCAAACAACGCAGTGCAACGGTATAACTCGATTGCGATTCTGTTCCTGATGCCGCTGGCTTTTCTTTTTTGGCAAGGCTCATCCTGCCGATCATCTAACCGCAACTCAAACCCTAAACCGACGATGAACGCCAACACGCCAAGTCAATCACGCGACCTGCGCGGTCGGTGGGGTGGCGAACACATCGCCATGGAAGTGACGGATGCAGGCGCGACCATCGAATACGACTGCGCGCACGGACGCATCACGGAAAAGATTGCTCCCGATGCGGGCGGAAAGTTTGAGGCCAAGGGTGCGTACACGCGCGAGCGCGGCGGGCCGACGCGCCAGCGTGAAGATGAAGATAATGAGCAACCAGCCGTCTATCGCGGATCGATCAAAGATGAAACGATGACGCTATCGGTCGAGCTCGAGCAACAGAACGAATCAGTCGGCATCTTTACGCTCACGCACGGGAAAACTGGGCGAATCCGCAAATGCTTGTAATTAGTCAGTTTTTCTTTAATTGACGCACTCGCGTTGCCATCGTCGTCACCGATTTTGAATTACCCACCATCGCCAACCCCGGATTCTGACGACTTAGTTTCGGATTTAGCGACTCTTAACATCTGCACATACACCGCGAGCAGCCAAAGCGCTGCGAGGGGTCCGACATCAAAGGCAGGAGGATCAGGTGCTGCACGCAAGTTCATAATCGCCGCCAGCACAAAGAGAATTAATCCTATCCCGCCGAACAGCTTACCGAAGTTTTGGTGACGCAACATCTTGAGACCGAGCAAAATCCATGCGGTGAAGAAGAACAGATCAAACGTTAAGTCCATCGCGTAATCAATGAACCGCAGGCCGCGATACAGCGCAACGGCCGACTCGCGCTCGCTTTCGCTTGTCGCCGATAGAAACGCCTGACCCATTTTGCTCATTACACTCCCCTGGACAATCATCATCTGCGCCATCACCGCACACGCGATGATGCCAAGGAGCGTTCCCACTCGAACCATTACACTCGGGCTTTCTGCGTCCAGCAAACGTTTGAGTCCGACGAATGACACCAGCCACAACACCGCGGCGCCGGCAACGGCGAAGTGGAGCGCCATGTTTATCGCAATATATTTAGGGGTGCCCCACGCGGCAAGAAATTCCTGCGTGGTCTTTGTCTGCGGGCCGATGTACGGGTCAGAGATTGCCAGCGCCAAGTAGATGACTATCCCCAGGACGCCGCAAACACCGCCCGCTCTGATCATGCGCTGGCTATGATTCACGTCAAGTGTAACCGGAGAGATTACTTCTTCAACCAGCCCAACAACCCGTGAACTATGGTCTCGCGGTTTTCCTCGTAAATGGCTTTGGTGAGTGGGATATTCATGGGACAAACCTTGACGCAGTTCTGCGCGTTGCCGCAGTTGGTGATCCCGTCTTCGCCCATTAACGCTTCCAGACGCTCGTCGCGATCCATCGCGCCGCTCGGGTGCATGTTGAAAAGGCGTACCTGCGCGATCGCCTGCGGGCCGATATAGTTGTCGCCGTCGTACTGCGGACAAGCTTCGAGGCAGCAACCGCATGTCATGCAGCGCGAGTACGCGTAACGCTCCATCACGTCTTCCTGATCCATGCGCGGGCCGGGACCGAGATCGTGACTGCCGTCGAGTTCAACCCAGGCGTGCACGCGCTTCAGGTGATCGAACATCTGCGAGCGATCGACGATCAGGTCGCGCACGTTCGGAAATTTCGACATCGGCTCGAGCTTGATTGGTTGATCGAGGTTATCGACGAGCGCCGAGCACGATTGTCGCACGCGACCGTTGATGACCATCGTGCAAATGCCGCAAACCTGTTCGAGACAGTTCATGTCCCACGAAGGCGGCGTCGTTTGCTTGCCCTGCCGGGTGACCGGGTTCTTACGAATCTCCATCAGGCACGAGATCACATTGAGGTTCGCGCGGTAAGGAATCTCGAACTCTTCCCAGCGCGCAGGCGCGTCCGGATTGTCGCGGCGTTTGATATGAATCTCGACGGTTTTCATTCTTAAATTAGCCGCGGATTAACGCGGATTCCTGCAGATACGAAAACAAAATGAGTGCGCCAAAATGGTTTTCAGATTACTGATCCGCGTCAATCTGCGCTTATCCGCGGCTAGTCTATTTTTGCCTCGTGCTAGCTAACCCTCACGTCACCCGTCGGCCCGCTCAGATTCTCGGGCTTCTGCTGCATGTCGCTGCTCGGAATCTGTGGGGCGCCGCCTTTTTGCGGCGAGCCCGAGGCCGCGGCCGTTTCTTTTTTCTCGTGCGAGTAGTCTCTCTTACGCGGCTGAATCAGCGAAACGTCCACCTGATCGTACGAGAAAACCGGACCTTCACCTGAGTATTCGGCAATCGTAGTTTTCAGCCAGTTTGCATCGTCGCGTTCGGGAAAGTCAGGTTTGTAATGCGCGCCGCGCGATTCATTTCGATTCAGCGCGCCGAGCGTAATCACGCGCGCCAGCTCGAGCATGTTGTCCAAATGTCGCGCGTGCGGCAGCGCCATCGTCGCCCACAGGTTCGAATCGTTGATCGAGATGCGCTGGTAACGATCCATCAGTTCCAGCAACTTTTCGTCAGTCGCTTTCAGACGATCGTTGTAGCGAATGACCGTGACGTTGTCGGTCATCACTTTACCCATCTCTTCGTGCAGCTTGTACTGGTTCTCGTTGCCGCTCTGCCTGATCAGCCCGTCGTTGATTTCCTGCTGGCGCTTCGTCTCTTGTTCGTAAATGCGTGACCCGTTCGCGCCGTTGCGCTCGACATTCTTCGCCCATTCCAGCGCCGCCGGCGCCGCGACGAAACCGCCATACACGCAGCTGACAAGTGAGTTCGCTCCAAGACGGTTCGCTCCGTGAATTGAATAGTCGCACTCGCCCGCCGCAAGTAATCCAGGGATATTTGTCTGTTGATTGAAATCAACCCACAGTCCCCCCATCGAATAGTGCACGCCGGGAAAGATGCGCATCGGCACATGCTTGGGATCGTCGCCGACGAACATCTCGTAGATTTCGAGAATCGCGCCAAGTTTTCGATCCAGTGTCTCAGCCGGGATATGAGTAACATCGAGGAAAACCTGGTTCTCGCCACCAACACCGAAGCCTTCGATACAAATCTTGAAGATTTCGCGCGTCGCTATGTCGCGCGGCACGAGGTTGCCGTAAGCCGGATACTTCTCTTCGAGGAAGTACCAGCGCTCGCTCTCAGGAATCGAAGATGGCGAGCGATTGTCGCCTTTGCTCCGCGGCACCCAGACGCGGCCGCCTTCGCCGCGCGCGGATTCGCTCATCAGACGGAGCTTGTCTTCGCCTGGGATCGAAGTCGGATGCACCTGAATGAATTCCCCGTTCGCGTACTTCGCACCCTGCTGGTAACAGGCAGCGACCGCGCTGCCGGTGCAGACCATTGAATTCGTTGACTTGCCGAAGATAAGTCCCGGTCCGCCGGTGGCGATGATGACGGCGTCAGCGGGAAATGCTTTCAACTCGAGCGAGTGCAGGTTCATCGCGACCAGTCCGCGACAGACCTGATGATCGTCCAGCACCAGCGAAACCATTTCCCAGCCTTCGTACTTCTTCACTTTGCCGGTGACTTCGTAGCGACGAACCTGCTCATCGAGCGCGTAGAGAAGCTGCTGTCCGGTCGAAGCTCCTGCGAAAGCCGTGCGGTGATGCTTCGTGCCGCCGAAGCGGCGAAAATCCAATAAGCCTTCGTTCGTGCGCGAAAACGGCACTCCCATCCGATCGAACAGGTAAATGATCGCCGGCGCCATTTCACACATCGCTTTTGCCGGTGGCTGGTTGGCGAGAAAGTCGCCGCCGTAAACGGTGTCGTCGAAGTGCTCCCAGGTCGAGTCGCCTTCGCCTTTGGTATTGACCGCGCCGTTGATGCCGCCCTGGGCACACACGGAATGTGAACGCTTCACGGGCACGACGGAAAACAACTCGACATTGTGCCCGGCTTCAGCAATTTTCATCGCCGCAGCCAAACCTGCGAGCCCGCCCCCGACGACTGCAATGTTGATTTGAGTAGCCATCGTTACTAAGCCACGAAAAGGACGATATCAGCCACAGATAAACACGGATTGAACTGATCTTTTCCTCTTATCTGCGATAATCTGTGTCTATCTGTGGCGGCCATTTCTCTGTCTCATCACAAAATTCCCGGTATCAAGCCTCCCGGCCGAATGAACGCCACGGCCGCGTTGATACCGACCAGGAGCAGAAAAACTCCAAAAGCGATGCACGCGTAACCGGTCAGACGCTGCGCGCGCTCGCCGATGGTAATTCCCCAATCGACCATGAACAGCCAAATGCCGTTCGCGAAATGCCAGACCGTCGCAGTGATTCCGACCATGTAGACGATGAAGATTGGGATCATGCGAAACTCGCGCGAAACGATGTCGAACGACTGCTCGGGGTGATGCGCCACCGAAACTGTGTTCAGACCCGGAATCATTCCAAATCTAAAGTTCAGAACGTGGAATAAGATAAAGAAGAACAGAATGACGCCGGTGACGCGCTGGACCGTGTAGAACCAATTTCGCGGATAGGGATACGCGAGATTATTCGGTCGCGCTTCCGCCGTGATGACCAGACCGTACACCGCGTGATAAATCAGCGGAATGAAGATGCCGAATGTTTCGACGAACAGGATGTACGGAATTGTCTGGAGATCTTTGACGGCTTCGTTGAAACTGGCGGCGCCGGCGAGCGCTTTGGAATTCGTATAGAAGTGCTCCAGCAGAAAGAAGCCGAGCGGCATGATGCCGGTCAACTGGTGGAGCTTTCGCAGGACGAAAGTCCGGCTCAGACGAATCGCCAAAGGGGATCTCCTTTTCGGATTTGCTCAACCAAGGTCAGCGAACTCAGCGGGAATTTGATAGCTTGCAATAGCAAGGAAAATTATAGAGCGACGACGCGCAAATGCAAAACGCCGCAGTTTAGACTTTGCGACCCTTTGCGTCTTAGCGCCTTTGCGTGAGTCTCTGGTTTGTAGCCGTTCACGCCAAGGCGCAAAGACGCAAAGAAACGCAAAGCACAAAGCACCGACTGTGACTGAAGAAGATTACAACCCCTTTCCCGAACCCGTCGTGATCGAGATCACAGACGTCTTCGATCTGCACACGATTCCGCCAAGGCAGGTGAAAGCAGTAGTCGAAGAATACCTGCGCGAAGCCCGCGCAAAAGGCTTCCGCGTCGTCCGCATCATTCACGGTAAAGGCATCGGCGTACAGCGCGAGATCGTCCGCAGTGTGCTGGAGCGAACTGATTTCGTGTTGGACTGGACGGACGCGCCACCGGACGCGGGCGGATTAGGCGCGACTATTGCTCGACTAAAAGAATCCGCAGATTACGCAGATTCCACAGATTAAAGGGATTGGCTCATTGAATCATTGGATCAATGAATCAATCTGTCTTATCTGTGTACTCTGTGGAAGAAGCTGGCGGGCGCGACTATTGTGAGACTCGCGGGACGTACTTGACTGTAGTTCGCCAGCGACTGCCAATCAGTCTCTTCGTTGTGATCTTCACGCGCTTGTTGTCGGCTATCGTCGCATCTTCGACGATTTCCAGGACCTTCTTCGGCCGGTTATTAACGACAACAAATTCCTCAGTCATGTGCAGGCAACATCCTGATTTGCTGAAAGTGCGCAGACGCTTTCGCCGCGCGTCGCGTTCCAACATCCCGAGACGCCCTTCCTGCGACAGCTCAGTGAGCTCCTCACTCAGGATAAATCGGCCGGCGCGCGGCAGGAACAGGTAAATCTGATACGAGGGCATTCCGTAACCGCCGTTGCGGCCGCCGCACAACGCGAGGTCCTCAACGCTATCAAAGTTGTAATCGGAAAAGTTTACGGCGCTCTGCTCATCGTAGAGGCGCGTGATGTTTGCGCTCGGCTGATCGCTTTCGCCGAGCATGAATGAAGTGTCGGAAAGCTTGAAGACTTGAAACGGACTCAGGTGGTTCTTTTTGAAAAGCGTGAACGTCGCCGGGCCCTCGCAGATCTTGTCTTCGCACCTTTCCACTTCAATCTCGACGTCGTAGAGTTTCGAAGCGCTCTTCACCTCAAACTTTACCTGCGCGGCAGCACACGTGCAGAACAGAAGCACGGAAAAGAGAATTTTGGTCATTTCCTCAAACGTTAGACTAGGGCTTATCAGTCACCACTAACTCTTTCACCGGGGTGCCGTCGCTCCACTTTCCCATGAATCTTTGTTGCGGCGTGTTGCCAAGCGCAAACTCACGGTTCTTTCCGGAGAAGGCGGCGTCGCACAATCCATCAAGAAGTTTCCAAAGCCCATAGTAGTCGAGTGCGTTGATAGTCGGTGTTCGCGAATCAGCGCGTGCTTGGGCGCCAGTTCCCCAACCAGCTCTGGGAGCAGTCAAATCGCCTTCACCGTTATCGTATTCTTTGTCGGGCGCAGTAGGCGCTCGGTGACCGGCAATCAAGCCAGGTCGTCCTCGTTCGTCGCTCACTAACAATACGAAGTCTTTGTTGCCGGCTGAGATCTGCTTCGAATCGTAATAAATCCTCTTCGCGTCATGATCGGCAACCAGACTGTCGCGGTCGCCGGCGATCGAAAGCAGCAAGGTACTACTCGGAATCTTGCTCAAGTCCGCGATTGGCACACTTGCCGGAGCGCGCGTCAAACCGGGCTCGACGGCCATCACGGCGCGGACCTGCGGAAGCTTATTCTCTGCGGCCAACGCCGCCAGGCTGGCGGCCAGCACCCCACCAAGCGAATGTCCGACCGCGGCGACTTTATTCAAGTCAGGCCTGACGTGACCCGGCTCGCCTTGCAGACGCGTGAGCGCGGCGGTGACGGCATCAAGAGTGTTTGGAATAAAGTCCTCGCGGCGAGTCAGGATGCTGGACTGATAACGCGGGAACACAACGATGTTGCCGCGCTTCACAAGATGATCGATCCACGCGCCGTAATAGAGCGGATTTGTCCCGCCCCAGCCATGCAGGAAAACAACGACCGGCGCGGTCTGCGGCTTTGGTCGATCAGGTTCGTAAATCCAATATTCCTTGCCGCCTTGCCCATATCGATTCTTAATCACGGCTGCGTGAGGCTTCTGTTTTCCCCCCGGCCCGGTCTCGGGTTGCGGCGGCGGGGCCGGCAACTGTTGAGACCTGACAGGAAAAGTCAGAAGTAAAACGGCAATCAGGATGAAGGTTCGAAACATAAAAAATCCTTCGCGCAGGCGAGAAGTGCGACGTTAGCCCACGATGCTCTTGGACGCGAGTTGAGCCTCAAGAGTTTGATTGGATAAGGTGACATTTCGCGCGATTAATGCCGAATCTCCCCGGATCCTTGCTTAATTGGTCTGCCGATCGTGCAGCGAGTTTTGGGATTTGTCTTGCAGGCCTGATGAAAATGGTGCCCCCGGCGCGATTCCAACGCGCGACCTCTCGCTTAGGAGGCGAGCGCTCTATGCAACTGAGCTACGGGAGCACGAACTAGTGAATGGTAGCCGCCAACGCCGAAACCGTAAAGACGGGTTACGACCGGCGGCTCACTTCGCACGCTTCAAATACCAGGTCGTGTTACCCGAAACGTC
>DASUTF010000368.1:0-3141 GCA_036374695.1 Pyrinomonadaceae bacterium
GCAATCCAAACCGACAAAGCGCGCGAATGGGGCCTGTCACTCTACGCGCCGGTGATCGTGAAATATCGCGACGAGAAAACAGACGCGGCGACCCAGTTGGAAGAAGCGCTAAGATGAACGTATTGCTCCTCCAAGCACTCCCCGATCAACCAATATCTTGACATGCCTCGGAGCGACATCTATCGTTTAAGGTAACGTGACGATCTATATTCAGATTCCCGAGCGCCATCGCGCGGACGCTTTTGTTCTACTAATCAAAAGTGGTTTTTCCGTCGTCTGTCTCGCAGGAAAGATTTATGGCGTTCGCGACGAACATCTCAAGTTTCTTAAGAAGAAGCGTATTCCTTTCAAAAAGCTCGACGCGTCAAAGCTTCGCATACCCACACCTCGCCTGGCCGTATGAGAAAGTACGACATCTATCTGCCATTGAACTACAACGACGGCGAGCCAATAGAGTCAACCAAAATTACCGCCATTTGCGACGAACTCGCGCTGACATTTGGGGCAATAACGACCAGTCCGTTGTCCGCACCTTACAAGGGCCGTTGGAAGTATGGTGGCGTGGAGTATGTTGATCAGATTATGAAGGTGGAAATCCTCACCTCGGGCGACAGAATCACAAAGCAATTTCTCAAGGACTTCAAAGAACGGCTTAAGAAAGATCTCCGACAGATCGATATTTTAATCACTACTCACGGCATTCAGGTCATCTGAGCCGGATGATGTCTAGCTTGAACACCTTCAATCCACCTCCATTTCTCCGCGGCATCGAGAAAAGTATGATCCGGAAAATTTCGGATCGCGCGAAGCCCGGCAGTATCAGTCTCGGCCTGGGCGAGCCTGATCTGCCGACGCCGGAGGTGATCGTGCGTGAAGCCGTCCGGGTAATTCAGGAAGAGCGGAACGGCTACACGCTGCAGGCGGGAATTCCGGCGCTGCGGGAAAGAATCGCCGGTGACTATCCGCACATGAATCTGAATGCCGATCAGGTGGTCGTCACGGCCGGGTCGCAGGAATCGCTTTATTTGATTCTGCGGACACTCGTCGAAGAAGGCGACGAAGTGCTGATGCCTGATCCCGGGTTCATCGCCTACCCGATGATTACAAAAATGGTTGGCGGTCGCGAGATTCGCTATCGCTTGCCCGCCGGCAAAGACTTTGGTTTCGATGTCGATGATTTCAAAGCCCGGCTGACGCCGCGCACGAAAGTTGTCATCTGCATCAGCCCTTCAAATCCGACGGGCCGAGCGTTGACTAAGGATGAATTAGAAGCGATGGCCGGAGCGGTTGAGGCGAGCGGCTCAAATGCATTTATCGTTAGTGACGAAATTTATCGCGAGCTTTACTACACGCCGGAACGGCCGGCCTCAATTTCCGAGTTCTATCCGCGCACGATAATCGCGAGCGGCTTGTCGAAGTCGATGCGGATGACTGGCTGGCGCATCGGCTGGTTGGCCGGTGATGCAGAAGTGATGAAAGCCGCGCTCGTCCTGCACGGTTACGTCGTGACCTGCGCTTCAAGCATTTCGCAGAAGGCCGCGCTGGCCGCATGGACGCATGAAGCAGAGGCTTCGCGAGCTGAGATGCGATCGATCTTTCTCGCGCGCCGCGACTTTCTCTTGCAGAAGCTGCGCGAAGAACTCGGGTTGCGCTGCGTGACTCCGGATGGAGCTTTCTACACAATGGTCGATGTAAGTGAATACGGCGATGAAATGAAAGTTGCCGAAGCGGGTTTGGAGCAGGGCGTCGTGACGATTCCCGCAGCGGCGTTCGGGGAAGAAAGCCGGGGCTTCTTGCGGATTTCGTTCTGTGCTGATGAGGAGCGGTTGAGTGAGGGTGTGAAGCGATTGGGAGAGGCGCTGAGCTCGCTAAAGAATTAACCACAGAGGACACAGAGAAGAACGACATGCAAAGCGCAAAGAGGCAAGCGCAAAGGCCAAACCGCGACTTAACATTGCGGCAAACACTCTTCGCGGGTCTCTCTGCACTTAGCTCTTAGCCCTTTGGCCTTTAGTTTTCCTCTGTGCCCTCTGTGGTAAATTTTTCCGCAATGGCCAACAAACTTCGGATCGGAATCCTGGGAGCAACCGGCGTGGTCGGTCAGCGATTCGTGCAACTGCTGGAGAATCATCCGCAGTTTGAAATCACCGCGCTGGCTGCCTCGGATCGTTCTCAGGGAAAAACTTACGCTGAAGCCTGCATCTGGCGCCTACCGGGCGACATGCCGGATCGGGTGAAGCAGATTGTCGTGGAGCCTCCCGCGCCGCCGCTCGACTGTGACGTCGTCTTTTCGAGCTTGCCCGGTGAGATCGCCACGGATGCCGAACCTGAATTTGCGCGCGCCGGCTTTCCCGTGATCAGCAATTCTTCGTCGCATCGGATGGCGCCGGACGTGCCCCTCTTGATTCCCGAAGTTAATCCTGAGCACCTCGAACTGATCGAGGCGCAGCGCACCAACCGCGAGTACAACCGGGGGTTCATTGTCACCAATCCAAACTGCTCGGCGATCGCGATTGTGATGGCCCTCGCGCCGCTGCATGAGAAATTTGGGGTGACGGCATGCGTGGTGACGACGATGCAGGCGCTTTCCGGCGCAGGTTATCCGGGAGTCGCCTCGCTGGACGCGACCGACAATGTGATTCCGTTCATCGGCGGCGAGGACGAGAAGGTTGAGATCGAAACCCGGAAGATTCTGGGCGGCGTCAGTCAGGGCACGATCATAGATGCCGACATGAAAGTGAGCGCCCAATGCAATCGCGTGAACGTCACGGACGGGCACATGGCCTCGATTCGCGTAAAGCTCGGTCGTTCAGCTTCGCTTGATGAAGTCCGCAACGCCCTCGCCTCATTCACCGCCGAACCACAAAGGCTGAAGCTTCACTCAGCACCCGCGAGACCGGTAATCGTTCGCGACGAGCTTGATCGGCCACAGCCGCGGCTCGATCGTGATGCGGGAAACGGAATGAGCGTCACGGTCGGGCGAATTGCTGAAGATAACGTGCTCGATTATCGCTTCGTCGCGCTCGGTCACAACACGATTCGCGGCGCGGCGGGGGCGGCGATTCTGAATGCGGAGTTGCTGGCGGCGAAAGAATATCTGGGGCAGTAGCCCGACCGTGAGGGAGGGCGTTTCACCGGACG
>DASUTF010000369.1:0-6657 GCA_036374695.1 Pyrinomonadaceae bacterium
GCCGATGGCGCACTTGTCGTGCTGGATCGGCCTCGACGATTCAACCGTTGAGAACGGCTGCGTTCATTATGTCCCCGGCAGTCATCTCTGGAATCTTTTGCCGGTCACCGGCCTGGCGAATGACATGAATGCGATTCAGTCCGTGTTGAGTGCCCAGCAGAAGTCACAATTCAAGCCGGTCGCAATTGAGCTGAAGGCTGGAGAATGTTCCTTTCATCATCCGCTTATGGTGCACGGCTCGTTCGAGAATCGGAGCGACCGAGCGCGCCGGGGTGCGGTTATCAACGTGTTTCGGGATGGCGTGCGTTCAGCTTCCGACAATTCCCTGCTCGCAGGCGTGCCGCCAATTCCCGCCGGCGAAAAGATCGAAGGGCAATTCTTTCCGCTCCTGTTCGATCCTGATCACATTTGAAACTCTTGCTCCGTTTTCGAAAGCCGGACTTGTCCGGCCATTGCTCGGCGCACAAGTGAGCCGTCTAAACTCAACCCGGATCTAGTTGGAACCTTGTCATCGCCGGTGTGTCTAATTCGCAAGACAGGAGGACACACCGAATGCGAACGAACGCCTCAACAGGCGCGAGGGATAACTCTGCCAAACCCGACATCAATGTCACACCGCTAATCGATGTTCTGCTGGTGATGCTCATCATCTTCATGGTGGTATCGCCGCTGAAGCCTGCGCGGTTTCTAACAAAGACGGCTTCAAAGCCCGACGAAACGCTCGTCGAAGCCCCGCCGCCACTGGGACTCGTGGTGACGATTAACCGCGACCGGACGCTCATGCTCAACCGCACGCCTAACATGGGTTCGGTGTTTGACACCGCGAAGCTGAGTGGGGCGCTCCACGATGTTTTCGAAGAGCGCCTGCGCAATCGCGCTTTCCGTTACGAATTGCGCGATCGAATTGATTTGCCCGACAACGATCGCGTAGAAAAGACCGTTTTTATTAAGGCTCCACGTGCGCTTCTCTATGCTGACGTAATGCGAGTGCTTGACGCGATTAAAGGCGCGGGCGCTAGTCCGGTGGGTTTGCAAATAGACGATCTGAATTAGCCATTGCCGTGGCTTTCCCTGAGTCCAACTACTCCCACAAATCTCTCATCTGCTAGAATCGCGCAGCAGCATACTTCTAAATGCATAAAAAAAAGGGGTTTGGGGAGACGTGTCATGACATCATTGGGATTTTCGCGGTCAGTTTATCTATTTCGCCAACCGATGGCGACTAAGTTCGCGGTCGCCGCTATGGCGGTGTGCCTCTCAGTTTCTTCAGTGGCCTGCAAAGGTTCGCAGGGCGCGCCGGCCGTCAACTCGGCGCCCGTGGCGGACGCGCCGCCGCAGAACTCCTACGCCGACGTAGTTGCGCGCGTGGCGCCGGCAGTGGTGACGATTCATGCAAACAAGCGCGTGCGGCGACCGCAACAATTCCCGTTTCTCGATGATCCTTCGCTCCGTGACTGGTTCAACGATCGGCGGCGCGAACAGCCGCAGCAACCGCGCGAGTCGCTCGAGCGCGCGCTAGGCTCTGGCGTAATCGTCAGCGCGGACGGCTACATCATCACGAACCATCACGTCGTCGACGGCGCGGAAGACATCAAAGTGGACCTGACTGACGGTCGCACGCTTGATGCGAAGCTCGTCGGATCGGATCAGCCGAGCGATCTCGCAGTGCTTAAGGTGACGCAGACAGGCCTTCCGTTCTTAACCCCTGGCGACTCCGACAAAGTTCGCGTCGGAGACGTAGCGCTGGCAATCGGGAATCCGCTGGATGTCGGGCAGACGGTAACGATGGGCATCATCAGCGCGAAGGGCCGTTCGACGCCGGGAACCGGCAGCGGCAACTTCGAAGACTTTCTGCAAACTGACGCGCCCATTAATCGCGGCAACTCAGGCGGCGCGCTAGTGAACACTAACGGAGATCTCATCGGCATCAACTCGCAAATCATCGGCGGTCTGTCCGGCGGAAACATCGGGATTGGGTTTGCGATTCCGTCAAACATGGTGCGCTCGGTCATGGATCAGCTCATCAAGACCGGGACGGTGCGCCGCGGCCAGTTGGGCATCACTGTGCGGCGCGTTGATTCTGACATGGCGCAGAGCCTCGGTATGTCTGAGACAAAAGGCATCATCGTCAATCAGGTTTTACCCGCCAGCGCGGCGGAACGCGCCGGCGTCCGCCAGGGCGACGTGATCATCGCGCTCAATGGTTCACCCGTAAACGACTCCAATGCTTTTCGCAATCAGATCGCGAGCATGGCGCCGGGCAGTCAGGTTACTTTGACGCTCCTCCGCGATAACCGCGAACAGAAGATCAACGCGACCCTGGGTGAGGTGAAACCTGAGACCGCGCGGAATGAGGAAGACAAGTCGACCACACCCGGCTCTACCAATCAGGGAAAACTCGGGCTGACCGTGATGCCTCTGACGCCGGAAATAGCTTCGGAACTGAACCTGCGCGCGGGCACGCAAGGCGTCGTCGTCGAAACAGTTGATCCGGCGGGACCGGCTGGCGCCGCGGGGCTGGCGCGCGGCGATGTGATTCAGGAAGTAAACCGGCAGCCGATTCGTTCCGCAACAGATTTGAGCGGCGCGATCGATAAAGCCGGAAACAGACCTGCGCTGCTGCTCATCAATCGGCGAGGTAACCCGGCATATGTGACGGTGAGGCCGCGCGGGTAACGCGCATCTGAAAGATGCTTTCTGAGTCCGACAGGCCGAAAGCTTGTCGGACTTTTTTTTGTAATCAAAGAACTAATACCGGGGCGGCATGTACGCCGGAGGCTGCTGGGGCGCGAAGTATCCCTGCGTCGCAAAATCGAATCCGCAAAACCCGCAGAGGCGCGCGTGGGCGTGAGAAGCTTGCTGACAATTCGGACAGCGCTGCAACGGCGACAGGCAAGCCATCACGATCAGAGTAATCAATAAGCCTACCGGATGAACGGCAAACCAAAACCAATGCGGCGAGCGATTTTTGCGCTTCGCCATGTTCACCCCCAAAACGATCAGCCCGACGTAAACGGTCAGGACCACCGCCGAAATCACCAACACTGCAATTAGAGCAACAACTTCGTCGTCTCGCATGTCTGTGTCCCTCTCCTGGTCGCCGTCTCGACGACAACACCCTTGAGATTTGTGTCCTTCTATCCAGTTCGAGCACCTTTGTCAACGGTCGCCGGACCTTGAAAGTTTCAATTCTAACGGTTATGCTGCGTTTCACCGATAGGACACGATTGCAGACATGCGTTCCATAGCAAACCCACCGAATCCCTGGCTAAGTCACTCAGTCGAATGGATTGGCGAGCCCCCGCCCGCGAAGATAGAAGTCTACGAAGAAACCGAAACCCGTTCGATCATCAGCCACAACGACAGTCCCGATGTGGCGTTCGATCATTCAATCAACTGTTACCGCGGTTGCATTCATGGCTGCACGTATTGCTTCAGCCGGCCCACGCATGAATATCTCGATTTCGGCGCCGGCACTGATTTCGAGCGGAAGATCGTGGTAAAGGTGAACGCGCCGGCACTGCTGCGGAAAGAGTTGATGAAGCCTTCGTGGAAAGGTGAACAGATCGTTTTCTCGTTCACGTCCGATCCTTATATTCCGCTCGAAGCCAACTACAAATTGACGCGCCAGTGTCTGGAAGTGTGTGCTGAGTTTCGCAATCCGGTGGGCATCGTTACCAAGTCCGCTCTGATTCGACGCGATGTTGATGTGCTCCAGACTCTCGCGCGTGATGCGAGCGTCGGAGTGTACTTTACGATTCCGTTTGCGAACTACGATACTGCCCGTGCCGTCGAACCGTTTGCGCCTTCACCGAACGCGCGTTTCGAAGCCATGAAGATTCTCGCCGATGCCGGCATCCAGGTCGGAATCGGGATCGCACCGACGATTCCCGGCTTGTCCACGGACATTCCCGGCCTTCTCCAACGCGCGAAAGACTGTGGCGCGACGAAAGCCTTCATCAACATGCTGCGCCTGCCGGGCAGTGTGGCTCCGTACTTTGAACAACGTCTGCGTGAAAAACTTCCGACCAAAGCTGATCGCGTTCTGAATCGAATCCGCGACGCGCGCGGCGGCAAAATCAACTCGAGCGTCTTCCACGATCGCATGCGCGGCAAAGGGCAGTACTGGAATGCTCAGGAAAAACTCTTTGAGGTTTACTGCCGAAAGCTCGGCTTTAACGAGCATCGCGTCGGCAGCGACAGCCACGCGAACCGGAACACCTTCCGCAGACCTACGGCGCAGGGATCTCTGTTTCAATAGTCGCTTGTGAACTGCTTCACGCAGCGCGCGACTAATCCTCACTAATTTGTTCGAAATTTGCTAGAGACAGCGCGGCGTACATCTCATATAATGCCGCCAACCTGACAACCAGTTTCCCAACAGGAGGGCGCGGCGATGTTGATCAAGGATGTCATTCGCGATCGTGAGCCTTATTCCATGAACGCTTCGGCGACCGTCATGGAAGCGGCTGAGTTCATGGCCGCGCGCAAAATAGGCGCAGTCTGTGTGCTGGATGAGGAAGGAACGCTGATGGGCGTCTTCTCTGAGCGCGATCTGCTGAACCGCGTCGTTGTGCTGAAGCACGACCCCACGGCGCTGAAGCTCGGTGACGTCACAAGTCCGCTACGCGCGGTTATTCGTTGTGACGAAACGCCCCATCAGGCTTTAGAACGCATGGAATTGATTGGCACACGCCACCTGCCCGTCGTCGATGGCGAGAAATGGGTCGGCATGCTTTCGATGCGTGATTTGCTGCGTGTTGAATTAAGCGAGCAAGGCGACGAGATTAAGCTGCTGCACGAATACATCAGTCTGTGAGCCGCTCAACGGCGGGCAATGCCTGGCACCGAGATCACTTTAGGCATTCGCTGAAAAATTGGGGGTCGTCCTGAGGCCTGAAGCTCATGCCAAACTTCCGTTTGGTTAATTGGGCGTTACAGATTGCTGCCTGAAACGACTTAATGGAATGTTGTCGGAAAGAATCGTCGGTCAGGAGTTTGAGATGCTCCTCATAGCTAAGCATTAGCTTCTCAAAAGCCCTAAACTCATTTCGCCTCGTAGTCGCACCTTTCGGCTCGTTGTAGCCGCCCGTGTCATTCATCGTCAATCCCGCAAAGTACTTGGGGTATCTGCGCCGTAATTCTGTCAACGCATCTTCCTGTTTTGCCAGAATGTTTTTAACGTACACCTGATTGGTCTTTATGTAGTCGGCATACTGAGACCAATCACGCAGCACGACATCGGCAAAGTCCACCTCCCGCGGTTCATGAAAAGACATGCCGTTGACCAGGTTTGCCAGAATCTCGGTAGTGAATTCCGACTGACTCGCATAATTGAGCGATCCATCACTCTGCCGCGCCGCAGAAAGCAGTGTTTGAACGCGCTGTAAATCGATAAGCAAAACCTCAATCTCCCCCCTTGTTATTTTTTGGTCCGAAGGAAATTGAGTAATCCGCTGAAGATTGGTGCGGGCCTGTTCTTCAAGTTTGAGAGTTTGTTGTGTTCGCTCGAGCGAGCGAGCTTTCTTCTGCCCTTCAAAATATTGAAACGCAGTCCAGACGAATCCAAGCACGCTAACCAGAACGGTCACAAGGGGTAGGATTTGCAGGAAGGGATCCAACCAGCGCGGCTTTCTTAGCTGGCGGATTTCAAGTTGTAGCTTCTGTAATTGCCCCTCAGCCATCAACTCTGCGTGGTCAACGGTCTTCGTGGATGTTTCGAGTTTGTTATTCACGTCCATTGAACTGGAAAAGGGAAGTAGTTGGAAAAACTTCGGGTGTCCCCTATATTTGACGCGTCCGTAATACCACTTCTCGCACTGATTTTTCAAAGCGATGCAGCATCAAAAACGCCAAGCCTGGTTGATGTATCTCGTTTTCGCATGCACCGTCGCGACGATCGTCGCATGTAGTAACGCTCCTCCCGGCCGTGGCGCAGGCGAAGTTGAGAACTCGCCGCAGTCCCAAACCAGCTTCAAAGTTGAAACCGTCGCCGGTAATTTGGAAGTTCCCTGGTCGATCGTCTGGGCGCCGGACGGCCGAATGATCTTCACCGAACGGCCGGGGCGCGTGCGCGTCTTTCAAAACGGAAAGCTCCAACCACAGCCTCTGTTCGTGGTGCCGGACGTGGACACGGGCGGCGAAACAGGACTGATGAGCGTCGCGCTGCATCCGCAGTTTCAATCGAACCGGTTTGTTTACCTTTCTTACGGGTACACCACGAACGGCGAGTTCGTACGGGTAGTTCGCTATCGCGAAACCTCCAGCGGCTTCACCGATCGCAAGGTCATCATTGAGAACATTCCGTCTGCGCAATTCCATGCCGGCTGCCGTTTACGCTTCGGGCCGGACGGCAAGCTGTACATCACGACGGGTGACGCAACCGACCGCAATCTGGCGCAGCAACTGAATTCAATTGCCGGAAAGATTCTGCGTTTGAACGATGACGGCACGATTCCATCCGACAATCCTTTTGTGGGCCGCAGCGATGCGCGACCTGAAATTTTCGCCTACGGCAGTCGCAACGCGCAGGGTATTGATTTTCAACCCGGCACGAACCTTTTGTTTGAAACCGAACACGGCCCGAGCGGCTTCGACGGTCCGGGCGGCGGTGATGAGGTAAACATCATCGACCGCGGCAAGAATTACGGCTGGCCG
>DASUTF010000370.1:0-2484 GCA_036374695.1 Pyrinomonadaceae bacterium
TCCGACGCCGCGAGGGAGAATCTGAAAGGGAGAGTCAAACTAGTGTTCGAGGAGATAGAAGGATTAGAGGGAAGAATGGCGGGAAAGGCGCGGCGACCTTCCGCGGAGCGATCGTATAACCAAGCGGGCAACTGGATCACGAGGACGCTATACAACTCAGCAGGTCTACCCAATGACATCACGGTTTATGGCTACGTTGATGGTAAGCGCGTCTCAAAGTCGGGCCATCTTTCGTATGAGAGTAGCCCTCCCGCGATTGCTGTGGCATCGCCAACCGGTGCGCCAAAACCACGCGATACCCGATATGGACTTAGTTATGTTTATAAGTACGGAAATGATAGAGAATTAAGCGAACTTTTCTTATATGGGAATGACGGCGTGCTTTCAAGCCGTACCGTCTATAAACGCAAACGTAATCAACGCGAAAGGCTGCGATATTCTGCGGACGGTTCACTGAACTCACGCTCGGTCGCGAAACTTGATGATCACGGGCACGAGACGGAAGAGACTTATTTTGACTCGCCCCTGCAGGGATGGTCTGCCACTTACCGTTACACGTACGAGTTTGACGATCGCGGCAATTGGATCAAACGCGTCACCACGTTGATGCGCACCTTTCAAGGCACCAGTAAAGTCGATTCTAAACACATCACGCACCGCAGGATTACGTATTACTAGTCGGCGATAGAATCAGAGTTGAGCTTGGAGTCGCGCGGCAATCGCCTGCTTCGGCTGTGCGCCGATGAGTTGATCCACGAGCTTGCCGTTTTTGAAGATCAGCAGCGTGGGTATGCTGCGAATCTGAAATTGCGCCGCCGTTCTCGGGTTCTCATCCACGTTCAGCTTGGTGATCCGGTAACGCCCGTTGGCTTCGGCGGCCAATTCGTCCAGCAACGGCGCGATCAACCGGCACGGCCCGCACCATTCCGCCCACGCGTCAACCAGCACCGGTTGAATTGCCGAAGCCTCGACTACATCACGGGCAAAGCTGTCGTCCGTAACAGGGTGCGGCTTTCCGTTCGCCGCGGCGGGCAGCGGCGATCCGCACTTGCCACACACCGGCTGCCTCCCTGTCGCCGTTCGCTCATCCACCCGGTTCTTTGCGTTGCATTTGGGACAAACAACAATCATTAATTCCTTTTCGTTTAGACGCGGGCTGCGGCCCGCAGCCCTGTCTAAGCAGTCGATTAGCGAAAAGCTCCCTTGAAATGCTGGAGGACCCTGTGCCATGCATCCTTAGCGGCTTTGGGGTCGTACACCTCGGGACGCGTGTCGTTAAAGAAAGCATGATCGGCGTCGTAGGAAACTATTTCTACCGGCAAGTTATGTTTCGTCGCCGCTTCCTTCAAGCCGTTAACTTTCGCTTCGTTAATCCACGCGTCGCGTTTGCCGGCGATGAAAAGAGTCGGCACCGTCAGCTTCTGCAGAACATCTTCTTCGGGCATGTCCCCGTAAAACGGCGCGGCAGCTTTCAATTCGGGAATCTCACACGCGGCACGCAGCGCAAAAGTGCCGCCCATGCAGAAGCCGTTGATCACAAACTGATCAAAGCCGTATTTGTCCCGCGCGGCATCCATTGTCTTACGGATAGTCTCCAGACCGTCCTCGATGGCGAGCCCATCCATCAGCGCTGATGCTTCTTTGACATCCTGCGCGACGCGTCCGCGGAACAGGTCGGGTGCGACGCAGTTGTAACCTTCCTGCGCATAGCGACGCGCGAGATCGCGAATGTGTTGATTGATGCCCCACCATTCGTGAATCAGGAGGACGGCGGTGTTCGTATCTTCGACCGGTCGATCTACGTACGCAGTAGTCGGACCGGCGCTGGTTTCAATTGGTAGTGAATCAACTCTCATGCTGCTGTTCCTCCGGGCAGAAACTACGACCCACGGTTCACGGTTCGCTAGATTGTTATCGCAGTGAGCCGATTATAGAAGATCGCGCCCGTCGAACAAATGGCAGGGCCCAGGGAGCCCAGTTTTGTGACTGCAAAGTAACACTGTGATATAAAAATCCGCGCTCGCGCGAATCACGGATCCCTAAGAGGCAACATGAAGACTCTATTATCAGTTCTTGCTGTTTTCCTTTTCGCTTCGACGCCGGCGAGTATTCAGCGGTCGCAAACGGCGGACCTGATTTTCACGAACGGCAACGTTTACACGGTCACCGCCAAACAGCCGCACGCGCAGGCGATTGCCGTGAAGGGCGATCGGATTGTGTTCGTCGGCACGAATGCGGCGGCGAAGAGATTTCAGGGAAAGAACACCCGCGTCGTCGATCTGCACGGCGCCACGGTCGTTCCCGGGCTTGCTGACGCGCACGCGCACTTCACCGGCGTCGGACAGCGCGAGATGAACCTGAATCTTGAAGGCATCACGACGCTCGAAGATTTTCTCGCTAAAGTTAAGGAACGCGTCGATCAGGCGAAGCCCGGCGAATGGGTCACCGGCCGCGGCTGGATCGAGACGTTCTGGAAGCCGCCGG
>DASUTF010000371.1:0-25890 GCA_036374695.1 Pyrinomonadaceae bacterium
GAGCTGGCTGAGATCGAACACGTGCTCGGCCCGGCAAATTTGCTGCAGCACTTTTCTGTCATCGTAACTGCGCAGCCGGGTCTGAATCACAAGCCGGCGCCCGATTGCTACCTGCGCGGGCTTGAGTTGCTGAATGCGAAGCGGCGGGCCGATAGACAACTGCCGCTGCTGCGGGAGGAATGCCTGGTGATCGAAGATGCGCCGCCGGGAGTTCAGGCCGGGCGCGGGGCCGGCATGAGAACACTTGGCGTGACGAACACTGTAGCCGCGGCGCTGCTGCGCGCGGCCGGCGCCGACGTGGTGACGGCGAGTCTTGCCGACTGGAACACAGACGCGGTGCAGCACGTCTTTGATAACTCAGAAGTGGGGTAGGCGTCCCGCCTGTGATCCACGCGCAGGATGCGGTGCCATCTCGAAATCGTGCTCCATTTGGCGCAGCTCAAGACACTTACTGGACTAAACACAGTCCGAAACGCTTGGCGGCGTGGCGCGAAATAGTACGATTAGGTTGCGCCTATTTTCTGACTCTGTTCTAGCCCACCCATCTCACTCCAAATAAACAACGATTCACTCGCATTCGGCTTCTGAACCTCACCCCTCGGAATGCTAGTTGCTGAATAACGAGCGCCGTTGCTGTCGGTCGGGTTGTGATCCAGACACCCATGCAGCTTCATGCGCGGCATTCAAACTATGCAAGCCAATACAAACGTTTCACTGAAGGATCGACTAGCAGCGGCCGAGCCTGCGCGCGCAAAGCTGAGCCTGGCGCCCTTGCCTGAGCAGCGGCTGCTGAATCGCGAGCTGAGCCTGATCGAATTCTTTCGCCAGGTGTTGGAGGAAGCACGCGACGAGCGAAATCCACTGCTCGAGCGACTTCGTTTCCTGACCATCTTCTCAAGCATCGTCGACGAATTCTTCATGGTGCGCGTGTCGGGCCTGAAAGAAGAAGTCGAGCACGGCTATGTTCATCCTTCGCCCGACGGGTTAACGGCCGCCGAGCAATTGGAAATAATTCGTAACCGGCTGGAACCAATGTTCGCCACGCAGATGCAGGCCATGCGCAAAGAGGTTTTGCCGTTGCTCGAGCAGCAGGGCATTGTGGTCGCGACTTACGATACGCTTTCCAGAGTCGAGCACGAGCGCGCGGACGAGTATTTCGCGCAGCATGTGTTTCCGGTGCTGACGCCGCTCGCGGTCGATCCGGCGCACCCCTTTCCTTACATATCGGGTCTGAGTCTGAATTTCGGAATCATGGTCAAGGCGGCTGACTCAGACGACGAAAAGGGATCGTTCGTGCGGCTGAAAGTGCCGCCGCTGCTTCCGGGTTTGATTCAACTATTCGACGAACCCAAATTTATACCGTTGAGTGACGTGATCGCGGCAAACCTTGGCTCGCTGTTTCCCGGCATGACCGTGCTCAACGCGCACACATTTCGCGTGACCCGCGACGCCGATATCGACATTCGCGAGGACGAGGCCGAAGACCTGCTGCGCGCTTTGCAGAAGGGACTGCGGAAACGGCGCTTTGGTTCACCCGTGCGCCTGGAAATCGAAGCCGGCATGCCAAATGAGATGGCGGCTTACCTGATGGAGTCTATTGGCGTCGAGCCGCATGACGTTTACGTCGTCGACGGGCCACTGAACATCCAGGATTACGAGAAGCTCTGCGATCTCCCTCGCCCCGATCTGAAGTATCCACCTTTGCGCACGACTGTTCCTGCGCCGCTCAAGGAGCAGAAGTCGATTTTTGACGCAATCAAACGCCGGGATGTGATGCTGCATCACCCGTACACCGACTATTCGGTCGTGATCGATTTCCTGCGGGCAGCAGCACTCGATCCCAATGTGGTAGCCATCAAAATTTGTCTGTACCGCACCGGCGCCCAATCGGAAATTGCGGAAGTGCTGCGGCAAGCCGGCGAGATGGGCAAACAAGTTACGGCGCTGATCGAATTGAAAGCTCGTTTCGATGAAGAAAACAACATCGAATGGGCGCAGCGGCTGGAGCGCTCCGGCGTGCACGTCGTCTATGGCCTGGTGGGATTGAAAACACACTGCAAAATTGGCCTGGTGGTGCGGCGCGAAGGTGAGACGTTGCGCCGCTACGTGCACATCGCGACCGGCAACTATAATCCGACGTCGTCATCGAACTTCACGGATTTCGGTGTGTTCACCGCGGACGAGGAGATTGGCCAGGACGCGACTGAGTTCTTTAACTATTTGACCGGTCATTCCAGCCAGCAGGAATATCGAAAGCTGATGGTGTCGCCGGTGAATCTGCGCGAGAAGCTGAACGAACTTATCGACCGTGAGACAGCTCATGCCAGGGCCGGCCGCCCCGGTCGTATCATCGCGAAGATGAATCGGATCGCAGACGCGAACCTCATCGAGCGGCTTTATGAAGCATCTGAGGCCGGCGTGTCGATCGATTTGATTGTGCGCGGCATCTGCATGCTGCGTCCCGGCGTGCCGGGCTTGTCGGAAAACATCCGCGTGCGCAGTGTTGTCGGCCGCTTTCTCGAACATAGTCGCCTGATGTATTTCCTCAACGCCGGGAACGAAGAGATTTATCTCGGCAGTGCCGACTGGATGGTGCGCAATTTGGACCGTCGCGTCGAGGTAGTTACGCCGGTCGAAGACCCGGGCTTTAAGAAGTATCTGAAGGAGGACGTGCTCCAGGCTTACCTGCGCGACAACGTGAACGCCCGCGAGCTACAGCCTGACGGTTCGTACGCGCGGATCCCGCCGGTTGACGGCGTCGAGCCATTCGACAGCCAGATGTACTTTGAAGGCTTTGACCTGAACAGTTGAGGGGGGCAGCCGAGTTGTGTCCTACTTTGCGTGTCTTTGCGTCTTTGCGACTTTGCGTGAACCAGCCCTCAACTAACGGGCAGTTCACGCCAAGGCGCAAAGACGCAAAGGATCGCAAAGGGCAGATTAGGACGCCTCTCGCGGTCGGCTCAGCTTGGCACCTGGCCCTCGTTTGTGAAACCATGCGACGCTTAAACAGCGACACATTTCGGAAGGGAATCAAAATGTTTTCAAGAGAAAATCGACGGACCCTCGTGCTCATCATCAGCCTGATGATTGTGAGTTCTGCGAGCGTCTTTGCGCAAAAGAAGTCCGCTAAGCCTGACAAGAAAGACAAACAAATCCCGGCGAATGCCAAGCGGGTTCTGTGGACCGATCCGGGCAACATATCTTCGCGCGATTTGTTTCTTGGGCCCGGTGGCGCCGCGATGAAACCCAACCTGTCGCGGGTTACTTTCGTAAAAGTCGAGACCGGTGGCTTTTCGACGAAGTATCGCGTGAAAGATGGATCAGGCCGGACCTGGGTGGTGAAGGTCGGCCAGGAAGCCCGGCCGGAAACAGCCGCTGTCCGCCTCGCCTGGGCTGCCGGCTATGCGACGGAAGTGAATTACCTCGTCCCCTGTGTCACCATTGTGGGCGCGCCCAAACCACACAAAAAAGAATACGAATGCGCGAACAATGGGCATGCGAATGTTCGATTTGAAGCGCGGCCTGAAAATGTGAAGCGCCTCGAGGAGTGGGCGTGGAAGAGCAATCCCTTCACCGGTACGAAAGAGTTGAAGGGCCTGATTGTCTTAATGGCGCTCCTGAACAACTGGGACCTCAAAGACAGCAACAACAAGATTCTGCTCGTCAACAAGGCTCAACCCGAGCTCCATTACATCGTCAGTGACCTGGGCGCAACCTTTGGCAAGACAGGCGGCTTCCTCAGCCGCAGCCGCAACGAACCTGAAGATTACGTTAAGGCCAAATTCGTTGAAGGAGTCAATGGCCGCGAAGTGAAGCTCGCCTACAGTGGAAAAGAGCAAGTGCTGATGCAGGGCATCACCGTCGACGACGCGCGTTGGATTGGCAGCCTGCTGTCGCGGTTGAGCGATGCCCAGTTGGCGGATGTTTTTCGCGCCGGCAATTTCACGACGGAAGAAATTCAAATGTTGGTGCCGGCGACCCGCGCGCGAATCAATCAACTGGTGAATCTCCCGGGTTAGGTTTTTGAGTCCCGGGGGGACGGAATGTTTATCGCCGCAGTTTATTAAAACCTGTCAAAGCTCCGGAGGAACGAAATGTTGCCGAGAACGGCAAACATTCCGCGTCCTCCGGAGCTGAACCACATTGTTGCAGCCCGGAGGGCTATAAACATTTGGCCGCTCTGCGGCCGGTCACGAACCCCCGACTATCCAGATTTTGGCCCCAAACTTCCCTCGTACAAATAATGAACCCGTCAAGAGTTGCAGACTCTAGTCCTGTGAGTTCGCAGTCTTGATCAATTTCGGGAGGACTAATAATGCGCTGGAAGGATCGCAGGCAAAGCGACAACATCGAGGATCGCCGCGGTATGTCAGGCGGCGGCAAGTTGGCACTCGGCGGCCTTGGAGGATGCGGCACTATCGTCGTGCTCCTGTTGGCGCTGCTGTTTGGCGCCGATCCGCGTCAGCTATTCGAACAATTGCCCACTACCGGCGGCGGCGACGCTCCGGCGACGCGACCGACCAATCCCCAGGAAGAGGAACTTAAGCAATTCGTCGCGGTCGTGCTGGCGGAAACGGAAGATGCCTGGACCGGCATCTTCCGGCAAATCGGCAGGACCTATCGGAAACCGACGCTGGTGCTTTTCACGGATCGGGTCGAATCTGCTTGCGGTGTCGCAGGCGCTGCCGTTGGACCATTCTACTGTCCTGGCGACGAGAAGCTTTATATCGACCTCTCGTTCTTCCACGAACTGCGGACAAAACTTGGCGCTCCGGGAGACTTTGCCATCGCGTACGTAGTGGCCCATGAAGTGGGCCATCACGTACAGAACCTGCTCGGCACAATGAATGAAGTAAACGCGGCGCGGCGTCGGTTGAGCGAACAGCAGGCGAATCAATTATCGGTGCGGGTTGAGTTGCAGGCAGATTTTTACGCCGGGATTTGGGCTAACCACGCGCGCAATCAAGGCATCGTTGAACCGGGTGACATTGAAGAAGCTTTAGGTGCGGCCAGCGCGGTGGGCGACGATCGTTTGCAACACCGTGGTCAGGGTTACGTAGTTCCCGACTCGTTCACGCACGGAACGTCGGAGCAGCGCGCGCGTTGGTTTCGAAAAGGCTTCGAGACCGGTGATGTGCGGCAGGGTGACACGTTTAGTTCAGGCGGGTTTTAAATCGCGTCCGGGGCAGTAGCCCGACCGTCAGGGAGGGCGTCGTGAATTGCTTTCGGGCGGCGCGCTCAGGCGGACAAGGATGTCCGTGCTGCTGCGGCTTTGCCGCTTGATGTGCGGAAGGCCTCCGGCCTTCCGCGATTCGTGAAATGAAATTGGGGTAACCCCGGATTGGGGCGCAGCCCCTTGTTGTTTCCATTCGACCGGAAAGGCAGAGCCTCTCCGCACACCAGCCGGCATAGCCGGACGCCCTCCCTAACGGTCGGACTACTGCCCCGTCACCTCACTCGTCTCTGCCTTGTCGTCGCAATCCCGGCGTCAGCCAATTTCGCTAACTGATTGATTCGCTGTCGCATTGACCGGACGTATGCTTCCCGCGTGTTTGGATCGTATGAAGCGGCGCGGAAGGCGTCGCGTAGTTGCTCATCTGAAAGCTGCGCCAGCTTCTGGCCGATCCAGGCAGCGTCCTGAGCCGGCACTGTGCTCATCTGGCCACTCGCACGGCGCTGGCCGAAGAAGTACTTCGGATTGAAGATGGTCAGCAAGCCGACGCCTCTCGGCTTAATGTCGTAGTCGAACTTCGCGTTTCCCTTGTCGTCAACCTTCCGAACCAGACGCGCGCGCGTATAGTCCTGCACGTTGTTCTTCGATCGATGACGGCCACCGATCGCGCCGACGGCGCCCAGCGTCGCGCCCAAATCGCTGACCAGGTATCGAGCTTCAACCCGGTTCGTCTTCGGATCTTTCACATAGAGAACGCCGTTGTTCTTTCTCACATCCCAGTTGTTCAGCAGTACCATCATCGTCTTCAGGCCGTTCAATTCGCGCGTGCCTTTGAAAGGGTTTTTGGCCCAGTCCCAGTGCTTGCCGCGATCGACATTCTCCCGCCGCGATTCAAAGCGCGCGCCACGCACCGTTTGGCCGTTCACGAAATTCTGACCGCGAGACAGTTTCTTCAAGCCCTCAATCTGCGCGCGATCAAGATAGTAAGTCTCTTCGGCGTTATAACCGGCGGCCCAAACCAAACGGTTCGCCACCGTTTCAGATTGCGCTTCGGGTCCGAGCTTTACTTTCCATTTCACCCCGCGCGCGTCCAGAACCTCGAACTTAGGTGACTTCCCGCTCTTGTCCTCTTTCACAAAGCGGAACGGCGGTACCGGCGCGAGTGCTTTCGACCCGGCGCCGTAATACAAATCGCGTTTGCGCATATCGCCGGGATTGCGCCACAACACCGGCGTGCCCTTGTCTTTGTTCTTCTTAGCCTTGGTTTGTTTCTCAGCCTTGCCGTTATCTTTCTCGAGTTTGACGAAGGAATAAACTTCGAGCGACGCAACGACGATCAGAAAGCAAGCTATTAACGCGAGTGCGCGGTTCTTCCGCAGGGACTGCATAGTTTGGCCTCGATTCAGGAGAGTGTGAACGGTGACCTCAGCCGGCGCGGCTGTGACGCGGGGGATATTCGCTGGACGAACAGCAAACGCTGTGGCTCAGGAACGAGCGGGCATTCTTCGCAACAGAAGCTTCACAGTCTCGCAAGATTGGAACTATTCAGACCACTAAAAGCACGAAAGCCGTCCATCACGGACGGCTCTCATGCGTTGGACGGAGGGCTGTCGGAGACTTTATTTGGATCCTTGGGCCGCAGCTTGTGTAGCAATTTCGGACTGAATTCGCTGCGCATAGTTCTCGACGAAACGCTTCTGCCCGCCGTGGCCGTTCGACGTGTAGAAGTCGAAGTTCTTCATTTCGGCGTACACCTGATCGAAGTTCCATTGATAGTTGTTGAAGCGATAGACCGCGCCCATCACGCCCGTGCGGTGACGCCCGCCGGCGCAGTGCACATAGAACTTTCCGGTCGCGGGGTCGTTCACGAGTTTCAGGAACTGAGCGATTTGTTCGTTAGTGGGATCCTTCCTGTCAGGAATCGCAATGTTGACATACGTCATGCCCAGCGCTTCGACGTAAGCTTTCTCTTTTGGCGTGTTGTCGGTCAAATCAATGACGGTTTGAATTCCTAAATCTTTCAGAGCTTGAAAATCTTTCTGCTTCGGCCGAGCGCCGCGATAGAAGCGTTCGTCCACCTGACCGAAGTTGCTAATTTTAATATTTGAAAATTCAGGGTTCGAATTGCCTTTTGAAATAGCCACCGTGGCGATGGCGGCGAGCAACGCAATAGCTGCGGTAATTCTGGTCAAAGTATGTCTGGGTGTTTTCATTTCGTAATCTCCAAATTTAAGGGATTTCCACTGCCAAGGGAGTTATCCGCGGACGAAGTTAAGATTCATTGATTCGGTCCATAGTTGTATCCAAATTTCGTACGCACGCCGCCAACTTGACTGCCGCGCGCGTATCGTTTCGTGTCGTTCAAAAATGAGTTAATCTCAGTCGCGTGTTCGCCTGATCACAAAATGGGATTCTTCGACATTCTTCGGTTGGCGCTTCGCAATCTTCGTGAAGCAAAACTGCGCGCGACGCTCACTTCGATGGGCGTGATCGTCGGCGTCGCGGTGATCGTCACGATGGTTTCGTTCGGGCTCGGCTTACAGCGCAATATGCTCTCGCGCTTCCGCGCGCTTGATCTCTTCAACGAGATTCGCGTGATGGGAAAGAGCGTTTTCACTATGGCGATGAGTGTCGATCCGAAGTTGGGCCGGGACCCGCGGCCGGGTGATCGACGCGGCCCGTCATTTCGACCAAATCAGGAACCAACGCGAATTTTGGATGACGCCGCGATCGCCGAGATTCAAAAGATCCCCGGCGTCGCTTATGTTGAACCCGACATTAACTTCACCGTGTATGTTCGTTGCAACGGCCAGGTTTCTCCAGCACAGGTTGCCGGAACTTCGGTGCCGAATGCCGCGTCGCGCTTCCGAACTTTTGCGGCCGGCAAGATGATTAGCAGCCCCGACGCGAATGAAATTGTCATCGACGATGTGAGGGCGGAAACGTGCGGCTACGCCAAACCTGAAGATGCCATTGGTCAGACAATTGAGTTCTTATCAACGCGGAGCGAATCCGGCGATAAGTCGTCCGCAAATGAGACTGATGAGAGCGACGAAGGGGGATTCAGCTTCTTCGGGCTGCCGCTGGAGGAAGAAGACGGGGCGCCGGCGAATTCGATCGTCGCGAGGCGGTTGACCATTGCGGGCGTGCTCGGCCGCGAGAAGCGCGAGGGCGCAGCACAAGGCGGAGCAGGCGGATTAATGCTGAACGCGGGCATGTATGTGCCGCTGCCGATCGCGCGCGACTGGTCGGCAACACACCGGGACCCGATGCGCGAAACGGCGCTGGCCCTGGTGCGACAGAGTGGCCAACTTAGCGAGACTCAAAGCGAAGGCTATGGCTCAGCCGTAGTGCGGGTCGCTGATCCAGTAGCGCTGACTGAAGTTCGCAGGCAGATTCACGAAAAGGGGTTTGGAAGTTTTTCGATCGTCGATCAGCTTGATCAAATCCGCACAGTATTTCTAATCATCGATTCCGTGCTTGGGCTGCTCGGCGGGATTTCTCTGCTGGTGGCAAGTTTCGGGATCGCGAATACCATGATCATGTCGATTCTCGAGCGCACGCGCGAAATCGGCATCATGAAAGCCATCGGCGCCGAAGACCGCGAGATCAAACTGATCTTCTTTTTCGAAGCCGCCGTGATCGGATTAACGGGAGGAGTGATCGGGGTGCTGGCCGCGTGGGCGATCGAAGGCATCGCGAATCGTCTGGCCTATCGCTTCGTGCTCAAGCCGCAAGGCGCTTCCTTCGTTGATTTCTTTTCCATGCCACCTTACCTCTGGCTCGGTGCGATTCTGTTTGCGTTACTGGTTTCGATTCTCGCAGCGCTGTATCCGGCGGCGCGCGCGGCGCGAATCGACCCGGTGCGCGCGCTCAGACATGACTAGCCGCGGATTAACGCGGATGCACTGATCTGACTTCAGATAATGATTTTTCTGATCCGCGTTGATCCGCGCGAATCTGCGGCTAAGTTGTGAGCGACTTCCCACACGAGTTACAAAATCTCGCCGTGGAATCTTTTTGCATCGCGTTGCAGTGCGGACAAGAGAGTCCCACGCGCAGGTTGGCGCCGCACCCGGAGCAATAGGCTGCGCCGGCGCTCGCGGCCGCGCCGCAGGTTCCGCAACGGCCGGGCATGGGCGGCACGTAGCCGCCGGCTTTGCGCGCGATATGCGCCTCAATTTTCTTCCACGCGTCCTCCGTAAGTTTGTATTGCCAGTAGGCCCCGAGCGCGGGCAGAGCCAGTAGCAGACCGGCGGACAGGGCGAGGGCGACGGCGGCAACCGCCGCTTTGTCGAACCATTTTTGCATGCCGATTTCAACGCGCGTGCCGCCGCTCTCAGGGGTAACTTTGATGGTGAGCGCCGCTGACAGTCCGGTGATGTCGCGCAAAGTGCTGGACTTGCGCGCTTGCAGGATTGCGGTCGAAGAGACCTGCATCGTCTGCAGATCGAAATTTTCGTCAAACAGGTCGCGCAGCTCGGTCATCAACTTGATCGTGTCGGCTTCGACCCCGGGATAGTAGCGGCTTTCCATTTTGATTCGTTTTCCTCCGGTAACGGTTACGCGAAGACACCGAGGATAGTTCTGGAAATTACGAGTGCGCTCGCGTTAGACCTCTGTGGATCTCTGTGGGTTCTCTGTGCCTTTGTGGTTAATAGTCTCTGGCCAAAACTCAACCACAGAGACACGGTGCACGCACAGAAAACACAGAGCCTACGCGTGTTCGGCTCTCACGGTTTATCTTTTTTCTTCTTGTCAGCCGAAGGCGGCGGCAGTTGGTTGCCGACTTCAATGATCTGCTCGGCGTGTTGCAGAACGCGTTCGATTGCCGAGAGTTCGTCGGCATCTTTTGTTTGACTGGCCATGGATTTTAGTTGCGTCACATAGCCATTTGTAGCTGCGGTCAGCTTTCGTAGCGAGCGCGAGATCAACGGACTCTTTTCGTCTCGGCGACTGACATCGTCGATGTTGGTGATAGCTTCGTCCAGGATGGAAGCGACGTCACCCAACAGTTGCGCGCGTGAACCTTTTGGCAGGTCGCCCCATTCAGGCTCTGCTTTGTCGAGCTTCTTCGTCTTTGCTTGTTCGAGGCCGTTGATGATCGCGAATCGTCGATCTATCGCTTTGATGAAAACCTCGATGCGCTTGTCGAGTTGCTGATGAAACCGGATCAGTTCGGTTTCCTGATCCGTCAGGTGGTCGCGCGGCTGGGCGAGCGCGATCGTCGCAAACGAGAGCGAGACGACAGCGAGAAGAACCAACCGGCCGAGGATTCGCGGGGGCAGAAACATAAGAGACTAGGGACGCTTATTGTCCTGCGGAGTAGCCTTGTTGGCGTCCGCCTTTCTTTCCGGATCTTCGCGCAGCACCGTATGTCCATAGAAAGATTCCAGGGCCTCCGTGCGCGTGTTCCGCGCATATTCTTCAGCAGTCTTCAGGTGAATCGCATAATCCGACGGTGTATCGCGGCGCATGACCGCCAGTCGCGGAATCTGCCCGCGCAAAGCGATGTCGAGCCGCCGGTAAAGATCGCGCGTGCTGTTCTTCTCGCGAGGCATGCCGCCGATGAATCGCATTGCGTCTTCTATCAGCCCCAGATAGGTGCCGAGGACTTCGGACGCTTTCTCGAACTCTTTATGCGACGTCAACTCTTCCATGTGTACTAAACGCGCGTCGGCCAATTCAATGGTGAGCTTGACGCGTGCCTTGGCGTCCCTGGTGGTCGTGATTTGGGATTTGTCGTCGCGAGCCACGAAGCGCATCGGCGGCGGAGTCGGCAGTTGCGGTGTCAGAGGTTGGGCGAAGACTTCGGATGAGAGCAGAGGACTGGCAAGTACAACGAACAGAACTGAAAAAGTTTTGGCGAAAGTAGTTCGCATTCGTTCCTGCGTTGGGGATTTGCTGTCCTACCCGACCTTGCGTTTTCCCTGGCCTCGCTTGATTTGCGCTCGCAGAACGGGGAGCCGCAAGTTGACCTTGTCGATTTCGAGCTGGTTGTTGGTTGCGTCGGCGCGTGCGAGAAACTTCTCGTAAGCGGCGAGCGCTTCTGGGTACTGCTGGAGATTATCATGCGCCGTCGCCAGGAAAAAGTATGTTGGCGCTAGTTCCGGGCGCGCCTTCGCAATCCATTCGTACTCTGTAATCGCGGCGGAGAAATCCTTCAGCTCGTACAAGGCGAGCGCGAGGTTGGCGTGCGCCAGATACTCAGTCGGCGTGCGCGCGATAACTTCGCGCAGGATCGGGACCGCTTCAGCGAAGCGGCGACCCTGAATTAGCGCCGCGGCATAGCCGATCGCAAACCTGGAATTCGCCGGCTCGAGTTTCAGCGCGCGATAGTAATAGTCCTGTGACTTCAACGGATCGATGCGCCGGTAGGCTGCTCCGAGTCGCGCGAGCAGCGAAGCATTTTTCGGATCGCGCTCAAGTAATTGCTCAAACGCCGCGCGCTGTTCAGCCGTCGAACCATCGCCGCCGGCAATTTCAGCTCGTAACGCGACAACGTCTGGAATCTGTCGATCTTTTTCCGGGAGCGCGTCGAGTATGCGCAAAGCGTCATCACGCGCGCCGGCCCGATCGTAGAACCGGGCCAATTCAAAAGAGCCTGCGACATCGCTGCCGTGGCTCGCCCGATCGAGAATGCGAATGTCGTCGAGCGCACCTGTTTTGTCACCGACATCGAGTCGCAGCTTCGCTCGATCATGACGCGCGCCCAGATCGCCTGAATCAATTATTAAAGCTTTGTCGAGACTCGCGAGCGCGGCGATCTTGTCACCTGCGCGTGATTCAATGAACGAGCGCTTGCGCCAGGTTGACGAATTCGCCTCCTTTGAGGCGGTTGCGCGCTTGCTCAAAGCGAGAGCTTCGTTGAGATCTCCGGCCCGGGCCCGCAAGTCGGCCAGCGCCACGAGTGCTTCGACGTTTTGGCTTTCCAGTTCAACCGCACGCCGCAGAATCGGCTCTCCATTTCGATCGTCGTTGTAATAAGAGGACAAGAGCGAGCCGAATCGTGCATATGCAAACCCCCAATCGGGACGCAACTCAACCGCGCGATTGAAACCGGTCAGCGCGTCGTCTTTACGGTTCGTGAAAAGCAAAGCCAGAGCGCGTTGAAATTCGGCTTCGGGAAACTCGGGCTTCAGCCGAATCGCCGCGTCGTAAAACTCAATCGCCGTTTTGTAATCGCTTTTGGCATGCGCGTCCTGGGCGCGCTCGAACAGTTTGATAGGATCGTCTTCCTGATTGGGACTTTGAGCGTGCGATTGAGGAACGGCGGCGAAGCAGAGCATCAAGAGCACTCCCCATCCCCACTTAGTTAACTGCGGCGCTTTCATCAGGTGGTTACTGCCGATTGGTCGTGAGCTTCGATGTTAGCACGCCCGTGAGCGTTGTGTCCCCGCCGGAAAAACCTCCGGTTGCGCCGCCCTATTCCATGCGTTAACATCGCGAAATCAGAAATCCCTCAAACGTTTTGCACATCTTTTTAAGCGGAGCACTGTCATGAGTACTGCACTTGTCGATGACATCAAAGAGATAAAAGAATCCAACCCATTTGAATCGATGATGTCGCGATTCGATCGGGCGGCGCAGTTACTGAATTTGGATTCCGACCTTTACGCCGTGATGCGCGTTCCGAACCGGGAACTGAAGGTTTACATTCCGACGCGCATGGACTCAGGACGCATTCAGGTGTTCGAAGGGTTTCGCGTGCAGCACAACTTTGCGCGCGGCCCGGCGAAAGGCGGCATTCGTTACGCGCCGGACGTAAACCTCGACGAGGTGCGTGCGCTGGCGGCGTGGATGACCTGGAAGTGCGCGGTGGTGAACGTTCCTTTCGGGGGCGCGAAGGGCGGCATCATCTGCGATCCTGGGCTAATGTCACAGGGTGAGCTTGAGCGCATGACGCGACGTTATGCGGCTGAGTTGCTTGATTTCATCGGACCTGAAAAAGATGTGCCGGCGCCAGACATGAATACGAACGAACAGACGATGGCGTGGATCATGGACACTTATTCGATGCACGCGCGTCACACTGTTACCGCCGTGGTGACGGGTAAGCCGATCGATCTCGGGGGATCGCGCGGCCGTCGGGAAGCCACCGGCCGCGGCATCCTGATCGTGGTTCAGGAAGCATGCAAACGTTTCCAGATGGATCCGAAGAACACTCGCGTCGTAGTTCAGGGGAGCGGCAACGTGGGGGGCATCGGCGCGTTGCTCATGCACGAAGCTGGATTCAAAGTTGTTGCCATCTCAGACGTTCACGGCGGCATTTACAACCCGGACGGGCTCGACATGCCGGCCGCGATGAAGCACCTGCAAAACACAAAATCATTCGAAGATTTTTCCGGCGGGCGACACGTCAGCAATTCAGAACTTCTGGAATTGGACTGTGATGTGCTGGTGCCGGCGGCGACTGAAAACCAGATTACTTCTCAGAACGCCGAACGGTTGAAATGCAAGATCCTCGCCGAAGGGGCAAACGGACCGACGACGGCCGGCGCTGATGAGATCCTTTATCGGAAGGGCATCTTTGTGATCCCGGACATCCTGGCTAACGCCGGAGGAGTGACCGTGTCGTATTTTGAGTGGGTGCAGGACCGCATGGGCTATTTCTGGCGCGAAGATGTTGTTAACGAGCGACTGCGAGACACCATGGTTGCGAGCTTCAATGATCTTTGCCGTTATGCCGATGCACACTCAGTGGACACGCGAACTGCTGCTTACATGTTAGCTATCGATCGGGTCGCCTACGATACGCGAATGCGTGGGATTTACGCTTGAACTGTCATTGTCGGCCCATGGGACTGAGGGCGCGCGGGCGTCGGCCGGCCGGATTTGGCGGGGAGCCGTTTCCGGTTCTGACACATCAAAGGAAATCGCGTGTCATACGTGACCGAAAAAACATATTCAAACTGGCGCTAAGTCGTGAAAAACTCTTGATTTCGCGGGATGGCAATGATAGTCTTCGCGTCGGATTTCAAGAGATGGTGACGGGTCCAGATCGTTTGAAGCGGCTGGCGGGTGCGCATTCCACGAAATCTTAGTTGACACTGGCGCGTAGTTTCCTTATAAGTAGCGCTAGATATCCGGCTTTAAAGTTTCATGAACGAGGTGCGACAAGCCGTTGGTTCGACACCTCTCGGAAATACCCTCAGCGCAATTTACCGTGTTTGATGGGAAACAGTTTTAGCTAATGTTCTCGCTGACGCTGCAGTTCGAGCGTCCTTATCCCCTGGGGTTGACTGGCGACGCATGCTTCGAGCATTTCACAAATCACTCAAAGGCACGGCCGCTCAGTTCGCTCACCATGGGGATTCGGCCCCGAGAAAACTTTCACAATACCGCAGGAGGAACGCGATGAGACTCGCGAATAGAGTGCTGCTTTGTGCGCTCGCAATTTTTATTTTGGCATCCGTGGCGTCTGCGCAGGCGCTTAGGAATGAAAACGATCCCAGAAACCTTTCGCCGTCGGTTGGCACCGGCGGGCCTGAGGGTGGGCCCACGGGACTGTTTACTATCTATGACGGTCAGACGTTGCGTCGCGGCGAGTTTACGTTAAGCATCGCCTATAGCAACTATGACCGCGATCCGGGCGATGTGGACATCGCGGATGTGCCGCTCAGCTTTAACGTGGGCGTTAACGACCATCTGGAAATATTTTTCAAGACGACCGGATATCGCGGCATTAAAGTAAATAACCCGCGTAACCTGTCGAGCTTTTACCTGCCGAACTCGCAGTTGAAATTTCCAGGTCTTGGGAGTGGTCCGGCCGTGGTGTTGGCTCCCGTCGTGAGCGGCCCATCAGCCCTTAACACAATTACCGGTACGGCAGTTTTCCGTCCGGCCTTTAATCAGCCGTTTGTGCAATATCCGTATGTAGGCGGTTCGGCGGGATCCTTTAACCAGGGCCCGGGACCGCCGCCAGGGCCAGGGAATCCGTTTGGCACTGGATTTGGATGTCCGGGCGGCACTGGCTTGCCACCAACGATTGGTTGTTTTTTCACGTTGGGTGTCAACCGTCAACCGAACAGCGGGAGCTTTAGTGGCGCGGACAATTTCCCGGGAATCGGCTCGACGGTGGGTGGCATTCTGCCTGGAATCGTTTTGCATACCGCCACGCTTCCGCCGACCGCATTAGGCTGCCCGGCGCCGACGACCGCAAATCCAAATCCGACGCCGTGTATTGTTCCTGTGACCTACACGGTGGAGCCGAGCTATCTGCCTGATGCTCCGTTCGTGAATCGGCTTTACGGCGAGTCAAGCTTCAATAACCTGGTCTTCGGGGCCAAGTGGCGCTTTACCGGTCCAAACAATCCGCTGGGCGTCGGCGTCATCCCGTTCTATCGATGGTGGATGGACAAGGGCGATGACCTCTCCGGCTTCAATCAAATGCAGCGCGGAGCCGGTCCGGGTGGAGACATCGGTGACTTCGGCCTGATATTGTTCGTAGATGGGCGTCTAAGCCGCTCAGTGAATCTCTCGGCTAACCTCGGTTATATTCTGAACAGCAACCCGAAAGGTGTGTTCGGGGGCACTGAGGCCGTGATGTTGGATCGGCCGGACGAGATTATCGCCGGTGTCGGCTTTGATTTTCCGATTAATAAGTACTTCCAGCCCGTGCTGGAACTGCGATCTACGCAATATGCTGGTGGTCGGACGCCGAACGCGTTTGAGAACAGCCCGGTTGATGCCCTGGCTGGCGTCAAGATTTATCCGCGACGCTGGTTTGGTTTCGGCCTGGCGTACCGCATGCACATCAATCAACAAGATCGTGCGTCTTTCCAGGGTAGGGACTTCAACCGGACAATTAACCAAGTCACAAACGTTAATCCAGCCGGACCTCAACCTCTAACCGTGGTTCCATCCACGAGCCGCCCTGCGACGATTGGCAGTTTCCCGGCCGGCTTTACGCCGTCGGATGATGCCAATGGTTTCATCGCGCAGTTCTGGATTGGTCACCGCAACGCTCGCGAACCGGACGTGCTGCCGAACCAGGCGCCGGTTATCAGTTCGTTTGCGGCATCGACGTCGTCGATCACCGTACCTTGCCCGCCGGGAATGGTTTCGGATACATGCCCGACGACGCCAACGACCTCAGTCGGTCTGACCACCACGGCGACCGATCCTGATGGCGACACGCTGCTCTATACGTACAGCACGACTGGCGGCCGGATCACCGGCGATGGGGCGAATGCGACCTGGGATCTAAGCGGTCTGGCTCCGGGAACGTACACGGCGTCGGTGGAAGTGGACGACGGCTGCGGCTGCGTCAGCTTCTCTTCGACGACGGTGACGATTACTGAGTGCCGTGACTGCCGCAATCCGCTGGTTTGCCCGCAGTTGTCGGTGACTTGCCCGAGTGATGTTAAGGCGGGTGAGCCTGCGACGTTCACCGCTAACTTCACGCAGGGTACGCCGACTGTCTCTGAGACCTACAACTGGACAGTCTCAGCCGGAACGATCACCAGTGGTCAGGGCACCAGCTCAATCACGGTTGATACGACCGGTGTTGGTGGTGGCTCAGTCACCGCGACCGTCGAAATCGGTGGCGTGGACCCGAGTTGCAACCGCACGGCGTCTTGCACAGTGCAAGTGTCACCGATTCTGGAACCGCGAAAGTTCGACGAGTACGGCAACATTCGTTTCAACGACGAGAAGGCCAGACTCGACAACTACGCAATCCAGTTGCAGAACGCTCCAACTGACCGCGCTACGATCATTGGCTATGGCACGTGCGAAGGCGAAGGCCTGAACCGCGCCAATCGCGCCAAGGATTACCTCGTGAACACCCGCGGTATCGATGCTGGTCGCATCGATACGGTCGACGGTGGCTGCCGCGCTGAGCTGAAGGTTGAGCTCTGGCTGGTACCCTCCGGCGCGACTGCACCTGCGGCTGACATGAGCGGCGCAGTTTCACCTTGTCCGGAATGCAAGCGGCCGGCACGTCGTGGCCGCCGCGGACGCGGTGAAGAGTAACTTGAACGTTCGCTGGCCCGAGTAATCGGGACTGCGACCTTCTTCCGAACATGGGCGGTGCTTCCGAAAGGACGCATCGCCCATTTCGTTTTTTTGCATTCTCTTCACGCCTGAACGGGCAAAGCATCGAATTCGCGCATCCAAGTATCGAAAAGAGGTCCGCAAAGGGTTATAATGCGGACGGCCGATGCCCCCGCAGTACCGATTAGTCTTGATTTACTAGCGAAAGAGAATTGACCTTCATGAAAAGAATTGCCTTCAGTCTTATTCTGGCCAGCCTCGCAGTTGGTTTCTTTGCATACTCATCTTCCCGGTCGGCGCAAGCGGCAAACGCCGCCAGCGAGGGCGTGCCTTACACAACCGATTGGCGAATCACCGGTCCCAGCGGCGGTGACGTGCGCGCGCTGGTGATCGATCCGAACGATCCGGCGCGTTTTTATTTCGGCACGCTGGATGGGCAAATCTACACGTCTGCGGACGGCGCGCGGACCTGGCGGCTGCTCGCAAATTTCATTCGCCCGCAGCTATTCGTCGATAACATCGTCATCGATCCCCGCGATTCGAAGGTCCTCTACGTGGCCACGCACCGCCACAAAGAGCCGGGGGGCTTCTACAAATCAACAGATGGCGGTCTGACCTGGAAACAGTCGGATGAGCTCAAGAACCAGGCGATTCACTCGTTAGCTCAGTCACGCCAGAATCGTGACCTGCTTTTAGCCGGGACGAACACGGGGGTATGGCGATCGCTCGACGCCGGCAGAAGCTGGAAGCAACTTCCGACAACCGGCATGACCAACATCAACATTGAATCCCTGGCCATCGATCCGCGGGACGACAATGTGGTCTATGCCGGCTCGTGGCATCTTCCGTTCAAGACCACGGACGGCGGCCAGACTTGGCGCGTGACGAACAACGGCATCATTGACGATTCCGACGTATTCGCGATCGACATCAACGAGCGCGATGCGAATCACATTATCGCGTCAGCGTGCAGCGGCATCTACGAAACCAGGAACGCGGGCGACTCGTGGAAGAAGGTTCAAGGCATACCGTCACAGTCGCGCCGGACGCGCGCAATTTTGCAGCATCCGACCATCCCGGGCCTCGTGTTTGCCGGCACTACTGAAGGTTTCTGGCGATCGGCAAAAGGCGGCGAGAACAATTCTTGGATGGTCACGACGTCGCGACAATTGGAGATAAACTCAATCGCGGTTCATCCGGAAAAACCGAATGACATTTACATCGCCACCAACAACTACGGCGTCATGGTTTCGCGAGACGGCGGAAAGAACTTCATTCCGACCAATTCCGGGTTCAGCGGCCGCTTTGTAAACACCATCATTCATGATCGCGAGCAACCGAATCGGGTCTATGCGACGACCATTAACACGACAACCGGCGGCGGATTCTTTTTCGTCAGTAACGATGGCGGCGCGACCTGGCAGCCGTCAATGCGCAACATGCCGCCGCGTTTGATTGGTTATGCAATTCTTCAGGATGAGGGCAACGCGAACACGATTTACCTGGGAACCAATCTTGGCATTTATCGCTCGCTGGATCGCGGCGCAAGCTGGTCCACGGTTGTGGGAAAGAAGAAACCAGCTGCGCCGAAGAAGCGTGTAGCTGCGCGCACGACCGGTCGCCGGCCGGCGTCATCGCGCAACGCGGCGGCGCGCACTCAACCACCGGCCAGCAGTCCCGGCGAAAGAATCGTTGCTGCTCCTCCGCAGGCGGCTAGTGACGTCGTGCGTAAGGCGCAGGAAGCGCTGGATCGCGCGGGTTATCAGGTGGGCGCGGCAGACGGACAGATAGGCCAACGCACAATTGCCGCGATCAAACGGTTCCAGGCGGACAGATACCTGGCGGTGACCGGTAAGCTCGATCAAACGACGATTGCCGCGCTGGGTATCGGCAGTGTCGCGTCGAATCTTTCGGCGCATGTCACCACTCTGACTGAGCCGGTTAACTCTCTGGTTTCCTTCTCAGACGGCTCCGGAAAATTGGGGATGCTGGCGGCCACCAATGGCGGCCTGTATCGCACGTTTGACCCGACGCACGGCTGGGATCGCGTGAACTATGGCCGCGGTTACGACGCGCGGACCAGCGCAATCTCGACGAGCGCTCAGAATCCGCGTCTGATCTTCGTGGGTACCACCAGTTCCGGTGTGCTCGCCTCACGCGATGGCGGCGAAACCTGGCAACAGGTCGCCGGCGTCCCGACGACCTCGCCCATTAACATCATCGTTCAGGATCCGTTCCGCGCGACGCACATCTACGTGGGCACGAAGACAGCTTTCTACCTGTCACATGATGGCGGCCAGAACTGGTCACGCCGTGGCGGCGATCTACCGTTCGGCGACTTCTCTAGTATTCTGATTAACCCGCGCAACACCAACGAGATCTTCGCCGGTAACGCTTATCAGAATGGCGCCACGGGGGGCGGCGTCTATCGTTCGGCGAATGCCGGTCAGACCTGGACGCGCATCGACCTGCGTGAACTGCGTCTGCCGAGCATGCGTATTTGGGCGCTGGCTTTGGATCCGCGCGACCAAAGCACTCTCTTCGTCGGTTCGCATTCTGCGGGGGTTTATTTGGTCTCGCGCGGCGCAGAAGCCTCGCTCAACACGCTCCGTTAGACTTTCCCAAAAACCTTTTCGGCAGAAACGAATTTCCGTCGCCTTGACACTCAGTCGGGGCGACGTGTAAATTCCGAACATCCGGTCACGCGATCGGTGATAGTCGGACCAATGCGGGAGACTACGGGCACGACGGAAATCGAAACTGAAACCTCCTTTCCAACTCTTAACGCTCGCCTCTCAAATTTTCCAAGCCGACTAATCACCAACTGAAGCGCCGCTAAGAACAGTAGTGGCCCTCGCGCGCGTTTGCCGGGGCGTTAAAAGCGCCTGACAAAGCGTTAAGCAGGAGTGTTCATGTCCACTGACGAAACCAACGGGATTCGCGAAAGCGAAACCACAACCACAACCAACAATTCTTCTTCTGACAACAACTCGGCGACCGCCGCCGCCCCTGCGCCAGCTGCTCAGGTGAGTAGCGAGCCAGAACCTGTGAGTAGCGAGCCGGAAGCGGCTGTTCCGCAGGAACAACGTGACGAGGACGAGCGGCGCAAGTCCACCGAAGACTTTGGGCACCTGCTCGATCAGTTTGAGCAGGAACAGTCCGCGCTGCAGGAAGGCGAAGTCGTGCGCGGCACCGTCGTGGGTGTGACGGAGCGCGGCGTGTTAATCGACTTTGGCTACAAGTCGGAAGGCATCGTCAATCCCAGCGAGTTTATGGAAAACGGCGAGTTGACCGTTAAGCGGGGTGACGAAGTTGATGTGCTGGTGAAGGCCATGGAAACCAGCGAAGGCTTCCCAGTGCTGTCGCGTGCCGACGCCGTGCGATTGCGCGCCTGGGACGATGTCGAGAAGGCCTTTAACGAAGGCGTCCCGATCAAAGGTCGCGTCATGGATCGGATCAAGGGCGGCCTGCGCGTGGACATCGATGGAATTCAGGCATTCCTGCCAGGCTCGCAAGTGGATACGCGGCCGGTGCGAAATCTCGATTCGTTACGCGGAAAAGAAATCGAAGCCAAGATCATCAAGCTCAACCGCAAACGGTCAAACGTCGTCCTCTCGCGCAAGGCCGTTCTCGAAGAGCGCAACGCGGACCGTAAGGGCGAGACCCTCGGGCAGATTGAAGAAGACATCATCGTCGAGGGCCAGATCAAGAACCTCACGGACTATGGCGCCTTTGTCGATCTCGGCGGTATCGATGGCTTGCTGCACGTGACTGACATGTCTTGGGGACGTCTACAGAATCCGGCTGAGATGTTTAAGGTCGGCGACACGGTGCAGGTTAAAGTACTGCGGTTTGATCGTGATCGGGAACGCGTCTCACTGGGTTTCAAACAGCTTTTGCCCGATCCGTGGGAAACGATCGAAGAGCGCTTTCCACCCAACACCCGACTGAATGGCAAAGTCGCGAGCGTGACCGATTACGGCGCGTTCATTGAACTTGAACCCGGTGTCGAAGGCCTGGTTCACGTATCTGAGATGAGCTGGTCCAAGCGCGTAAAGCATCCCAGCAAACTCGTCGGGCCCGGCGATGCGGTGGAAGTTGAAGTGCTCAGCGTGGATCCGAAAGCGCGCCGGATCAGCCTCGGGATGAAGCAAGTGCAGGACAATCCCTGGCGCACCCTTGGCGAACGATACCAGGTCGGCGACCGCGTCCACGGCAAGGTCCGCAACCTCACCGATTTCGGTGCATTTATTGAAATCGAAGACGGTGTTGATGGACTGGTGCACGTTTCAGACATTTCCTGGTCGCGCCGCATCAAGCATCCGGGCGAACTCTTAAAGAAGGGGCAGGCCGTGGATGCCGTTATTACAGGTATCGATCCCGAGAATCGCCGCATGTCTCTTTCGATTAAAGAGCTGGAGCCAAACGCCTGGAATGATTTTGTTGCGTCGCACAAACCGGGCGACGTCGTTAAGGGGAAGATTGCGCGGTACGCCAGCTTCGGCGCATTTGTCGAACTGGGCGACAATCTCGAAGGCCTGTGTCACATTTCAGAATTGTCCGACGAGCGCGTCAACAAACCTGAAGACGCGGTACAGTTGGGGCAAGAGATGGAGTTCAAGGTCCTCAGGATTGACGCCGAGAACCGGAAGATTGGCTTGTCCGCGCGCGCCGCGGCAAACGACGAGCCGATTGTCGAGACGAAGATCTACACTTCGGAGGCGAAGGGTGGCATGGCGTCGCTCGCTGAGCTGGCGGATTTTTACACCACCAAATCGACGACTGAGTCTGAGGAGTCGTAGAATCGGTCGGACACACGCAACGCCCAATTTGCCGTAAGCTGTTGCCACATAAGTCTTTCGACCTTGCTCCGAGCCCGCTCGTTTGATAAGGTACTCCACCGCCGGATAACTCATCTCTCGAAAAACCAGTGGTGTACGAGGTGATTACATGACCAAGGCCGATCTTGTCGATGATGTAGCAAACGCCGCCGAGCTGACGAAGAAAGATGCCGAGCGTTTGGTTGAACTGGTCTTCGACAGCATCATTCAAAGCCTGAACAAAGGCGAGAAGATCGAGTTGCGCGGATTTGGCAGCTTTCGCGTACGCGGCCGGGGCGCGCGTCGCGGGCGCAACCCGAAGACGGGCGAGCCGGTTAACATTCCAGCCAAACGTGTTCCTTATTTCAAGGCCGGCAAGGAACTCAAAGAACTAATCAATCAAGCCTCAGGCGCTCCGGTTGTCGGCGGGAACGACAACGCCATCGGTTGACCGGCGGTCCGAAACATCGTGGAAAGGCTCTGGAGTCCCTGGCGGCACGACTACATCGTCACAGCCGGATCCAAAATGTCTGAAGGCAGTTGCATTTTCTGCGGAGCTTTCCAGAACCCGGCCAACGATGAAAGGAATTTCGTGCTGCATCGCGCCGCGCACAACTTCGTAATTCTCAACCTGTATCCCTACATCAGCGGCCACCTCATGATCGCGCCGAACGCGCATCTCGGCGAATTCGGAGCAGCCTCGAAGGAAACAACTGACGAGATGATGGATTTGGCCAAACGCTGCCAGACGGCGCTGCGTGAAGTTTATAATCCGGATGGATTTAACCTTGGCATGAATCTGGGACGCGCGGCGGGCGCCGGCGTGGCCGATCACTTTCATCTGCACATCGTGCCGCGCTGGAACGGCGATACAAATTTCATATCGACCGTTGGCGATACGCGCGTGCTGTCCGAAGAGTTAGCGACTACCTACCGCAAGCTGCTTTCAAAGTTTTGAGCGGGCTCAGAACCTCTCGTGGCTGCTTCGATCCGGTCCAGAACGAGCGGCAGCGTCGCTCGCTTGGTGGCAGAGATCGCCAGAGTCTCACTTCCCGTTTCGGTTTGAACTTCCCGCTGCATTGCGGCTAAGTCCGCGCGCGCGACTAAGTCCGTTTTGTTGAAGACCAGCAGGCGCGGGATTTCGTGCAGCTCGAGTTCCGCCAGGGTCCGGTTCACCGATTCAACTTGCTGCTGCCACCGCGGATTTGCAGCGTCCACGAGATGGATCAACAGGGAACTGCCGGCGATTTCTTCAATGGTTGACCGAAACGCGGCCAGCAGGTCCGGCGGCAGATCGCGGATGAAACCAACCGTATCGTTGATGATGACTTCCTTCTCGCGTGGAAGTCGCAGGCGCCGCGACGTTGGATCCAGCGTCGCGAACATCCGCTTTTCGGCGAGTACATGACTCGAAGTCAGCAGATTCAGCAGCGTTGACTTGCCCGCGTTGGTGTAACCGACGATGGAAACAACGGGCACCGCGTGACGCAGTCGCTCTTTTCTTCGCTGCGCGCGATGGCCACGCTGCGACGTGAGTTCTTTTTCCAGGCGGTGAATTCGATCGCGCACGCGCCGCCGATCGGTTTCGAGTTTTGTTTCACCGGGTCCGCGCCCGCCGATGCCACCCTCCAAACGGGAAAATGCTGAGTCCTGCCCGACGATCAGTCGCGGCAAGATGTATTTGAGCTGCGCCAGTTCCACTTGAATCTTTCCTTCGCGCGACTGGGCGCGTTGCGCAAAGATGTCCAGAATTAACTGCGAGCGGTCAATCACTTTCAGATCCGTGGCTTCGGAAATCGAACGCACCTGCGCCGGCTGTAACTCGCGATCGAATATCACCGCGTCCGCGCCAAGTTGCATCGCCCTAATCAACAACTCATCCAGCTTTCCTTTGCCCATCACGGTTCGCGGATCGATGGCCAGCCGTCGTTGAATTACTTCGTCCAGCACGACGACGCCCGCCGAAATCGCCAACTCGCGCAGTTCGGCCATAGAGTCTTCGGCTTCGCTGATCGATCCGGTCGTGACGTTGACGAGAATCGCCGCGTCACCGGCGCCCGTTCGTTTCACTGTCCGGCGATTGCGCCCCAGCTCGGCTTCGAGCGCTTCCATCAACTCGAGGAAATGGACATTGAGTTGACTCGCTAGCGCGGGTTCGAGAAATCCGAATTGATCGCCCTTCCCGTTTTCTTCGGCCGGCCTTGACGGCAGGATGTGAGCCGCGCGCACGACGCCAGGCAGTCCCGTGCGTTGGTCAACATCGATCGCGGCCATCAAATCCAGTCGCAGCAGCGCCAGGTCTGTCAGGTCGTCGCGCGTCAGTTCTTCGCCACGCAGATGCGTGTGCACGCAGCGCAATCCACGAAAACGATCGCCCGCCACGCGCACACGTTTGAAGTCCGGCAATTCGATCCGGCGCGCGTCGCCCACCGTCACATACTCTATGTAACCCTTGCGGTCGATGAGCACGCCTATCTGGCGATTCGTTTCGTGCGACAACTCGCTCAATTGCCGCGCAAATTCAGGCGTGACAACTTGATCGGGGCTGATGCGGCGCTGGTAAAGCTTCTCAATGCGCCGCAACTGGTTCGGTTTCAGGCCGTTGGTGTTTCCGTGCAGGTTCCTCATTTTGCGAACTGTCTCATTCTAACCGAAAAAGTGGCACGGGCGTGCCGCCCGTGAATTCACACGCAGGATGCGTGCGCCACGCCAGTTCGACAACGCAGGTCCGCGTCGCTACCATTGACGTTTTCCATAATGAGCAAAGAGACAGCAATCAGACGAATCGTGCCCGCGGCAGCCATTCCCGGCGGCGAGATCGGGGTCGAGTTCGACATTCGGTACGGCACAGCCACCCCCCGCGTGTTGATCGACGGCGCGGCGGCGCACGTCGTGGCAGATTCAAATCAGAGGGTATTGGCGCTGGTTCCGAGCATTCAGGGCGGCGAAGCACAAGTCACACTTTCGTTCGATGACAGCGAGCCGTCGATGATCGCGCCGTCCCGCCTTGTCGTCGGTACGAAACTCACGGGCGGCATTCATGCCGTCGCAAACCCGGCAGTCGATCCGGCGGATGGAACGCTCTACGTGACACGTTCCGGATCTCGCGGTGAGCGCATCCCGGTCTCGATTTATCGGATTAACTCTGAAGACGAGCTGGAAGAGTTCTCAGGCGATATTACAAATCCGACCGGCATCGCTTTCGATCATCGCGGCCAGATGTTCGTGACCAGCCGCTTAGACGGCACAGTCTATCGCGTGTCGCCGGTGAAAGGGTGCTCAGTCTTTGCGAGCGACCTGGGCATTGCGACGGGTCTGGCTTTCAATCAGGACGGCGACATGTTTGTCGGAGATCGCAGCGGCGCGATTTTCAAGATCAATGGCATCGGCGAGGCATCGCCGTGGGCTGAACACGAGCCTTCAGTCTCGGCCTATCATCTGGCGTTTGGACCAGACGATGCACTCTATGTTACGGGTCCGACTGTCTCCAGCTTTGACGCCATCACGCGTTTCGACAAGTTTGGGGCGGCGGAAGTCTTCTACCGGGGCCTCGGACGTCCCCAGGGACTCGCGTTCGACACCAAAGGTAATCTGTACGTCGCTGCGTCACTTCAGGGCCGGCGCGGAGTGGTGAAGATTTCCCCGGACGGCGGGACTGCGGAGTTGCTTGTGGCGGGCATGAATGTGGTTGGGCTCGCATTCTCGCGGCAGGGCGACATGATCGTGGCCACGAACGACAGTGTTTACAGCTTAAGCCTTAATATCGACGGACTGTTGTTGTCGCAGGATTGGGCTTTGACGCGCGAAACGCCGTGATGTTACTTTCGCGGACGAACTTCAATTCTTGAGCAGAAATCAGAACCCATCATGAATAGGAAACATTGACGGGAACGCAGGCAT
>DASUTF010000372.1:0-7762 GCA_036374695.1 Pyrinomonadaceae bacterium
CTGGCCGGCGTCGCGGTGGTTGCCGGCCAGCATCTGCGCGCGGCCATAAAGGTAAAGGAACTCAGGGTCTTTGGATTCGAATGGTTTCGAGCCGGCGGTGACGTTCTCAGCCAGCCACTTCTGCGGGTCTGCATCGACGGCGGCGCGCTTCGCGTCGAACGATGCGCGGGTGTCCGGCGTCGGGGACGGCATGGGCTGAACCGATGGGACATTCAAACCCAACACGCGACGAATATCCGGGTACCGCGTACCGGCGTAAAACGCTGCGGCGATCAGAGCCAGAACGAAAACAAATCCAAAGAAGCGACGCACGGCACGACCTCCTGTCGCCGGCGTTTGTCCCGCTGCGATCACAGCCGGAACCGCCGGAGTTACGGTTGCGGGGCCAGGAAAAGCGATGCGCGACGCCGGGGTCAGCACCACGCGCGGTTCAGCGATATCCGGCGTCGTGCGGGCGAGTTCCGGCGGCAGCTTAGCGTCGACGGTGCGGTCCGCATCTGCCGCGGCGGTGTACTTGGGGGTGCCGATCTGGACGATAACGGCAGTGAGATTGTCTTCGGCCCCGCGTTCATAACAGCGACGCTTCATCTCTTCGCACACTGCATCGATCGACTGGCCGCTCACGATTAAGTCGCGCAGCTCTTTATCGGAAAGGTGACGGGTAATGCCATCGGTGCAGAGCAGGAACGAAGTACCGTCTTCGATCTCGATCGTTTGCATGTCCACTTCGACCGAAGGTTCAGCGCCGAGGGCGCGGCTGATGACGTTCTTGCTGGGGTGGTTCGCAGCCTGTTCAGGCGTCATGCGCCCGGCGCGCACTTCTTCTTCGACGATCGAATGATCCTCAGTTTCGCGACGGAGTTCGCCGGTCGGTGTCAGGCGGTAAAGACGCGAATCGCCAACGTGTCCGAAAGTAGCTCTTAAGCCGTCAACGTGCAGGGCGACGATCGTGGTCGCCATCATTGAAAACCGCGGATGCTCGTTCGCCATCTGATGGATCGACGCATTGGCGCGTTGAATCGCCAATTCCATCAGGTCCTCGATGTCGTCGCCGTCGTGGATCCGGTGACGAAACGCTTCGCTGAGAACATCGACGGCGGTTTGGGACGCGACCTCGCCGGCCTCTGCGCCGCCGACGCCGTCGGCTACTGCAAAAATGCCGCGTTCCTGATCGCTGAGGAATGAATCTTCATTGAGTGGACGCTTGTCATTCAGTCCGCGATCGCTGACGGATGCGACTTTCACATTGTTGGTAGGGGTAGGGGTGCTCACTCAACAGCCTCCAGCTTGATGCTGCTCTCCGGTTCGTGCCTCACCCGAGCCATCGCGCGGGCATCAACCGCGTTTCGATGAGAGAAAGCCATCAGCATTCCGAGCATCGCGAAACTTGTGATCAGACTAAAGCCGCCATGGCTGACGAATGGAAGAGTGATTCCCGTCATCGGCAGAGCGCGCACGATTCCGCCGATGTTCACCAGCGCCTGAACGCCAATGAAGGCCGTGAGCCCGGCTGCGCATAACTTCGTAAACATATCACGCGCATCAATCGAAGTGCGAATACCTGCAATCACAAAAATAATCACCGCGAGAATCACCAACGCGCCGCCGATCAGACCCAGCTCCTCGGCAATGGCGGCGTACACATAATCCGAATCCGCAATCGGAATCACCTCGGGAAAACCAAGCCCCAAGCCGCGGCCGGTGGTCCGGCCGGACGCGATGCCAAAGATTGCCTGCGCGGGCTGGAAGGCCAGCTTGTCGAACCAGACGTCGTTGTTAACGCTCTGCCGCATCGTTTCGCTCTCGGCCGCGAGTTCGCGCATGCGCGGATTCTCAGCGAGAGCTTCTTCGAATTCAGGCTTCCACCAGGACGTCTCAGGCGAAGGCGGATTGAAACCGTCGAGCCAGAGATGGAAACGTTGCTGAATGCGGGAGGGCAAAGCGACCTGAATCGGGCGCGCCAGTGTTGGGAGCAGCGGAAACTTCTCTTGCATGCTGCGCGGGAGCGCGCCAATGACCAGAATTGATATCACCAGCACGATCGATCCGACGAAGACCAAAAGCTGCGGCCAGCGACGGACTGCGACGAGGTAAAGCGTCGCGTATGCGCCGCTGAAGATGAGCATCTGCCCGAAGTCTTTGAGCGCGAAAAACGGAATGAACGGAATCGCCGCCATCACCAGGAGGGGGATGATGTCGCGAGCGCGGGGAATGCCCCAGTAAGTGCGCGCCAGATCTTTGTAGCGCGCCGTCAGCAGGCCCGCGAAGCCAAGCAGGAAGGGAACTTTCGCCGGCTCCCAGGGCGTTGTGTTGCCGAGCGACTTACCCGCGCTCGAGTTGATGATCGCGATTGCCAGCGGTAACAGAGTGACCAGAACAATGATGAAACTGTTGCGCTGCACCCACGACAACAGACGGTCGCTCATGCAGAAGGCGAACGCGAGCGCAAACCCGATCAGCGCGAACACCGGGACCCAGGTGTAACTTGAGGTGACCGCGTTGAAGAAAGTGTAGTTTGCTTCCTTAACCGGAAGTTCTTCGTTTGCCGGCGGCGTCGGCGGCAGACCCATTAACGCGCGCTTGTTCGCGTCGTAATTCTCGTTGATGTAACGGAGGCGCAGCGTCTGAGTTTTTTCCTGACGGGCCGCGGCTTTGTTGCGCGCGCCGTACTCAGGGTCACTGTACAAACGGTATTGGACCAGCATGCCAATCGAGAAAAGTACGATGGCCGTGGTGTAGAGTACCCAGCTTCCTTTGAATCGGTACGTGCGGGAGAGCCAAAACGCAGCCACGATGAGTGGGAAGAACAAAAAGAGATCGCGCGCCGCACCCACCCAGGAGGTTTCGTAACCGCGAATCAAGCCCGAGCGGTAAATGGCAAAGTATCCGACAACCTCGATCGCGATCAGCGCGAGCAGGATGAAAAGATGTGATGAAAGACGATTCCTCATTCTGATCTAATGTCTATTGACTGGAGCGCAAGCGTCCCGCTTGCTTCCTTGATAAACTCACGATGTATTGCAAGCGAGACGCTTGCGCTCCAGTCGTCATGTTCAGCATCCTCACGGAGTCGGACGCGTTCTTGCTCGGGGCCTTCGCGGCGTCGGGCTCGCCGACGGCACGCTGGTGTTACTGCCAAAGTATCCCAACGACTTCGCTTTCAGAATCAACTGCGCCGCAATCGGTCCGGCGTTCTTGCCGCCGTAGAAGCTAATTCCGGGGCCGGGGCCCTCCAACAGCACGGCCATCGCGATTACCGGCTTTTCGAGCGGAGCAAAGCTCAAATACCACGCGTCGCTTCTGAGCTTGTCGTGCATCACGATTTCGTAATACTGGCGGACGATGTTGCCGCGGAAGTCGCGCTCGCTAACCAGCCGCCGCTGCGGTTCACCCGTCTTTGGATCAATCACCGGGACGGCCTTCTGCGCAGTTCCGGTCTTGCCCCCGCTCTTGATGCCAGCGGCTTTCACGGGCGCCATCACGCTATTAGCCGTGCCGCCGGGTTCAGTAACCAGGTGCATGATGCCGCGGACCGTCTGCGCCTGCGCGGGGGTCAGCACCTGACTAAACATTTCATTGGGGCGGTCCAATTCGATCCTGGGCTTCATGAGCTTGCCCTCCAGGTTTGCGCCGGCGGAAGTCACCAGCGCCATCTGGAATGGCGTCATCTGTGAAGCGTAGCCCTGGCCATAACCTTCGTACATCAGTTCGCAGCGCGTAGATTTCTTCCCGGCCTTTAGCCATGACTCAGTCGGCGCGATCGCGTTCTGCACCGCTCGCGAGCTCGCATTCCAGATTTCCGGCTGACGGCGTCCCTGACCGTCACCGCTGAGGCTGTCGTATGCGCCCATGCCGAGAAGTTTTGCCGTTTCGCCAATCTTCTCGCCGCCCAACTGGGTCCCGAGCCATGAAAAATAGATATTGCTCGACTGCTGAAAGGCCACATCTATCCCGATGTTCCCGCAGGCATGGCAACCACCGCCGTCGTCGGTAATCGTTTTGTCACAGCCCGGCGGGGAAAACATGCCGCTGGTGTTGAAGCGCGCGTTCTGCATTCCGTGGCGGAACGCGGCGTACATTATCACCGTTTTGAAAGTTGAACCGGGCACGTAGTATTCGTTGGCGGCGCGGTTTAGCAAAGGTTTTTGTTTGCGGTCTTTGTCGAGGCGAATCCATGCCGCTTCGTCCTGCACCTGCTTCAAGCTGTACGAGGGATTGCTGTACATAGCCAGCACTTCACCCGTCTGCGGATTGAAAATCACCACCGCGCCGGGATTGCCCTTGAGTTGATCGACGACCGCCTGCTGAAGGTCTTTGTCGATCGTCAGCGTGTAATCTTTATTCAGCTTCTGTTCGACGGTTTCGCCCTTGATGATTTGCAGGACTTCCGGGACCGCGCCGCTTTCGGTTCCGAACAGCGCGCGCTCCAGCCCCGGATCGCCGCGATCCGCGCCAAACAGGTGCGCAAACGGATCGTCCATCGGGTATTCGCGAACGATCTGTCCTGACGAATCTTTCTTGTAGAAAGCCAGCGGCCGGCCTTTGCGATCGTAAATCCACCCGCGCAAAGTCGATTCGGAAAGACGACGGTTGCGCAGATCCTTGTAGCTCATCTCCTGAAACTTCGGATTTCGATCGCGCGCGTAGTTTGCCCAGTAGACGTGAAAGCCGAACATGGTGAGCGCAATCAGCACGAACAGCCAGCGCCAGACTCTGAGGCCTCGATTAGTTGCCGACGCGCCGAGGCGCCGCCGAATGTCAGCCGAGAGGTTCGCGAAAATCTGTGCGGCTCCGCCCTTGCGGCTGAACCAGCCGCGCACCAGTCCAATCAGCAGCAGCAAAGCGACGAACGCAACGCCGATCAGAAAAATGAGTGTCAGCCAGGCCGGGAATTTTTCCGGAGAGTCTGCAGGCGTCGGAGTGGCTGATTGTAAGAGAAACAGTGCGCGCGCCATGTGTCAGGAATTGATTCTACGAAAACGGACCTCGACATCGCCAAACGCGAGGAGGTCTCCTTCATTTATGGGGCGTGCTTCACCGTAGGGGATTCGTTGGCCGTTGATGTGCGTGCCGTTGGTCGAGCCGGTATCGGCGACCACGATGGTGCCGAGATTGTCCATCCGCAGCGACGCATGAATCTTGGAAACGCTCGAGTGATTCAGATGCAGATCACTATCAGTGGCCCGACCGACATTTATGCGGCGTCCGCCGGGAGCGAATTCCAACTGCACGTCTTTTGAAAGTTCGGGGGTAGAAATGTGCACGCTGTAGGTGACGCTCAGTTTCTCGCCGTGGCGCTTGTTCTTCAGCGCGTCTTTGCCGAGTTTGCGCTCGAGGTCTTCGCGTTGAAGCTCTTCTTCAAACTCGCCGTAGTTCGGATCGACTGCGATTCCTTTCGTGAAGATATCAACTTCAGTTTCGATGCTGACCGGCGCCAGGGTGCGATAGCGACTGTCGTTAATGTGATCGATGGCCGCGGCAAGGACTTCCTGCTCGAGCCGCTTCGTCACTTCAGGAGCAGTCTCGGAGTGTTTGCCCCACTCGACTTTTAATTTCAGATGATGAGGGGCGATACGGCCGCGGCGCTTGTCGTCGCGCGCCCGTTCATCGATGAGCGCGTTCATCCGCCTAATCAGGTGATCGGTGGTCAGGCCGCCTTCAGAGTCCGGCGTCCGGCCAAGCTTCCGGTCGACGACATCGCCGACGCCCTCAAGGACGCGGCGCATCAGCCGCTCAGGCACAATCGTGTCGCGGCGTCTTTTTGGAGTCTGGTTCTGCTCTTCTGCCATGAACGTTAATACGTTGAGACCACAAAACCTGTTCGCTGGGTTATTCCGTCACAAAAATACACTAGTTTACCGCGCGCTGTCTTGCTGCTTCGAACAGGATGATGCCCGTGGCGACCGCTACATTCAGGCTTTCCACGGCTCCCTGCATGGGAATTCGAACAGATGCATCCGTGGCTGCGACCTCTTCTGGCGACAGCCCGGTCGATTCCCGGCCCACGATTATTGCACTCGATTTGCGCCAATCAACATCCCGGTGCACGGCCGGACCGGACAGGTCCGCCGCGATTGTTTGGATTTTTCGTGAGCCACACCAATCAACGGCCGCTACGAACGATGGGCCGCTCCAAATTGGCAGGCGAAACGTCGAGCCCATGGCGCCGCGCAGAGCCTTAGGCGAAAACGGATCGGCGGTGTTTGCGGTCGCAATAATTCCCGTCGCGCCCGCCGCTTCGGCCGTGCGTATGATCGCGCCGACGTTCACCGGATTGTTGATTTCGTGAAGGACGACGAGGAGCGGCGTCTTCGTTTGCCTGGCGGCAAAAGTTTTTTGGTCGTTCGCGGGGCGCACAGCGAGCACGACAACGCCTTGTGGGGTTTTTGTGTAAGAGACTGATTCAAGCAGTTTCTCGCTGACGGCGGCCGAAGTGTCAGCGGCCGCAGTCACCCTTTCAATTGACTTCGCCGCGCGATCTTTGCGCAGGATATGGTCCGAGTAGATGACGGCTTCGATCTGCAATTCGGACTTGAGCGCTTCTTCACACAGCCGTAGTCCTTCGACAAAGATCAAGCTGTTAAGCTTGCCATCGCGCACCGCACGCGCGCGGCGGAGCAGGGAATTGTCGCGGCTGGTGATCTTCACAAGAGGCTAGAGGTTAGAGGCTAGTCTGCTTCAGCACAAGGGCCGCGATGTTTGGCGTTGTGATATTAAAATTGTTGCCCGCCGCTGCGGGTGCAACGAGTTGTTCGGCAGCGGTTGAGTTACCACCCCGCTTCAGCCAATCGGTGCATAACGAATATGGTGGCAAGGATTATTAGGATGCCGCCAAAAAAATAAGCGAAGGCAAACGCACGGTCCTTCACCAGCTCGGGAGCCCAATTGAAGGCAGTATCAACTGGTTCTCGTCTTACGAACCGGATGAAGAGTTTCCGACAGAATCGAAAGTACGCCAAGGTCAAGAGGGGTGCCAGAAGAGCACCTGCGCCCCATTCCAATGCCTGCGGCGTGAAGTGGAGTGCGAGTCCTAGCACGAAGAGGACGAAAGAAATTGCCAAGATCAATCTGTAAGAGAAGTCTTTGATCAGAAGCCCCGGCTTAAATACGAATATTGCCAGGATAAAATAGCCAACGGCAAAATAGTAAGGGTTATAGTCCACAACCGTGCGCCCTGGGGAAGCTGCACAACATCAGAGTGGGCCGCCGGCGCCTATACGACCTAGTTTGGTGTTGGCCAGCCTCTGACCTCTAGTCTCTAACCTCTAGCCTCTAATTCTACCTCCGCCCAAATCGGCCAATGATCGGAAACGTTCAAAGGCTTCGCAACTCCCCAGCGTTTGAACGTGACCCCTTTGCCGAAAATCCAATCGGCGTGAAAGCGCACGACACCCGCGCCGCGCCAGGTTGGAATGTCCGTGGGAAAGGGTGTCATGTAGCCGTGTGACTCCATCAGTTTGCGAATCTGGACGGCCTTCTCCTTTGACAGAGTGTTGAAATCGCCGAGCACCACAGTCGGCCCTTCATGCTCCTGCGCCCGTTCCAGGACGGCTTCAGTCTGCTGATGTTGATTGTCGAGCGGGCCGTGCGGATCGATGTGCGCATTGAACAGCCGAACTTTCTCACCGCGCCAATGAATGGTCGCGGCGACGGCAACGCGCGGATGCCAGGGACATTCGTGCCAAGGCAGATCGATCAGCTCGACATCGGTAATCGGCATGCGGCTCAACAACGCAACGCCCATGTCCCCTTCGTCATCGTT
>DASUTF010000373.1:0-5519 GCA_036374695.1 Pyrinomonadaceae bacterium
CATGATGCTGGTCGCCGCGCTCGAACGATAACCCCCCGCGCAGATGACCGCGGTCTTACCAGCCGGATTCAGATTCAGCTTCGGCAAAGTCTCGCGGAGATTTGCCAGCGGCGCACTCACGGCTCGTGGCGCATGACCCGATTCATATTCGCCGGCCCGGCGCACGTCGACCACCTGAAGATCGCTCTCGTTCTCGATCAGTTCTTTCAATTCCGCGACCGTAATTTGCGGAATGGCCGCCACCTCGAATCCAGCCTCGCGCCAGGCCTGAATTCCAGCGGCGAGATACCCTTTAACGTTTTCCAGACCGACGCGCGCCAGACGACATTGCGCTTCGTTCGCTTTGTCTTCCGACTCAGCCACGATTACCACGGGCGCATTGAACGAAATCAAGGTTCCGGCCCACGAAGCGTACTGTCCGCCGAGCCCAATGTTCAATGAACCGGGGACGTGACCCAATCCAAAATCTGCGGCGGATCGAACATCAAGCACAACATCGCCCTGCTTTGCATGTTCCAAAACTGCAGCCGGCGATAACGGCAACAACGGCGGGAGTTCATTTAACGACGACGCGCCCGTGCGGTTGATCTCGGCATCCTTCGGAAAATAAGCCGGCGCTTCAGGCAAGTCCGCCGTCATCATGCGCACGAATTCATCCTTTGTCATCGGCTGAAGCGCGTAATTGAACTGGCGCTGTTGGCCAATGGTCGAAGACTTTTCACTGGACAGGTTTTTTCCGCACATCGAACCGGCGCCGTGTGCCGGATAAACCTCAACCGCATCATCCAATTTCAAAATCTTGTTGTGAAGCGTGTCGTACATCATCGCCGCCATCATCTGCGACGTGTATCCCTGGCCGCCGGCGAGATCGGGCCGGCCTACGTCGCCGACGAACAAAGTGTCCCCGGTCAAAAGCTTCGGTACGCGCGCGTCCTGGCTCGCAGTATTGGGATCGCGGGCGCCCTCGCCCGCAATCTTTTCCGCCTCACTTACCAGTACGCAAATACTTTCCGGCGTATGCCCGGGAGTTTCAATCACGCGCAACTTCACGCTGCCGACACTCAGCTCGTCCCCCTCTTTCACTGCCCGATGCGGAAATGTCGCGCCGGCTTTCTTACCGAAAACGATTTCAGCGCCGGTTCGTTCAGCCAGCTCACGATGGCCGCTCACAAAATCCGCATGCAGGTGCGTTTCGATGACGTACTTAATCTTCAAACCCTGCAGCGCCGCTTCATCGATGTACTGATCGACGTCGCGTTGCGGATCGACGACGGCGGCTTCACCGTCCGAGCCAATCAGGTAAGAAGCGTGCGCGAGACAACCGAGATAGAATTGCTTGAAATACATTGGAATTCCGGCGGGCTTTAAATCGCCACATCCTTTGAACGCGTTTACAAATACCGCGACGCATAGCTGCTGTCAAAGTCCAATCATAGGACTGATGGGCCTCTGGGTCCTATCCCCATATGTCCCATAAGTTCATTCGTGCCCGAGAAAGCCATTTTCATTTCTCGCCTGGCCGGTACCTCGAGACAGCTTGCGCATCGACATCGGCCGCCGTAAAGGCAACCTTCTTCATTTGCCCCTTCGCGAACATCTCGGCCTGATCCGCAAACCAGGGTGACTCTCGGCGCGCGCTCTGTCCGTATGCCAACACCGAAAAAGCGCGAGGCACTTCGCCGAACTCGACCGCGAGCACCCAGCCATCCCCGCCGGTCGCAGCGAGTTTTCCATCCGTATCACGAGTAAAAGCCAACACGCGAAAACAGCCCAACGAACCGGGGCAGCCGCCGACAGAAACATCGAAATTACCGCGGCGAACGCGGTGGACGTCTCCCCAGGCAACGTCAAAACTTCCATAACGGCGCCCGGTCTCAGCGACTGCCCAGTTGAAAGATTCAATCGCGCGCCCCGGATCCGCCAGCCCGCGCGGCGTGTTGAATGGATCGGCGGCGGTCCAAACTTTCGCGAAGCGCCTTTCATCAGGCAGCGGCGTGCGGTTCGGCGGACGCAAACCTGAGTACTCGGCCCACCACACTTCGAAGAGCGTGGCGCCTTTGCTCTCAGGCGCCGCCGTGTTGTCCCAGCGCTCGAGCATGCTAATCGCCGCCGCCACGTCACCAGTAGGTTCTTTCGATTTAACCGCGGCAATCAGATCCGCCTTCACGCGATCCGCGAGCAACATCCGGTAACTATGCTTCAGCCGCACCACGTCCTCGAGACTCAACTTGTTGTCGCCGCCGATTAGCTGAATGGCAAGTTGGCCGCGCAAAGACAGATCGGGCTTTTCGAAATTCGGAAAAGCGTTATTGGTATCAACCGGGCCTTTCACGTTCGTAAAGTGTGGAGAATCGTTTTCGTTGTGAATATACCCGCCAGGCGGGTTGAGGACTTGCGGCAACGACTCAAAAGGAACATAACGCGTCCAGATGTCGCGCATGGTGCGCGCCGGCGTTGCCACCGCATCGCCGCCGCTCGGATGCGGTAAGTGAGGCAAAGCAGCATTCCAAACGAAGTAGATGTTTCCCGCGCGATCGGCGTAAGTGAAGTTTGAAGTCACGCGCGCGCGGAGCTTCATGGCTTCCTTCCATTCGGCCAGCGAAGTAGCGCGCATCATCCGCAGGAACTGTTCGCCCGCACGAAACTCCCCGTCTCCGCCAGTCCTGACGATGTAGATCTTTCCATTAGCGCGATAGATGACAGGCCCGAGCGGCGTTGACCAGAACTCGCGCGTCTCAGTCGAAAGACCTTCGCCATTTCGAAACGCGGCCGTCCTCAGCTCGCGGGTGAGCGGAAGCGAAGCGCCGTCGAACAGGTAATAGTCCGCAGTCCTGGGGTCAACATCCAGTGCGTAAATCTCGGCAAGATCCTGAGTGTTATTCGTGGTCGACCAGCCGAGGTGTCGATTGAAACCGCCGACTACAATAAACGGACCGCCAATCCGAAAGTCGCCATAGAAATCGACGACACCCGGCACGGTCAGATGCGCTTCGTAGTAGCCCGCGGTCCACATCAGATGGGGGTTTCGCAACAGAATCGCTTTGCCTGATTTAGTGCGGCTGGGAGCGAATGCCCAGGTGTTTGATCCTTCGTCAGGATCCTTCTGAGCGCCTTCACTGCTGGGCGGAGTTCCCGCCGGCGAAGACGAAGGCGATGGCGTCGGCGCGGGATTGATCTTCGCGAGAAATCCTCTAGCCTTTCTTAGCGACGGTCCGGTGGCGTCGATCGCGGCCACGTCGTAACCACTGAAGTCTTTTGGCATTCGCGGCGGAAACTCGCTCGGATGCAACTCGATATACCGATTCAGCCCCACCGCGAAACCTTCGTAAACATCACGGGTTTCCTGATCGAGCAGGTGATAAGTCTGAATCACTCGATTCCGCAACGGCAGCGCCAGAAAATCAGATTCGATGCCGGCGTAACCGTTGACCAGCGCCAACTGGCCGCGCGCTTCCAAAACATTCATGGCGGTGCGGGGCCCGTAATCCTCAGATTGCAGCCACGCAAGCGCGTAACCAGCCGCCCGCAAATTCTCAGCGCGAATGTGCGGAACCCCGTGCGACGTGCGAATGATTTCAACCTGTCGCCAGAGCTGAGTTCCCGTCGATTGATCGATTTGGGAATTAGGAGTGCTCGGTGCAGCTTGACCTGGGGCTGTGCGCGTGAAGAACCCGACGGTGATCAAGCTCAACAGCAGGCAAACTGACAGAAGCTTTTTCATAGTCCTGGGAGCGCGGGCATCCTGCCCGCATCTTGCGTTAGTTTCTTAAAAGCAGCGGCGTTGATAATCAAGGTCTCGATGATCCCGGAGAGGGCGTTGGCACAAAGTGCACCTGTCGCAGCCGGTTGTTCTTCCATTCGTAGTAATAGACGCCGGGCGGTCCCCATTCTTCGTATGCGCCCAGACGCGGCGACCCAAAGATCTTCAGCAGCCCGCTGTTGGGGCGAAAGGTGCGCACGTCTTCACCTTCGTCGGGAAACCCGCCGGGCCCGACAGACCAGCCGTCGAAGACTTGCGGAAAATACGCGCGGCCATTGCGCGCGTCAACGATCGCCGTTGTCGAGCAACCCGTCCCGCAACCCATCACCGCAATGGTGTAGTGACCTGCGAAGTTGATGCCTTCTTCTCGAAGCTGCTCGCGGATGCGCGTGCGAAACATGCGCGCCATCGGGTGACTGCGCAGATTCAGCGGCGCCGGCTTACCGGCATAGACGTCCGCCGGGTAGCTTTCAAAGCGCGGCGGTTCGGAAGTCTGCGCAAAGCTCAGCTGAAAACATGTGAGCCAAAGGAAGCCAACGAAAGATACCGTTCTAATTATCATGACTGTGACTATTGTCGCCGCTTCTCTGTGAATCTCCGTGCGATCTCCGTGTCTCTGTGGTGAGTGTTTGTGAGGGATGAATTCACCACCGAGTCTCAGAGATTGCACAGAGACTCGCTGAGAACAACCTGAACTCGAGTTTACTTCCCGTTCTCTTTCGCCTTCGTCGGTAAGCGATAGAACTCGCGCGCCGGCTTCAAAGGCCGCAGCATCCAGTAAGGCCGGCGCTCACCATTTGGAGAATACTCAGCCGCGGGGCGCGTCTGGGCCAGCCATTTCTGGTAAACCTCGCGCGACTTCGCGGTATCAACGTGAATGTCGCCGTAGCTGTCGGTCGCTTCAGCTTTGCACACGCGCACGACCTGGTGCCAGCAGTGCATCCCGGAGATCGGATCGGGATGAACCGGAAACGTCAGGTTTTGATGCACGCCGACATCGTTCCACCAGATGCGCAAACTGTCAGCGTCGCTGGACTCGTACGGTTCGGCGCCACGTTCGCGCTTCATTCCCCACCTTGTCCCATCACGATCGAGTTTCACCGTCGCCGTCAACTGGCGCTGGCCACTCTCGTGCGTCTTCCAGCGTCCCATGTGATGACTGCACGCGACGATGCCCGGCTTGATGCCTTCAGTCACCCACGCGCGCACGACGAAGTATCCAATCTCAGTTTCCACGCGCACCAGGTCGCCGGTGCGAACGCCCAACTTCGCCGCGTGGCCCGTGTGCAGCCAAAGCGGATTCGTGTGCGCGATTTCATTCAGCCACTTCGCGTTCGCGCTGCGCGTGTGAATCTGAATCGGCAGCCGGAACGTTGAGATGAGAATCGTTTGATCAGCTTCGAGGTTCTCAGGATGAACGTGACTCGCGATGTAGGTCGGAATCGCGTACTCCGGCCAGCCCCAGTCAACGAGCATTCGGGAAAAGAATTCCAGCTTGCCGCTCTGGGTCGGAAAGCCGCGTCTGATTTCACCATCGAGACGCACGCCCACCAGGCGACGGCCATCGGCATCGCCATCGGGAGTTGGAACCGGCACGACATTAAGCGATGCCGGCTTCGGCGCGCGCGTGAATATGCGGCCAAGCTCGTCTTCACGAACATCCTCGAGCTCTTCCTGCGGTACTGTTTGCTCGTAAAGCGGCCCGACCTTTTTTGAGATCTCAAACGAACCGTAGCGGCGCATGAATTCGAGCGGCGAC
>DASUTF010000374.1:0-13260 GCA_036374695.1 Pyrinomonadaceae bacterium
ACCGAACAGCTCGGCAATTCAACTTTCGCGTCCACGGAATTAGGCCTGCCCGGCATCTCGCGCGAAAGGCACATTTCGCTTTCGTTTCCCCCGGTGTTTATCGATCGGATCGCATTGGTCACCCACCTGGCGTGGTCCGAGGGCGTGAACGACAAAGCGGTCGTGGGACGAGTCCGCTTGAAAACTTCCGATGGCCGAGTGCTTGAAGTTCCTTTGCGGGCCGGAGTGGACACGGCGGAATGGGCTTATGATCGCCGAGACATTCGCGCGCGCATTCGCCATCAGAGGCCAGCCGTCGCCACCAGCTTTGAAGTTAACGACGCCAGCGGAAATTACCAGGGCCACACGTTTCTGACTACGATCGCGCTGCCTGAAAGAGCCGAGATCTCCGGCGGTGAAATTCTGTCAGAACCGCAAGCTACCGCTCCCGATCTGTCGTTGGCAGTGTTTCGGATCACGCTGGTCGATTCGAGCTCGGGCCAGACCTATGCGCTGCCGCGGCACGCCGCAACCGTCGAGCCTTTTGAAGATAGCCACGAATCGCCAATTGCTCGCTGGAAGCTGCTAAAGCAGACCGCGGTGGACATTTACGAGAATACGCGGGCGTTGCCACGGGCCTGGCTGGCGCCGGAAGGGCGTGTGCTAATTGAAACAGATACTTTGGAGGTAATCCGCGCCGGCAAGTTCGCGGATGGAACAAAATGGGATCCGGCCAGGACTGCTTTAATCGACCCGAGCGTTGGAAACCTGTCGGGAGGGGCCTCCGGCGGAGAAGCTTCGATTACGCTTTATGAACCTAATCGCATCGTGATTACGACGAAAGCAGATTCCGATCAGATTTTGGTGCTCAGCGAGAATCACTATCCGGGTTGGCGAGCCTATGTCGATGGGCGCGCCGTTGAAACGCTGCGCGTGAATTACAACCTGCGCGGCGCGATTGTGCCGGCAGGCCAACATCAGGTCGAATTTGTCTATCGCCCTAAATCTGTTTTGATCGGACTGGTTATATCGCTGCTGAGCGTTTTGGGGCTGACGTTTGGCAGCGGTATTCGCCAAAGATTTTTCCGGCGCCGTGCCGCTGAGATGTTGGCTTGAGGTAAATGACTGACGCGCGCGAATCCAACTCACTCTTCGTTGAACCCTGGCAGGTTGAACGGCTTGAAGACTGTTACTTTTACCATACCATCGAGTTGCCGGATCTCGGCGTGCAGAAGGGACACTGGGACCTGCGTACTCGCTTTGACGATTACATCGGCGGCGTTGATGTTCGCGGCAAATCGGTTTTGGACGTGGGAACGGCCACCGGCTTTCTGAGTTTTGAAGCCGAAGCCCGTGGCGCCTCGCGCGTACTTTCATTCGACATGAGCGACGTGCGCCAGCAGGCCATCGTGCCATTCAAAGGAAAGCTTTACATATACGATCAACACGATGCCTGGATCCGAAAGTGGAAGAATGCGTACTGGCTTTGTCACCGGCTGTTGAATTCGAAAGCAGATGTTTATTACGGAAACATTTACGCGCTTCCGCAGGAGTTGGGCCAATTCGATATCACGATCGTGGGCGCGGTGTTGGAACATCTGGTCGATCCGGTGTCCGCACTGATTTCAATCGCGCGCCTGACGCGCGAACGAATGGTGCTGGTCACGCCTTTGATTGAAAGCAATGAAAAGATCGCGCGCTTCGAACCCAACGCCGATCGACCTGAAGCCGATTTTACGTGGTGGACTTATTCAGTGGGCCTGTATCGCGAGCTGCTGAGGATTCTCGGCTTTGAAATCGAAAAGATTACCCGGGCCAACTACTACCACGAATTCGCCGGCCGGATGGAAGAACGCGCGAGTTTGGTTGCAGTGCGCGCTGCGTAGCACTTAAATAACTTCGATCGATTGCTTGACTGTCTCTGATCCCAGGTCCTCGAACCACGCCAGGTGTTCGGAAACCATGTCGAACATGAGAACGTAATTGCCGGACTGTTGGGGCGCGCGCACGTCGATGTCAATCTCAACTGCTTCGCCGGGAGCAACGTCGCCCGGCAGCAACGCTCCGGCGTGATACCAGGACAACGGTTCTTCGTGTGTGTCGAGTACATGCGCGGCCAGATGCACGTCGCCCTGTTTCCTGTCGCACTCGCTGCCGCGTAACCACCGCGCGTGACCGCTGTTTTCAGCGCGAAGCCGAAAGCGCAAAACTTCGCCCGCCCGCGCCGTCACGGGAGCGGATAACAAGGTGAGCCGTGCCGCCAGATAGTTCACCACCCGACTGTCCGGGTAAGGCTCGCGTTTATGACAAGCCACGATGACGCGATCGGCTTGCACGCCTGGAAAAACCTCAGTGCGGTCGAAACCGACGTTCTTCAGCAGCGCGGTGAGCGCATTCACACCCGGCACGAACCAGTTATAGATTGCTTCTTTCGCGTCGGCCGTATTTTCAATGTACGCGAGCGGATGAAGCGTGGGACGGCTCCCGCCTTCGTCGTATTCGAATGAGTCGGGAACCTTCTCAGGCGGGTACACAGCGGTTTCAATCACCAGCAGCTCGCGCGTAACCGCAAACAGTTTCTCGAGCGCCAGCACCGGGTGCTTGCAGTGATAGATCAGCCCCAGGGCCAGCGTCACGTCGAACTGGCCCATGCGAATGGGATCGAGATTGTAAACCGACAGCCGCTCGTATTCGACGTCCATGCCAAGCACGCGACGCACGAACTGCGCCTGGCGAATTAAGTTCCGTTGCGAATCGACGCCGAGCACGCGCGCCGCGCCGCGCCGCTTCATTTCGATCGAATAAAAGCCGGCGTTGCATCCGACGTCGAGCACGCTTTTTCCCCTTAGATCATCCGGCACACAGACTTGGACGGCTTTCCAGGTCGGCTCAGGATGCTCGACGGGTTCACCGCTGGCGCTCTGCGTTTTAGTGCGGATTCCCTCGCCCAGATCGATGCAATGAAACCAGGGTTCAAGTCGCTTCAGGCCGAGTAAAATTTTTTCTCTGGTCATCCGTGACATCAGGCGACGTGGAATTCAATTACCAGCGGGTGTGATCCTCTTTCCTCGAACCAGCAGACGTGTTGGTCGACGAGGTCAAGTTTAAGCGAGTACTTGCCGCTGCGGTGGGGGGCAATGCGCTCAAAGTTCAGCGTGAGAGTCTCTCCGGGTGCGACTGCGCGCGGCAACACAGGTTCCCCGTGAACTTCGCTAACCAGTGTGCCCTCTTCATCTGTGATTAGGGTGGCCGGCATCACAATTCCGGTGCGCGGTTCAGCGCCCGCCAGCCATAATGTAGCGCCAATATTCTCAATTGCGACTGAGAACTTAAATGCTTCCCCCGGCGACAGCCGCCCGATGTTCAGTCCGGTCCCCGTAATTCGTGCGCGCAAATCACCTGGAAAGCGGCTGGTGGGCACAGTTGAAGCAGGTCCGTGGTCGGTAACCTTCTTGCAGACCAGGTAATGGTAATTGGTATCGACCCCGTTTAGCGACATTTGGTTCTCAGCAATCGCTTCCCGGGGGAATAATCCGTTGACACTGACATAATCGCCGACAATTGCAAAGCCATGCTCGTCTGCCAGCGCGCGCAGATACCTGGCACTAAAAGGCGATTCGAGGATTCTGTACTCGCGCATGGAACGACGCAATTCTTTCGCCGTATCCGAGTCCGCATCAGGTTTATCTCCTTCCACAATGAACAGAACGCCGCCGATATTCAGCATGGCCGCCAGGTTACGGAAAACACTTTGCTCGTCTTCAAAGTGATGCAGGGCGTCGTAGCAAATCAGCGCGTCGAACTTTTCCGGCAAGGGAGCTTCTTCGATGTCGCAAGCCAGGAAGCGGCACTTTAGGGGAGTTTCCTGATCAACCTGATAAGGCAAGCGCGCGAGCCGCTCGCGGGCCACGGCGATCAAATCGTCGCTGATGTCGATGCCGGTGACGTCGTAGCCGAGACGCGCAAAATATTCGCTTAACCAACCGGGACCGCATCCGACGTCCAGAATTCGCGCCTCAGCCCGCAGCGCCAGCGTGGCGGCGATGTTGGCAAAGTCGCAAAAGTGGCGATGAGTTTCGGGATCCATGCCGTCGCCGGAGTATCTGATTGGCTTGTGGAGATTGCAGAACGGTTTTGTGTGCAAATAGTAGTTGAGTTCGTCATTCAACTGGCGAGCATATTCTAATGCTCCGCATCGGTAGTCGATACCCTCGACCTTTGCCAGGCGGCCGCCCGCCGGCCGCGACTCAACCTCTCCGGTCGTACCTTCTCGGCGGGAAGCTCTGGCGCCTGGCGGTTCTGCTTTAACCGGTAAGTCCCGAGTTGAAGAAGCCCGGGATAAACCGCCGATTTCGTCATGACCGTTCGGTGCAACAAAAGCCGCGGCCGGCGCCAGCAGCGCCACTTCGCCGGAAATCGATCGCAGCACCGCATTGTCACTGACGCCAACGTCAAGCTCGGCCATCTGGTCGGCGATATGATTAACCAACTGCCGCCGTGGGCGCCCGGCAATCACCTCGCGAATGAACTGTAGATACTGCGCGGCGCTGGCCTCGATTCGATGTTCGGCCACCACGTAAGCGCGCGCGTTTGCGCCGATGCGGTCGCGCAATCCGGAATCCTCGATCAACCGTTGCAGGTATGCCTCGAGCAATGTATCTGCGTATTCATCGTGATCGATTTTGACCACGGCATCGTCGGGAAGCTCAGCGAAACCGCCGACGTTCGAGATAATCGCCGAAATGCCCGCTGCCATGACACGACAGAGGCTTCCTGATGTCGCGCCCACTGAACGCTCACGCAGACAGATCGCGATGTCCGCCCGCGCAATCCATTGCTGAAACTCTTCCAGCGAAACGTGGCCGGTCACCGAAACCCGATCGCTTAGGCCGTAACGCGCGATTATCTGCGGCAGCTCCTGGAAGTTGCTATCCGATCCGACCAACGTGTATCGAAAATCATAAACGCTTTTAAGTTTAGCCAGCACTCGTAAGGCGCGTTCTATGCCCTTGTCCGGCGTAATCAGTCCAAATGAAGCGATCCGCACCGGACCACTCGCCGGACGATCAGTGCGCGGCGCCGCCGCGGCTGCTTCCCGTGTGATGTGATGGTTGATTCGTGCGCAGGGAACGCCCGGCGCGAGCCTGGCGAAACGTTCTGCCTGCCAAGCCGAATGAACGATGATTCCTTCGGCAGATTTGGCAATACCGCAGTTGAGCGGAAACTCGAGTGGCTTGTTTGCTATTGCCGGGGTCGCGCCTCTCGAAAGAAACTCGGCTGCTTGCTCGGGCGCTTTCCAGCCGTAGCAAAGCTCCACTTCATTCAGATACAACCGCAAGTCGTTGCGGTCTCGCGCCAGACCAAGAAAAAAGTCCTGCAAAGCGAAATCGTGAAATACAACGATGCCTGCGCGCTGCTTCATCGCGTCAAGCATCCCGGCGTGATAACGATGATCGTTTCCCATGTGGTAAACGACGGCATCGAAATCTCTCAGGTTCGCGAGGTGCGAAGGATCTTTACGGTAGTTGAGAATCTCGAACGGCGAGGTTATTTCACGGTTTGACGGCTGGAAGCCGTCAACAAACAGACTGATCTCTGCTTCCGCGGCCAGATGCGGTAACAGTTCTTCGCTGTAGTCGGAGATTCCCGATCGTTGCGGATTGAGGGGGCTGAAGTAAGCAAGGCGCATGGAAGTCAGTCGGAAGTGATCATTGGTTAGCGGTCGGTTATTCGCAACATCGAGCACCACGATACCGCGATGCTTTTGACCAGTAAATGCCCCGAGTGACTACTGGTTCAGTTTGCGAGAGACGCGGTGGAGGAGTTCCCCTGCAAAGCGCCTTGGAAAATTGGCGCCATAAAGAAAATCGTCAGCACGATGGTTCGTGACAGCACAAGCGCAAAAAACGACCGCTCGCACTCCTCAGTGAGCGGCGGCGCGAGCAATAAGGCTCCCGCCGAGGATCCCGCGAGCCAGTTGCTGCGCGCGCCTGATCAGAGTTAACCCAACCTCAACAACCCGCATCACGGTTCTACTTTTACTTTAAGCCGCGTTGGCTGGGAACCCTTATCGCGAAACCATGTTACCCGTTCCTGCACCATGTCGAATTCCAACACGTACTCGCCGGGTTCGGCCGGAGCAGTGATACTTATGTTCATGTCTGTCACGCTCCCCGGCGTTAAATCGTAAGGGAGACTGGCTCCGCCATCGATATCATTGATCACTTTTTTTCCGTCCGCACTTAACCACCGGTTGCGAAGTGTGATTGCAAACCTCGCGTCCGCCGCGCCCAGCGCAGGCCAGGCTTCAGCGCTTGCGTTCTTAACGTTTACTTGAACAATCTGCTTCTCGCCCGGGCGCATCCGGGTGGGAGGATTGGGAAGACTCAGCAAAGCCCGAAACGCCGGGCTGGACAATGGCGTTAGTTGTGCGCTCTGCCGTTTTGACGGATCGACGTTGCTTCTATTTTCCGACCCGCAGGACAAGGCAACTGCAACCCAAATCAGCGTAAACGTGAAAGCGAAATGGTTTGGTATTTTCATACTCTATCCTTCGCGATCATTTTTAAGTACCAGAGTCACTTGTTCGGTTCTGAAAGTCTGAGCGTCATAAGATGCATCCTGATTTGGATTTGCCGCGAATAAACTGGAATTGTCACCGGGAGATGCTCGATAACTTCCAGGCCGCGAGCCTGTGCAAATCTGGTGCAAGTAGTAATGTCGTTTTCGTGGCACAGGGTTCCCAGGCTCTTTCCGGCGGACTGGCGCAGCGCCTGATTGAACTTTTCCCGGCCCTCATGCGAATAAAAATAGTCGGGGACAAAAGCACACAAGATCGGTTTGTCGGGCGCGAGCAGCGCATAAAATCCACTCGCTAAAGGGCCACTTTCAATCCAGGCTCCAACACTGCTGAGTCGACTGCGGTCTGCATCGTCCATGAACTTTTCGAGACGATAATCACGCAGTATAAGTGTCGCCTCGGCCAAATGAGCCCTCGGCTCGTCAAAAACCGTCGGCCGCATGCTCCACTCGTATTGGGTGACATAATACGAGGCGCGCGCCAATTGCACGATCAGACCTAGAGACAAAATCCCTGCGAACGTTGCGCGGGTGTAATGCTGCCACAAACTATTGGCTTTCCAAGTCAACAGGATTCGGCTTATCACGCAGACGAGCGTGATTCCGCCAATAAACTCGACCAACACTGAATAGCGCGAATATCCAGTTAAAGCCGCGCTCCACAGAAATGCGCCGAGTAATGTAGCGACGCTGAGCGCGCGCAGCCGGCGATCTCGCCTCAGGGCAACCAACGCGATCACAGCGGCGATGACGGCTAGACTCAATCTGCCGGAATTGACCGCGAGTTCTCCGGTTCGCGACGTATCAAACGCAACGCGCACTGGCCACACGAGGGTCTCAAGCCACGTTTGTGCCCCCCAGCGCTCATCATAGAGATTAGCCAGCGGCCAGAAGGGGGATTTAAAAATGGCATTGTACAGTGGGAAAACCGGATTTCCTGTTTCCCGATAGATATAGAGCGTATATGGAGCCAGCGGCAGGAGGAACAGTCCCACCGCTACGGGGCCAGAGGTTAACAACGAGCGTAATCGCAGCGATTTTCGCTCTGAAAACGTGGTCATGAAGTAGGTTGCGATTAGCGGAAGGGCGTAGGCGAGATTCAGAGGCTTAAGCGCTACAGTTATCCCGAGGAGCAGCGCAAAACGCCAAAGTCGCTTGCTTGAGTTCTGCCTCGTCGACTGTAATGACAACCATGTGGCCTCGAGTTGTAACGGTAACGCGAGTAGGTCAACCATATAATTATTGACGAGAAAGAGCGCATGCTCTGTCCACACGACGGCCAAAACTACAAAATTAACCAGAATCCGGTTGGGAATGTATGGTTCCAGCAGTTTGTACACCCAAACGGCCGTTGCCAGCAGAGTAAAAAGATTGAATATAGTACCGAGACGATAGCCGAGCAGGTGCCTGAATATTCCCAGAAGCATATCGGGGGCCGAATTTAACGGATAGAATGGAGGAAAAAAATCGCCGGAGATGAACGGCCACCCGCGCAACGCCCTTTCGGCGCCTACGATCCGGTAATTGAGCACGTCGTAGCTCGTATCCGGGAACGCGACGCGTAATGCAAACACCAGCAGCAGGGGGAGCCCTACTATTATCCAAAATCGACGCCCGACTCTCTGCTCATCTGGTTCTTTCAACCGGAGAAAGAAAAGCCAAAGAACTGCGGTGACTACCACAGTTAGGATCCAAGCGGCAATATTCTGCTCGATAGTCCAGAAATATTGCCGCACGAGAACTATTAGATACGGCAGTATTACGAGATCGGTGAAGGTTACTCCGGAAGCTTTGCCAGCAACGTAAGTAGTGAATTCAGGCAATCGCATTAAGTTGGCGTGCTGTTACACGATACCTTTGCGTTGGCACAGATCCGCGTAAGTTGATCCGATATAAATCGATGCCCGTAAATTAACCCGGAGACAGGCTCTGCATTGTCAGACGCAAAGACTGTGGTCCGTCCTGCTTGGCGACGGCAACGCCAGATCGGCTTTGTGTCGCGTCAGCGATGAAGTTTAATCTTTAAGCTTCGGAATCAGGCCGCGCTGATAATCTCATCAACTACATTCGACCATCCAAGGTTAATTGATGAGATTTTTTCTAGTCCTTGTTCGCCCATCCGACGCGCGCGATTGCGATCGGCGTAAAGTTGATCGATTGCTTCAGCGATTGCTTTTGGATCGGGTTGCGCGATCACACCAGTAATTTTATCTTCGACGAATTCTGTCGCACCGCCGCTATCGTGGGTGACGATTATGGGTTTTGCCGACAGCATTCCCTGAAGTGTTACGTAACCGTAATCCTCGTCGAATGGGAGATAACAAACGCCCAGCGAATTCGCGTACAACTCGATGAGATCATGTTCGGAGACAAAGCCACGAAAAATAATTCGATCGTTGACTCCATGTTGCCGGGCCAGCGCTTCGTAATGCGAGGCGTCGCTCGAGCTGCCGGCAAAGACCACTTTGACCGGCGCGCGTGCATACTTCAAAGCCTCGATCAGCAAGTCTTGTCGCTTCTGTGGTTCGAGGCGACTGGGATAAAAGATGTAATCGCCTTGCTCGCCCGCGCGCAGACGATCAGCCAGGGGCGGCGGATGATACAGCACCTCGCTGTCGAGGTTGTTGTATCGCTTCAGTCGATCAGCGACGGTGCGCGAATTGGCAAAAACCTTTTTCGCTTCGGGAATAAGCTTCTCGTCGCAATGTTTGATCCATTCGCGAACGCGGACGCCTTCGGGAAAGGTTGAAAGATCGTCGAACGCGGTGCCCCAAAGGTTATAAGCCGAGCGATGCTGGTGCAAAATCCAGAGGACTTTGTTTGGGTGCGCAACCAGGTAAGCCGGAAACTTCATTCCGATCACCAAATCGACGCGCTGCCCATTTGCGGCAGACAGATCGAGCATGCGCCAGGCCATGGCGCCGCGCATGATTTCCGTCGGTGGATACCACTTGAAGGGCACGGCCACGACCTCTGCCTTGTATCCTGCTTCGATCAGCGCGCGCCTCAAACCGGCCACGTGAGCCTCTGCGCCACCGGAAGTGAAAGGCACTTGCGTCGTGCAAATTAAGATGTTCCGGACCATATACTGAAAAGCGAAACCGCTCGCTCAACTTTGATGTGACCTGGTTTTTCGGCTTCGCTGGCGCTTCAGGTCCGGGCAGCCGGTTTCGAGACCGTTGTCATAATCTTCAAGGGCAAGCCCGCAATTTCGTCGTCGTACCACTTCACATGCTCCTCAACAAGCGTGACTGCCAGGCAATACGAGCCAGAGTCAGCCGGAGCGCGCACCATGAGCATCAGATCGTCGCTCTCGCCAGGATAGAGTGTTCTGGGCATGGCAGTGCGCAGGCCATTCCAGTCCACTACGTCACCTGACTCATGCAGCCAGTGATAAGAAAGCAGCACCGACGGCCGTATCGACGATGAAACGGGAGTGCGGCCGCAATTAACTACCCGAATCGGAAGTGGCACGAGCGCGCCGGGTGAGAGATGCAGGCTTCGAGCGGCGCTGGTTATTTCCACATCGAGCTTCTCGTTGACAATAGTGACCGGACGCGAGCTAAAACGCCTGGCCACCACCGAAAACAGATCTACCGGCTCTCCCTGACAAATCTGTTGGTGAAAACTCACCCGATGATCTGGAAAACCCATGCTGCGCAGGATCTCTACGAAATAGCGCGGCGAAAACCCCCACCAGGTGTCCCATAAACGTTCGTCGGCTTTCGGCAGAAATTCAGCGGGCACTTCCGAAAGTTGACCCTGCCGAAAATTTTCGACCACGACAATGGTGTCAGTCGTCAGCCGGGCGCAGTTTTCCAGAATCGTTAAGGGGTTCTTGTTATGAAGCAACACGCAGGCGATGACTGAGATGTCGAACCTTCCCAGTTCATCGGGCAAGGCGTAGGCGCTCCCATAATGTACGTTTGCCTTCGACTTAAATGCCTCATGTGCAAACCAGTAAGAGTTTTTCATGCCGCGCATCATTTCCCGGTGCGCTGCCAGTTTCAGCTCCAGTTCGGGCGCGCTCACCTCAGGAATGTTCCAGCCGAACTCCCACTCGAAATCGTCTGCCGCCTCAACTGAAACGACTTCTGCTCCGGCACGCTCCATAAAAAATGATAGGTGGCCGCTGCCGGGCCCAATCTCCAGTACTCGCTTGCCCGCGAACGAAACGCCACCCAGATATTCCGATTCGCGTCCGCGCAGATCCCAGTGACCTTCGACCGTCCCCGTTTTCGGAAGCTCCATAGAATGGTAAAAGAAACAGTCTTTTTGGCTGGGAACGTGGTAGGGCGCGGCAAAGAGGGTTTCCGCTTTGGTTCGAACGATCGCCTTTCCCGGAAGTGCATTTTCTTTACTCTGGACCGACGCGCGCAACGCGTTGGTTTCAATCCGGCGTCGCTCGATTTCGATGCGCAGTGCCTCGGCCTCAGCTCGCAGTTCAGCCCGCAGTTCGCGCAAATTAGCCCCCGCCTGGTCCTGCACTTCCCGCAGATCAGCCCGCGTTTGGGCGTGCAGTTCCCGCGCCTCACCGTTCCGTTGTTCAAACTGATGCCTAACTTCCGCTGTTCGTCTTTCAAGTTCCTTTTCAAAACTCTTTTGGAGTTCAGCTTGTTTTTCGGCTTTCTGTAGCTGGGCCTGAGATATTGTTCTTAGATCGAATACTGAGTGTTCAAGACGGGAAAGCGCCTGCCGCGTCTGCTGAAGCGCGTGATGCACGGCGGCGTTGAAGTTGACCTGCTCCCAGGTGAACCAGCGACCGGCGATTCCGGCGCGCTGCTTAATCCACAGTTCCAGCCGGGCCAGCACGCCGCGCCGCTTGCTTATGATCGGAGGCAGGCGGTCCCAAGCCCGCTCCGTGGTGGTCAGGCATGAATCAATTGCAGCCAGCGCTTCGTCGTTTGCCTGGACTAACTGAAGAAGTTGTTCGCCCCCAAGTGCCGGTTCCCGTTCGCCGTTGGGCTCTGAAGTCGCCGAACCTTCGGACGCGCGCGGTTGCGAGCGGATGCGCGCTTTGATTTCTTCGAGCACTGCTTCGACTTCTTTATCGCTCATTCCTGACTCAGTTCTCCACTAATTTATGCACCGACGAGAGCGTCCCTTGCCGCCGCACTGACGGTTGGCGCACGGCAACTTTGGCGTTCAGGTTGGCCACTCCTTCCCAGTGGTCGAGGCTGGTAACCCGAAAAAAAATGACGCCATCCAGCCAGTCGTAACTTTCCCCAGCGGCGCTATGGGCGGCTAGCGAGATCGAGTATTCGTCGATTCCCAGGGAGCAATCGAATTCAAAGCTCAACTCGAGTATTTCACCCCGCGCGATCGCTCCCAGCTCAATCTGCTTTTCGGTCGTGTTCGTGCCGTAAACATGTATGCCGTGACGGTTCTTAATCAGGAACCCGATGACTAAATCATCCAATTCCTGATCGGCACGCACCGAGAGTCGCAGCATTACCGGTTCGCCCGAATCGACAATCTGCACGCGGCGACCAGTTGGGTCACTCAACTCTGCTCCGAGGATTTCAGCTCGGCCGTCGCCGTGGCGATAAACATAGCGCAGCGGCGGTAGCTCATTGTCCGCCGCGGCCGTCGTGGTTGCTTCTGAGACCCTGCTCGAACTTTCTTCATACGCGCGCTCTCGCGCCATAATAATCTGTTGGTACCGATTCAGCACGTCAACAGACTTGCCGTCTTTGACGAGACGTCCACCATTTAGCAGAATGGCGCGCGAGCAGAGCGCTCTAACGGCCGCCAGATCGTGCGACACAAGAATGATCGTCGTGCCGCGCTCCTGGAGCTCCTGCATGCGCCGTAGACAGCGATGCTGAAAGACGGCGTCACCGACAGACAGCGCTTCATCAATAATCAGAATATCAGGCGCGGCGCTGATGGCAATCGAAAACGCCAGCCGCACATACATGCCACTCGAATAAGTTTTAACCGGCTGATAAATGAAGTCGCCGATTTCCGCAAAGCGCTCGATTTCCGCCAGCAGCACTTCGGTCTGAGCTCGCGAGAATCCCATCAGCGACGCGTTCATGAAGACATTTTCAATGCCGGTAAATTCCGGATTGAAGCCGGCGCCCAGTTCAAGGAGCGCCGCGATTCGCCCGTCGTACCACACGCTCCCGTGCGTCGGTTCAAGCGTGCCGGTGATGATTTGCAGCAGAGTAGATTTGCCGCTGCCGTTGGGGCCGATAATGCCGGTTGTGGTGCCCTTCTCGATTTCAAACGAGACGTCTTTGAGCGCCCAGAACTCGCGGTGACGTTTCAGGCGACCGCGCGTCAAAGATTCTTTCAACCGGTCGCCCGGCTTCGCATAGATGCGATACTGCTTTGAGATATTTTCAACGCGCAGGGCGGTGGTCATTACGGTGATGAGATTAAGCTATCGCTGTTTGAGGGGACAAGTTCGAATAACAGCCGGAAACTGAGGAGTGTTCCAAAGCGCTTCGCTGACGAGAGTTCTGGGGGACTTTGCTGTCCAAAAAAAATAAAAAGGAAAAAAAATAAAAAGGGGTCAGGCCTGCGATTTTGCGATTCTCCAATAAGTAAAAAAATAAAAAGGGGTCATCTATGAAGTTGGATCCGCAAGTCAAGCGCACTGGTAGTTTCCACGCCGTCTCGGAGTGGTTTGGTGAGCTTGAGTTGGGGTGACAATAGAAACAACCCTGGCCTCCTTTGATTTTGTTGGTTAGAGCT
>DASUTF010000375.1:0-9005 GCA_036374695.1 Pyrinomonadaceae bacterium
CGGAACCTGAATGGCGATGTCGATGTTTTTACGGCCGTGACGTTTCGACCGCTAACAAAGATCACAATTTACGCGGGAACGATTCCGCCGGAAGTGACGAAGAGTCTCTACTTTCGCACGCGACAGATTGTGATTTTGCGCGTTGAAGAGAAGACGCCCAACGACGATCCCGGCACTTATCGCATTACACTGGGCGGATCCTTTCAGCCGTTCAGCGGCGGTATTCCTGTGGCTGAAAATGCTCCGACCGAAACTGAACCGGATAAACGGGCCGACAAGAACGTGCAGCGCCTTTCATCAGTCGGCGCCACGATCCCCAGGCCGCCCGGCGAAGTAGCCGTTGAAGAGTCGAAGCCGGCTGAGACTGTTGTCGAAAAACCTGCGGAAGAAAAACCGGTAACTCCGACCCCATCCACGCGCCGGAACACAACCAGAACACCGCCGCGACGGAACCAGCGTGTACGGACGCCGCCGCGAACTACGCGGACTCCGCCAAAAACTGAAACCGCCAAAAAGGAAACCGAGCAACCCAAGGCCGAAGAAGAGAAGCCGGCTGAAGAAGAACGGAAGACTGAAGAGAAGCCGGCAACTGAGAAGCCCCCTCAGGAAACGCCGCCGGGCGCCCGGCTCATCATCGAGCAAACCGACGGCACGCGCATCGACCGCCCGATGTCCACCGTGCGACGCATCATCGTCGATACGAATGTGATTGTGATTATTCTGAAAACGGGACGGACGGAACGAATCCCAATGGCTTCAGTGGCGAGAATGGCAATCGAACCTTAATAGGTACGCACGCCTCTGGCGTGCTTCTCAATAGGTACGCACGCCTCTGGCGTGCTTCTCAATAGGCACCCACGCCGCTGGCGTGCTCCTCGACGCGGGAAGCGTGCGTACCGCTCGCTATTCGTTGATATTGTCCAGGAAGATCAGCTTCCAACCCATCTTCGTGCTTACAAACCCGTAAACGACAACTTCATTTCCCGCCTCGTCTTTGCAGCCGACCGTGAAGCGATTTCGTGACGCGGGATCAACTACCGGTTTAGCCTCTTCGAAACATTTCGCGGCGTTCGCCTGAACAATGAAAAGGTCGCGCCAGCGCCGCGCTACCTGCGTGCGGGTCCTTATCTTCGGGACACCGTAAGGCATCTCGATCGGAAATCGCGACATGGAAGCGACGGAAGGCTTGTCCCCTTTCTGCACCGCTGTCTTAAACTTAGCCCAGAACTGTTCGACAGATGGATCGTTCTGGGGCGCGGCCGCCGACGCGCATACAGCGATCGCGAATACGCAAGGCACGAAAACTCTGATGGATGCTCTAAGCAGGCTCATTTGCTTCACGTCTTTTCCTCCACTCGTCTCGACCGATGCCGTAAATCAGAACGTGATGCCCCATGACCTCGGTCTCGCCTTCCACTGTTTCGCCCAGGCGTTCCGCGACCTTGATTGATCCAACGTTCGCGGGAGCGATCAAACTGATCACATGATCGCGATTCATCTCTGTGAACGCGTACTCCATCACCCGCCGGGCGCCTTCAGTCGCATAACCTCTGCCCCAGCTTGAGCGCGCGAGCGTCCAGCCCAGCTCGAATCCCGGCCACCCTTTCGGATTCATCAAACCGATTCTGCCGACGAGCTTTCCGGTCGCTTTCTCTTTGACCGCCCAGACGCCATACCCGCGAAAATACCAATGCCCCATGATCGCAGCCATGTGACGCCACGCCTCCAGTTCCGACATCGGTTTCCCGTCGCCAAGAAAGCGCATCACTTCCGGATCGGCACAGATCCGCTTGTATTGATCGAAATCGTCATCGCGAAACCATCGCAGGACGAGCCGTTCGGTTTCGAGTCTGACTTCGTTCATTTCCATCGCGAGTTTTCTACTTCGAATAATGTCGATTGACAAGAGCGATGGGCAGCCCGATACCGAACATGTGGATTAGGAGGCCGCCAATAAGCACAGACTTTGGGAGCGACCACGGCCAGGCAGTGGCGCGAATTGCTGAAACTCGCAGGACAACACCGTACATGACGGCATAGATGCAAAGCCCGTAGAGTATTCCCGAGAAGATCGCGTGTGTAGTCATGAACGGCAGCGCACGACTCGCGAGAACGTAAACAGCGGCGGCGGTTAAAGCGATCAGGAAATGAAACCCGAAACCCAGTGCCGCGGTCTTTGCCCCACCTTGATAAGCGCCGCGCCCCAACGCACCGCTGGCGACCGATTGCAGAACAAACGCAGGCGGCCGGCCACTCCGGATATAACTGAAGACAAAGGCGTAGGTAATATCGAGTACGCCGGCAATCAGGCCGCCGATCAGAATTGGTTTAAGCAGTTTTCGCACTGCCGTTTAGCTATTTCGATTGGCCGGACTTCAGCTCGTTGAGCTTGTTCTTGAAATTCTGAAGGTCGGGACTGTCAGGCGAGAGCTTCTCGAGATTTGCGATTGCTCGTTCCGCGGCTTTTACGTCGCCCCTCTGCAAAGCGACGAAGGCCAGACTGGCGGCGACCGCGAGGTCCTTCGGGTTTTTCGCTTGCGCAGCTTTGTACCATTTCTCCGCCGCGTCCCAGTGTTGGGCGTCCATGTTGGCCTCTCCCAACATCACCAGCACATCGTAGTTGTCCGGCTTCAGTTGATTCGCCGTCAACAGAAACTTGATCGCTTCGTCGTACTGCTGAATCTGGTACTCGAGTCGCGCCGCCATAATCTGGGCGTCGAAGTCTTTAGGGTTATTGCGCGCGCGCGCGATGGTCTCTTGCACCTGCTCCATCGATTGCTGCGAGTTGCCGGAGCCGGCGTTATCGATCGGCGGATGATCGCTAGGCAGCTCCGGTCGTTGTTGGGTCGAAGCCGCCGCGCGTTCGGCGTCGCGCTGGCTCATAACGCCGTGCAGCATGAAACCCAAAATGAAGCCGAGCAGCACACCGATGATTGCGAACAGGAAATTCTCTCTGGTCAAAATCTCGTCTCCTAAGCTCCGGCATTCTTGAGCAGCTTGCGAATCTCGTCGCGCAGCTCTGGGGAATCAGTATGACCGTGCTTGGCAATCGCGTGACTGACGGCGGTGTCGAGCACTTCGTCTTCCGAGCCTTCGATGCGCACCGTGCAGCCGCACTCGCTGGGATAATCGCGGCAGTCGATTGATTTTCTTTGAGTATCAGCCATTTCCATCCTCTTTATTGTTGACTCATTTTGCGGGAGTCTAACGCGAAGTACGCTGACGCGGCAACGCAGGGCCGCGCTGCACATTACCGAGTGCGCATCATCGGCGGGTTAACAGCGTTGGGATCTACAGCCCTTGGAGTACCAACCGCAAAATAGAAAGCCACCGCCGCGACCGGAATCGCGATCGCGATCGCGTAGGCGAGCGCGCGACTGCGGAGCTGTTTTGCAGGCGACTTTGATTTTCCGTCACCGACGTCTTCGAGCAGGCGGCGCTCTAGCTCTTCCTTGTCCTGTTCGTATTGGGCTTCCGCAAGCAAGCCACTCTTGAGATCGGCTGCCAATTCGCGGAGCTGATCCTGGTAGACGAGCAAGTTCGCGGCGCGCGCATCGTCGCCTTTCGTATCCGCGGTTTGCCAAAGGGCGGGCAGGACAAACCACAGCGCCATCAGAACCATCATTGTGCAGATAAACCAAAAGATGACCATGTGTCGTAGCGCAAGTGGTTAACTTGCGTGGCTCGATCCCTGTCTCGCAAGTTGATAACTTGCGGATGCGCAACTTACCAAGTTGCGCTACATCAGGATGGCGTTACATCTCCTTTAAAAGTTTCTCCGCCCGTTGCCGTTCCTCCACCGTTAGCGGCTCTGCTTCAATTAAGTCCCGCCGTCGCTTTACGTAGCGATACAGGAGCGCGGTGCCGCCGATGAGCAAGACGAACGGGCCGAACCAAAGTAAATACGTCGTTGCTTTGACGGGGGGATTGTACAAAACGAAGTCACCATAACGTTGCGTCGCGTAAGCCAGGATCTCCGAATCGCTCTTACCGGCTTTGATCTGTTCGCGAATCTCGCGACGCAGGTCTTCAGCCAGCGGCGCTTGCGAATCAGCGAGTGTCTCGTTCTGGCAAACCAGGCAGCGCAACTCTTTCGTCAGATGTTTCATCCGCGCTTCGATGGCCGGATCTTCGATCGGCCGCGCCACCTGCGCGTGAACCGCAGGCAGAAACCCTAAACCCAACAGGGCAGCTATGGACAGCAGAATCTTTGTGCGCCTCTGTGGCTCTCTGTGTCTCTGTGGTGAATGTCCGATCGAAGAATTCAACCACAGAGACACAAAGCTCACACGGAGACACTCAGAGTTTGTTCTTCGAGCAGTCATTGATTCAGTTGCTTCACCAACGGCAAAACCTTGTTCTGCCAGACTTCCGGCGTTAGTGGCCCGATCTGTTTGAACCGAATGACGCCTTGCTTGTCGATCAGAAACGTCTCGGGCGCACCATAAACGCCGAAATCGATCGAGGTGCGGCCGTCGGCGTCATAAACAGTCATGCTGTACGGGTTGCCAAGTTCGGCCAGCCAGCGAATGGCCGCGGCTCGTTCGTCGCTGGTGTCGCTCGAGTACTTGTAATCCACGCCGACAATCGGCACCGCGTTCGCTTTCGCGTACTCAACCAGCCAGGGATGTTCTTCACGACAAGCGATGCACCAGGTCCCCCAAAAATTCACCAGCCAAACTTTGCCGCGCATGTCCTGAGCGGAAAAGGTCTTCGCCGGATCCTGAAGTTGCGGCAACTGAAATGCCGGCGCCGCTTTGTTGATGAGCGGCGAGGGCACCTCGCGCGGGTCGCGGCGCAGGCCAATTAACAGAAAGGCGACAAGAACCGCGAAAAGGGCCAGCGGAACGAAGACGAGCTTCTTCATTGCCTACTCGCTCGCTCCCGTGGTCGCCGCGGCCACTGCCGGTGTCGAAGCCGCTGCCGACTCGCGTTCCTTCTTTGCCTGCAGCACGTAGCGGCGATCGGTTACCGCAAACGCACCGCCGATGGCCATCAGCAACGCCCCGCCCCAAATCCAGTTGACCAGAGGCTTGTGATAGACGCGTACGGTCCAACCGCCGCCCTCGGCTTGGTCGCCCAGCGAGACGTAGATGTCCCGAAAGATGCTGCGGTCGATGGCGGCCTCGGACGTTACGCTCTGGGCCGTGGTAAAGGCGCGTTTCTCAGGATGCAGCATGGCGACGAACTCGCCGTTTTTCGACACCTGCATGTCGGCGCGTACCGCCTGGTAGTTCGGGCCGCGCAGTTGCGTGACGTTATCGAGCCGAACTTCGTAGCCACCGGCGTTGACGACCTCGCCGACATTCATCCGCACATCTTTCTCAGTTTGATAGCCGGTTACGACGGTCACGCCGGCCACGAACGCGGCGACGCCGAGGTGCGCGAGGTGCATCCCGTAGAATCCGCGCGACGGCGCCTTGATGCGATTGATGAGAGTTAGTTCACCCGAACCGGTGCGAATGCGGGTCCAGATGTTCTGGACGACTGTCGCCACAATCCAAACGGCGAGCAGCATGCCCAGACTCGCGCGCCACTGCCAGCCACCCAGGAGGAAGGGAATGGCCACGGCAGAAATCAAACTAACGACGAATGCCCAACGCAAACGCACCGCTATCTCGGGCAGTTTGGCTTGTTTCCAGCGCGCAATCGGCCCGACGCCAATCAAAAACAATGCGGGCGCCATCAGCGGCACGAATACCGCGTTGAAGTAGGGCGGACCCACCGAAATCTTGCCCAGGTTGAGCGCGTCCATGAACAGCGGATACAAAGTGCCGAGCAGCACCGAGCCGCAGGCGACTATCAGCAACACGTTGTTCGTTAGCAAAAGCGATTCGCGGGAGAGCAAATCGAACTTCGCGCCCAATCCAACCTGGCGCGCGCGCCAGGCATAAAGAGCGAGTGAGCCGCCGATGACTAACGAAAGAAATGCGAGAATGAAAACGCCGCGCTTTGGATCGGTCGCGAATGCGTGAACGGAAGTAAGCACGCCCGAGCGAACGAGAAATGTGCCGAGCAGGCTCAACGAAAAAGCAGCGATAGCCATTAGCACCGTCCAGCTCTTAAAGCCGCCACGTTTTTCCGTCACCGCCAGCGAGTGGATCAGAGCTGTGCCAACCAACCACGGCATGAATGAGGCGTTCTCGACCGGATCCCAAAACCACCAACCGCCCCAACCGAGTTCGTAGTAGGCCCAAAAACTTCCCAGGGCGATGCCGCAGGTAAGAAACACCCACGCCACGGTTGTCCATGGTCGCGACCAACGCGCCCAGGTCGCGTCCAGCCGTCCGCCGATTAGTGCCGCGATCGCGAAGGCAAAGACGACTGAGAAGCCTACGTAACCCATGTAGAGCATTGGTGGGTGCGCGACCATCGCCGGATCCTGAAGCAGCGGATTCAAGTCGCGGCCATCAGCGGCGGCAGGAATCAAGCGCTGAAACGGATTGGAGGTCAGCAGCATGAACAGCAGAAAGCCAATGCTGATCGTCGCCATGATCGCCAGCACGCGGGCGACGACTGTTTCCGGCAGGTGCTTGCTGAACAGCGTGACTCCGGACATCCACAATGTGAGCATGAATGTCCAAAGCAGCAGTGAGCCTTCGTGCGAACCCCAGGTCGCGGCGAGCCGGTAATGAAGCGGCAGTCGTGAGTTTGAATTAGTAGCTACGTTGAGGACAGAAAAGTCATTATTGATGAATGAATAGCCAAGACACGCGAAGGCGATCAGCACAAACAGGAACTGCACCTGCGCCGCCGGCTTTGCGACGGCGACAAGTTGGGGGATGCCGCGTGCGGCGCCAATCTGCGGCAGGACTGCCAGGACAATCCCAACCGCCAGTGCCAGGATTAATGCGAACTGACCTATTTCAGGAATCATTGCTCTTAAGCGGCTAACCGTTTTGGGTCAAGGATGCTAAAGCTGAGGGAGCGCATCCGCTTCAGTTCTTTTTGAAGTTCCTGGTGAGCGCGTTTTGCGGGGAGCGCATCAAACAAATCTACCAACTGAATGCCGCGACTCATGATTTCTTCAGCGTTCTCCTCCTTCAAAGTTCTTCGTACGAAGAGGGAATTGTCGGCGTTAAAGAAAATACTGACAGCATCTTCAGGTTTAAGCAGTCCTTTGGTCACCGACTCGACAATCCCCAAGCTTAGCCAAGCGAACAAAGCAAGTTTTTGTTCCAGAGTTCTTCCACGTGAAGAGAGTAGTGCCTTTAGGTTTATCTTGCGGTTCATGATCTTCAGTAGATGTAGAACTTCACTCCGGCAACCTGGCCTGACTCGTGTTCGAAGTAGTGCACCTCACCGGTGTTACCTTGCTTAATTGTCTTTTGCCACCGGCCCGGTAGCAGCTCGCGGAGATAGTTTCGCAGCGCGAGGTTACGAACTGGATACTTGATTGTACCACCTCTGATAGGCTTCCATTCCGCAGGTATCGCGCCCGAATTGTAAATGCTCCGGTAAACATGGAGAGGCATGTCGCAAATTACTTCGAGAGAGTTTTCGCGGCTTCCTTAGTGTGCTGCTGAATTTTTTCGTTTTGCTTCGCCTTGTCGAGCGCGTCCGCGGCCTCGGGCGGCATGTAGTTCTCGTCGTGCTTCGCCATGATCGTATCAGCGTAGAAGACACCGTCTCCGCTCATCCTGCCCTGGGCCACGCAGCCGCGACCTTCCTTGAAAAGGTCGGGGAGAATCCCTTTGTAGACCACGGGAATGCTGTGCGCTGTGTCGGTAACCGTGAAGCGAACGGTCAAGCCGTCGGCATCCTTCTTGAGCGTTCCTTCGCCAACCAGTCCGCCAATGCGAAACGTCTTGTTGACCGGAGCTTCTTTGGCTGCGACCTGAGTTGGGCTGAAGAAGAAAACCAGGTTCTCGCGGAATGCGCCCAGCACCAGGAAAGTTGCCAGACCGATTGCGGCCAGGGCCGCGCAGATGAAAATGATTCGTTTATGACGTTTCTTCATAATTTATAAGACCGTTTCTGGTTCCGCGTCGCGGGTTCCCATTCCACGCCTCACTTGCGCTTGCTGTGCTACGCGCCGCTTGCGTGACCGAATCATGATGAGCTCAGCGGCCAGCAGAACGAAGGTCACGCCATACGAGCCCCAAACGTAGAACCCGTAACCACCCATCGAGATGAATTCCGAGAAGCTATTCCACTGCATAGTTGCTTTGTAAGGCCGGGGCTTCAGCCAGCCACGGCGCTTCGCTCTCTCTTTCCAAAATGATTGTGCGCACGCGCGCGAGCACGACGGCGATCGAATACATCCAGCACGCGGCGGTCATGATCAACATGGCCGCCAGCATGATTGGGGCCATCGATGGCCTGCTGCCGAGACGAATCGTTGCGCCCTGGTGCAGAGTGTTCCACCACTGCACTGAAAAATAAATGATTGGCACGTTGATGACGCCCACGATTGCCAGCACTGCGCCGGCACGATCGGCTCGCCGCGTGTCGTCGATCGAAGACTGCAACGAAATGAAACCAATGTAGAGGAACATCAGAATCAGCGTTGAGGTCATGCGCGCATCCCAAACCCAGTAGACGCCCCACGCGGGTCGGCCCCACAGTGCGCCGGTGACCAACGAGATGAAGGTAAAGATTGCTCCCGTCGGCGCGATCGCTGTTGCCATCATTGACGCCAGACGCGCGTTGAACGCCCAACCGATGGCTGCGTAAACCGCCAGCAAAACGTACAGGAGCATGCCCATCCACGCGGCAGGCACGTGAATGAAGATTATTCGGTACGAATTGCCTTGCTGAAAATCGGGCGGCGCAACGAAGAAACCGATGTAAACGCCGACCGCGAAGAGAATGATCGCCAGGCCTGTAAACCATGGCAACATCTTCCCGGCCAGTGGGTAAAAATTCGCAGGCGCCGCGTACTTGTACCAGTTGATTTTTGATTTGCTCATTATTATAAGGACTTCATTGGCTAATATAAGGACTTCCTTCGCTCAATTCAGCAAGAGCGTACCCCAGCAAACAATATCTATTCCACAGATATT
>DASUTF010000376.1:0-4903 GCA_036374695.1 Pyrinomonadaceae bacterium
GGCGAACTGTTATCACGAGACATTCGGCAAGCATGGGTTTCTCGGACGCGAGACGGCGGCAGAAGTAGTCCTCAGTTCGCGCTTGCGCCCGGCGCTGCGAAAGCTCAATCCTGACCTTCCTCCCGAAGCAATTGAATCAGCAATCGAACAGTTGACGCGCGACCGCAGCGCGATGAGCGCGGTTCAGGCGAACCGAGAAATCTACATGTTGCTTAAGAACGGCGTGAAGACCCGCCTGACCAACACCGTAGCGTCTTCCAAAGGAAGAGGCCAAGACGAATTCGCACGCGTAAAGGTCATTGATTGGGATACTCCCGCTAATAACGATTTCTTCCTGGCTTCTCAATTCTGGATCACAGGCGAGATGTACCGGCGTCGCGCGGATCTCATCGGATTTGTTAACGGATTACCTCTGGTGTTTATAGAGCTAAAGAAACTTCGGCTTGAAGATGCGTTCGAAAACAACCTTCGCGATTACAAAACCTCAATCCCAGAGCTCTTCTGGTACAACTCGTTAATCATTCTTTCGAATGGCAGCAAGGCGCGCATCGGGAGTATCACCGGCGAATGGGATCACTTTGCTGAGTGGAAAAAGATCAACGACGAAGGCGAAGAGGGAGTCGTTAGTCTCGAAACGATGATTCGTGGCACGTGCGCACCGGCGAAGCTAGTGGATTTGGTCGAGAACTTCAGTCTGTTCAGTGAGACTAAGCAGGGTGTCATTAAGTTAATCGCCAAGAACCATCAATATCTGGGTGTCGGCAGCGCGCTCAAAGCAGTTGAGCAGATACGCGAGAATCAGGGAAAACTCGGCGTCTTTTGGCATACGCAAGGAAGCGGCAAGAGTTTCTCGATGGTTTTCTTCTCGCAGAAGATTCTGCGCAAGGTGCCGGGCAACTGGACGTTTGTGGTCATCACTGACCGCGAAGACCTCGACGATCAGATTTACAAGAACTTTGCGGGCGTAGGTGCTGTCACTGAACCTGAGAAGCACGTGCGCGCGAAAAGCGGAAAGCATCTCAAGGAGTTGCTGCAAGAAGACCACCGTTACGTCTTCACCCTGATTCAGAAGTTTCGCAACGAGAAGGGCAAACGCTATCCGGTTGTTTCAAAACGCGACGACATTATCGTGATTACTGACGAAGCCCATCGCAGCCAGTACGACCAATTGGCTCTGAACATGCGCAACGCGTTGCCGAACGCGGCGTTCATTGCTTTCACCGGCACGCCTTTGATTGCAGGTGAGGAGCGCACGAAAGAAGTCTTTGGCGATTACATCAGTATCTACAACTTCCAGCAGTCGGTGGACGACCACGCGACAGTTCCTCTCTATTACGAAAATCGCATTCCCGAGCTTCAGCTAAAGAATGAAAAGCTCAACGAGGACATGGCGCGCGTGATTGAAGACGCCGAACTCGATGAGGGACAAGAGGCAGCACTTGAGCGTGAGTTCCGGCACGAATATCACCTGATTACGCGCAACGACCGTTTGGAAAAAGTAGCGGAAGACATCGTTAACCACTTTATGGGTCGCGGGTTTCGCGGGAAGGCGATGGTTGTTTCAATCGACAAGGCCACCGCTGTGCGGATGTACGACAAGGTCCAAAATTATTGGCCGAAGTACTTGAAGAGGGTGAAAGCGAAGCTGGCCACCTGTGCGCCTGAGGAGCGTGAAGAGCTTAAAAAGACTATCGAATTCCTGTCGACGGCAGAAATGGCGGTTGTCGTGTCCCAAGCGCAGAATGAAATCGCTGATCTTAAGAAGAAGGGCGCGGACATTCGGCCTCATCGCAAGCGGATGGTGACGGAAGATCTCGAAACAAAGTTCAAGGACGCGGACGATCCGCTGCGGATTGTCTTTGTCTGCGCTATGTGGATGACCGGGTTCGATGTGCCAAGCTGTTCGACGATCTATCTCGATAAGCCGATGCGCAATCACACGCTGATGCAGACGATTGCGCGTGCAAACCGTGTATTCGGCGAAAAGGTCAGTGGGCTTATTGTCGATTATGTAGGCGTCTTCCGAAGTCTTCAGAAAGCGCTGGCAATCTATGGGGCGAGTTCCGGCGCGGGCGTAAAGCCAGGGCAAACTCCTGCCAACGCGAAGAAAGAACTTGTCACGCGCTTACGCGTGACTATTAAGGAGGCGACAGATTTTTGCACAAGTCTCGGTATTGACCTGACCAGGATTCCGCGCGCCTCAGGATTCAGACGCGTGCGGCTGATTGATGACGCCGTTGATGTAATTGTCCGAACTGACGACACTAAGAATCGATTTCGTCAGTTGGAGCGAGATGTGGCGCGTTTGTATAAAGCAATTCTTCCCGATGCACGCGCTAATGAGTTCTACCCGATGCGGGCACTGCTTCAGATAATCGCCGACAAGATTCAAGACTTGATCGAGCCGCCGGACATTTCGGGCGTGATGTCAGATGTTGACGCCTTGCTCGACGAATCGATCGCGTCCGAAGGTTACATTATCCACAACACAAACCGCCTTCTGGACTTGAGCAAGATTGATGTCAAGAAGCTAAGAAAGTACTTCGCGAAGAGCAGGAAGCACACGGAAGTCGAGCGACTGAAGAATGCTGTGGCGGCAAAGATCGCGAATATGGTTGCGCTTAACAGAAGCCGCATGGATTACCTTGAGCACTTCAAGGACATGATTGACGAATACAATTCAGGCGCGGTTAATGTTGAGGTTATGTTCGAGCGCATCGTTGCTTTCATGAACGAGCTTGAGGTCGAGGAGAAGCGGACTATTAGAGAGGGCCTAAGCGAAGAAGAGTTGGCGGTCTTCGACTTGCTGACGAAGCCAGCCGTTAAGCTGACGAATAAAGACAGCGATAGAGTGAAGAAGGTTGTGCGCGAACTGCTGGACAAACTGAAGCGAGAGAAGCTCGTTTTGGAATGGCGTTCACGGCAACAATCGAAAGCTGCGGTTCGGTTGGCGATTGAAGAACAACTGGACGACCTGCCGAAGGCTTACTCAAAGCCGCTTTACGACGCGAAATGCGATCTTATCTATCAGCACGTGTTTGATTCGTATTTCGGCGGCGGACAGAGTGTCTATGCTTCCACGGCCTGAGTGATCTGCTACTAAGAATAGTCGCGCAAAACGGGACCGATACGCGGTTAGTTGAGCAGCCAACCCAATGAGTGTTCCCAATTGGAGTTGGAGTTGCCGGGATTTCTTAACGTTGTCTTGCCAGGGTGTAGTTCGGCAGGAGGCTGAAGGAAGTGAGGCCGACGGCGACGCGGTCGCCCACCTTGAACCGTGTCGCGCTGGCGTCAGGTTTTGGGCGAGTAGCCATGATAGGCACGCCGACCATTCGCTCGGGTGTGTTGATCGTAACCTCGTACAGTGGCGCCAGATCGCCGCTCTGCGCCCGGTGCGCGAGATCCAGGCGCACGTTCAATCTCTCATAAGCTCCGACAAAGTTGACCTGTTCGACCACGCCGTTGGCGAGACGGCGGCAACCTCCAGGCAGTTGCGCATCAGGACTAAGGCAAACGTCTTCAGGGCGAAAGACGAGTTTCACCGACTGGCCTTCACGGAAGCGGCGCGTCTCTTTCTCAGCGGGCAGCCGCGCGGTGCCAATCTCGACGTGGCCGCCGGTGGCAACGCCCAGCAAAAGGTTCGCCGCGCCCAGAAACGTAGCGACGAACTCAGTCGCGGGGTTGTTGTAAACCTCGTCGGGCGTGCCGATCTGCTCGAGCTGTCCGTCGTTCAGCACGGCGATGCGATCGCCCAGCTCGAGCGCTTCTTCCTGATCATGAGTGATGAAAATCGACGGCACCTTTACCTGTTTGAGCAGCGAGCGAATCTCGCGACGCAACTTCACACGTGTTTGCGCGTCCAGCGCGCCAAACGGTTCGTCGAACAAGAGCACCTGCGGTTTGTAGGCGAGCGTGCGCGCACTCGCGACGCGCTGCTGCTGACCGCCGGAGAGTTGCCAGGGATATTTCTTCCGGTGCTCTTCCAGTTGCACCAGCTTAATCAGCCGATCGACCGTCTCCCGTCTTTCTTTGCGCGGCCGGTGTCGAATTTTCAATCCGTACGCAATGTTTTTCTCGACCGTCATGCGCGGAAACAGCGCGTAAGCCTGGAAGATGACGCCGACACCGCGTTCACGTGCCGGCAAATCGGTGACATCCTTGCCGTGCAGAATCACGCTGCCTTTGTCGGGCTGTTCGAGGCCGGCGATGATGCGCAGAATAGTCGTCTTGCCGCTGCCCGACGCGCCGAGTAAAACCAGCGACTCGCCTTCGGAAACGTCGAAGTTGATGTCCTCAAGCACACGGGCCTTCTTGAAGCTCTTGCTGAGACCGCGCACGCTGGCGGCCACTCCCGTTTTCTGGGCGCGTTCAGGCGCCCACGAAGTGTGCGGATCGTCGGGGATCAATTTCATCTGCGGTTTCATGCTTCCTGCGCCTCGAGCTCCAGCCAGTCGCGCGCGAAAAACAGCACGCTAAAAATCACGAACGACAAGAGCGCCAGCACGATCGCAATCGCATTGGCTGCTTCCAAAGCGCCGGCCTCGCCCGAATTATACTTCGCATAGATGTAGAGCGGTGCGGTCTGCGTCATCCCCGCCAAATTTCCCGACACCAGAATCGTCGAGCCGAATTCACCGACCGCGCGCGCGAAGGTCAGCAGCGCTCCGGAAACGATCGCGCCACGCAGGCTCGGCAGAGTCACGTGCCAGAATGTCTGCCAGCGCGTCGCCCCGATGGTGGCCGAGGCTTCTTCCAGCGAGCGGCTCATCGTGTCGAACACAGGTTTAATCACGCCGAAAGCCAGCGGAAAGGTCACAAAAATGTTTGCCAGAATGATCGCATAGGTCGTGAACATCAACTGCTTGCCTTCGGGCGGAAACAGGAAACGGCCGAGAGTGCCCTG
>DASUTF010000377.1:0-7194 GCA_036374695.1 Pyrinomonadaceae bacterium
GGCATTCCCGCTTTCGACAATCGTGATTGGCTGAGATCGATTGCGGCGTTCAGACGTTTGGGAGAGATGGTCAGAACGCTCAGGGGTTTGGAAAAGCGCGTTGATGCAATCGAGAAGAAGTCAGAACCACCTGCGGTAGCGGGTGGTTAACCATTTGGCCGGACTCTTGTAGAGATCAACCGCCCGCTACCGCAGGCGGTTCTGACCTAAGTAACAGCCCCGCCATCCACGATCACGACTTCACCGTTCATGTAGGAATTACGATCGCTGCACATGAACACCGCGAACTCGGCCAGCTCGATCGGCTTACCCAACCGCCCGACCCAGAATTCGTGCATTTGAATCCAACGCTCCGGCAGAGCCTGCGCCAGGTCCGTATCGAAAATTCCGGCTGCAATCGCATTGACCTTGATTCCGAACGTCGCTGCCTCGCGCGACAGACACTTCGTAAACCCAATCATCGCAGCCTTTGACGTTGCGTAATGAACGGCAGTCGGCAGCGCGCGAATCGCTCCGATCGAAGTGATGTTGAGAATCGCACCGGCGCGCTGGCGAATCATCTGCTTGTACATGGGCTTGGTGACGGCGAACAGGCTGCCCACGTTGGTGCCGATCACTTCATCCCAGGCGCGGTCGGTAGTCGTCGCGAAATTGTCCCCACGATTGATAGCCGCGTTGTTCACCAGGATGTCCATGCCGCCCCACTCGCCCACCAGCTCGCGAGTCAAATGCTTCATCCCGAATCGATCAGTGACGGAAACCTTGAATGAACGCGCTTTACGGCCGAGCGCTTCAATCTTCTGCTTAATCTCTTCCGCGAGATCATCGCGCGAGTTGTAGCTGAATGCGACGTCCGCGCCTTCGCGCGCGAACACCTCGCACAGCGCGGCGCCAATGCCCCGCGTGCCCCCGGTAATGAATGCTCGTTTTCCTTCTAGTAAAAGACTCATGCTAACCATTCTGGCACAGACTTCAGTCTGTGATCACTCTGCGATGAAACCACAGACTAAAGTCCAGGCCACTTAATTGTCTCAAGTTGTTCGGAGTGTGAAACGACGGGATTAAACCGCGAACGGCGCGTGACAGTCAAGAAGGGGGTACGCATGCCTCCCGGCATGCTGCACGCCAGAGGCGTGCGTACCATCACGCTGCACGTTCCGCAAGCGCCTCGGCTTTCGCAGTTGCCTGTTCAGGAATCAACGAAACGATTTCTTCCACAATTCGCTTCGTCGCATTGGGAATCGCGAGGGTGATGGTGGCCGCGCGCAGGGACGCGTAGTGCTTGGAATCATCAATCATGCGACGAATCACGGGCACCACGTCCGACGGTTTTTGCAACATTACGGCAGCGCCGCTCTTGGCGACCATCGCAGCCGTCCCCGCTTCCTGCGGCATTGGTTCAGTGGTCGAATCGGCAATGATTGGCACCCGGCACGACAAAGCTTCAAACGTGGTGAGACCGCCCAGCTTCGAAATCATCACGTTCGCGGCGCGCATCAACTTTTCGACTTCGTCTGAGTAACCGATGACTTTCACGGGAAACTTTGCTTCGGAAGCGATTTGCTCAGCTTCACCACGGAGTTCTTCGTTCTTGCCGGCGAGAAAGATCGCCTGCACGTCGAGATCCCCGCGCACGAGTTCGCGGAAAATGAGCGGGATGTTGCCGCCGCCTTCCCACCCGGCGTTTACAAAAACGGTGAACTTGTCCGGATTCAAACCTAAAGCAATGCGCGCAGTTTGCGCGGCCTGCTCGCCGGGAAAATCAAACTTCGGATGCACGGGCATGCCGGAAATCTTGATCCGCTGAGGCGAAATTCCGTAATCGATCAACTGCCGGCGCGCTTCATCGGTCGCGACGAGATAAAGCGTCACGTCATCGCACGCCCAGCCCTTCCAAAATCCGTAGTACGGATCGGTGACGACTGTGACCAGCGGGATGCGATGCGCCAATCCCAACTCCTTCAACACGCGCGCAAACATGTGCTGCGTAAGCGGGTGCACGCTCACCACGATGTGCGGACACCACTTCTCAAACTGGCCGGCTACGTATCCGACCGTGCGCTTGTAGAAGAACTCACGCGTATCAGGACGAAACCGGTTGATCAACCAGTAGTAATACTTCATCCAACCCTGCCGGTTGCGGAGCAGCCAGTTGTAAACACCTACCAGCTTCGCCGCCAGATGATGGGATTCCTCGACAGCGCGAATCGTGCGAATCGCGTACGACTCGCCGTGCACGAAGGACTGAATGCCCGCCACGATCGCCGCCGCGGCTGAACGATGGCCGCCGCCGGTGTCTGAGGAAAGGATCAGGATTTTCGGATTGTTTGGAATCACTTTGATCAGCGAGTCAGAGTACCAGCTTTAGCTGGGTTGTTGTTGACAGAGAGCCCGACTAAAGTCGGTACTCCAACGCCGTCTCACACATTCACGGCAATTCCGTCAGGCTGTTCGGCGGCACCACGCTTCTCCAGTTCCCTGCTCGCCTTTTTCATCTCGCGCTCAAGCTTCTTGATCTGAATCAAGTGCTTCGGATTAAAAGGCAGCGACGGGTAATAGCAGTTCGACTCATGCGTGCAGAAGCAGCCGTCGGCGGCTTGTTTACGACGCGCCTTCATCGCTTCGGACAGCCACAGCCCCTGAAAGTTCCAGTCGTGATCGCGGAGGTTTCCAATCGGCGCAAGGTTCTCGCACGATGACAAAGTGCCTTCATCGTAAATCACCGCGCCCGCAGTTCCGGCATAGCAAGTCAGCTGCGCCTCTTGCGTCTCCTGCGTCTTCGTAATCAAGCCGTGCATGTAAATGTCGATCGCGGCTTTGAAGTAACCGGCCTTGCCGCCGTAGTTGTTCTTGATGGCGGCGTGACGCGAGTCGTCGTCAATCATCTGCGCGAGCTTTGCATAACGCGACTTATCGATGTCGAGTTCGATCGGATCTGCTGAGGGCGGCCGGATGTAATTGAAATTGACCTTGTCCGGCTTCAGATCGTGCTTGAGGAATTCGTACCAATCGAAGATCGTGTCCTGATTCGAATGCATAAAGCAGGTGCAGGTTTGCAGGTCGAGCTTCGGGTAGTCCTTTTTCATGGCCTTCAGCTCGCGCGCGGTCTCAATCGCAATCTGCCACGAGCCGGGCTTCTGACGAATCTTGTCGTGCTGCTGCTCCAAACCGTCGATGCCCATCGCGACGGTGACGTTCAGGTTCGGACACTCTTCCAGAATACGCGTGACGTCGGGAAAGATTCGCTTCTGAATCTGTCCATTCGACATCAGGTAAACCGATTCCAAATTGTTGTGTCGATAGAACGAGCTGACGATTTCGGGCAGGTCTTTGCGCGTGAAAGGCTCGCCGCCGGCGAGAATCAACACGCCGAGGTTGCCGCCCAGCGTCTGGGCGATGCGATCAATCTCGTGCGCTTTCATCTGGAGTTTCTTGCGCGGACGATCGTCAAGTTCATCCGTGAAGAAACAATGCGTGCAACGCATGTCGCACACCGACGTGACCAGGATGTTCAGCAGCACGGGCGCGAACGGTTGGCCCGTCGCCAGTTTTGCGTAACGTTTCAGTAATTCTCTGGTTGTGTAGTCCATCAAAACCTCAGATTCCCGCCGGCCTGGCGACGTTGTATTCGCCACTCTTCAACGGGCAAAACATCATCAACTGATAAGGGATTCACGCGCCAATGTCAACGTGCGTTTTGTTGAATGTTGAGTGGAGGCGTGGCGTGCACTCTTCTCATCGCATCTCGTCCGTCTGTCGTACCTGTGCCTGACGTTCGAGGATGTTTGTGGTTCGGTCCGTGATACTGCCCGGCGCCGAAAGTGGCGCGAACTCCGTCGCCTCATCGTCGTGTCGCGTCACGAACGCTGGTGGCTGGTCCAGAGGGTTCTCGGGAGGCTCTCCAAGGCGCAACGGTGTTGCCGCGGGAGATGCAATTTCAGCTTGCCGGTCCCGCCGAATCGTCAACCCGGCGATTACTCGTCCGAACCCTGTTAACGCCGGGATCAGACCAACCATCCACGCCACGCGAATCACCGGTTCGAGCTCGAAAGGAATATCCGCCGCAACGTCCGGCGGAAGTTTCAGCACGATGGCGCCGCTGAGAAAATAGAGAAAGATCGACAGTCCCACGCCTGAAAACATTGTCACCAGGCCGGTGGTCAAATGTTTCTCACGACGCTGCTCAGCGGTTTTCTCCTTTCGCTTGCGACCTGCTCTCTCACGATGCCATTCACGATGATCTTCGGCGGTGTGCGTGATTTCCTGTTTGACCTTTTCCATGGCGCGCGCCACTTCCTCGCTGACCTTTTCGATCTTCAGATTGGTGACCAGGTCTTTGATTTTCGAGGGGACGCTGTCACTGCGCGCAATTGCTTCGCTGAGCGTGACGGCCTTGCCAATCACGCGCAGATTCGCGCCACACATGCGGCAGAATTTCAGATCCGCCGGAGATTCAGTTCCGCATTGAGGACAGAACATAGCTTTTCCGTGACATTGTACGCCCCGCCCTCGAAAGTTGTTCAGGGATTCCAGACGCCGGTAGTGCCCTATTTTGAAGTTCTCTGCGCCCCTCAGGGCGCTCGGCGGTGAGGTGTTTTCGCGCAATGTTCACCGCAGGCACGCCAAGGTCGGCGCGGTGCCGCAGAGGAGAACTGAAACCGGAGCACTACCCAGACGGCAATTCTGATCGAGGCGTCCTCGCTTGCAAAAATAAAAGAGGCGGCCGCTGACGCATCAGCAATCCGCCTCAAGTTAAGGAGCAAGAGGTAGTTACTTACCAGGGCCAGCGACCGTTCGTGCGTCGGCCGCGGTTGTAACCGCCATACTGTCGAAAGCCCTGGTCATATCCACGCAGGAATCCCTGGCGGTACGCCTGCTGGTACTGGTAGCTGTTGCCGTAACGGCCGTAGCCGCCGTTGTCGCCGTGTCCGTTCTTGTAGAAATGCGAACGCTGCGGATTGTAGCTTTGGCCTCGCTGCGCATCGCGCGAGCCGGTGTAGAGGCCGTCCTGAATGCCTTGATTCACGGCCGCCTGGGTAATATTGCCGTAACCGGTATTGCCGCGATAGCGCCAGTCATCGTCGTTCCGATGGCGGTTGCGCCGTCGCCATTCCTCGTTACGCATACGCGCCCGGTCGCGCCGCATTTCCCGCTGACGTTCTCGCCGATAATCGCGATCCCGCTGGCCCGTAGCATTTGGCCACCACTGCGCCTGAACTGCTGAACTCGACACGAATCCGATGCTGATTACGAACAACAATGCCGCCAGGACTCTCCCAATCTTCTGACTGAAATCGTGTGCCTTCATTTGATAGAAACCTCCGCGGCGGACTTTGGCAATTGCCATGCCGATTGATTGCCAATAAGTGCGGCTTCGAGTTTCATGCGATTCTTGTTATGCACGATAACGTTAAGCACGATATCGGGTGAGGTACATGCGAGTCAGTAACGATATCCGACAAACTGGAGCACGGACGCTTGTTACACACTCCTGCGCAACACCGTAACCGAAATTGTCGGGCTCGATCTGAATGAAAAAGGCCCCGCTGCGCACGAGGCCTATTCCCTTGGTTCACCCCTTTGACGAACTATTTCACCTGAACACAGGCCACCGGCCGCTGTTCGAAGTGCGAAAAATTCGCGCCGACTCCGATTGGCTGATCCGAGGTGATTCTGACGCTGAACGAAACGTTGGTTATGGGGTCAACGGCAGTCGATGGCGACAGCCAGTTCTCAAGCCGTGTGGCTCCTGCTGCTAATGGCGTCGTTGTTGTGCCTGCGTTGCCCGGATAGTTATTCCCGGGCGCGTTTCCGGGGATCGCGACGCCTTCCAGGTTATTTCCGTCCTTATCCAGAATGTTTACGGCCACCGCGGCAGTCGATCCGCTCCCATTGAAAACGTAGATGCCGGAAAAGTGACCCGGACCGGTATTCGGATAATGCGCGGGCGTGCAAACCCAAATGAACGGTGGTCCACCCGACGATGGTCCCGGCGGACCTGTTGGCCCCGTAGGACCCGTTGGCCCAGTCGGCCCTGTCGGTCCGGTGGGTCCAGTCGGCCCTGTCGGTCCAGTGGGCCCGGTCGGCCCAGTGGGTCCGGTCGGCCCAGTGGGTCCCGTGGGCCCTGTCGGTCCGGGCGGACCTTCTTCATTCCAACTGATGCGCGTTTCGTTGTTGTGGCAGGCGGTGCTTGCGTCAACTAAACGCATTCCACCATTGCCGGGATTGATGCAGGCTTCGAGCACACCGGCGCTGGTCGTTGTCGCCAGCTTCGCAATCGGTACGGCCAAAACCAGCAGAGCGATCCCAGCCAGACTGCCGACTATGCTACGTCTCACTAATTTCGTAGTCATCTGTCCTCCTTTGGGGGCGCAGGGGCCACCTCGTATCAAAATTTCGAAAGCTGTTTGGGGGGAACGCGACTCTATCGGCGAGGCTGGGACGTGTCAATGATTATCCGGGAGCGCATTCCTGGGAGCGCGGGCATCTTGCCCGCATTGTCAGAACCACCCGCGTTAGCGGGTGGGTCGATCATTAGCGAGTAGCCCGACCATGAGGGAGGCGGTGGCGCAAAGCGCCGCAGGCGCGCGATGTAACAGCCTGGGCCATCGGCCAGGAACGCGTCAGGTTTATAAGTTCAAGCCGCAAAGCGGCGAAATGATCGAGCGGCCAATTCCACCCCCGAAGGGTATTTCGCTCCTTCAGAGCTCGATTGTCTAATTGGCGCGTCACCTGGGGCGTTGCCCCAGGCTTTTACATTTGGCGCCTTCAGCGCTCGGTGGAACGATCACGCCGCTGCCGATTTGATCAGCGTTGCATTTAATTTGATCTCAGTACCGGCGAGGGCCTGCGACACCGGACAATTCTTCTTCGCCGCTTCCGCTGCATCGAGAAAAGCCTGCTCATCGATACCGGGGACTTCGCCTTCGGTGGTGAGTTCAACTGTCGTGATCTTGAATCCTTCGCCAACCTTCTCGAGACTGACACTCGCGTTGGTGCTGATGCGCGCCGGATTGTGACCGGCCTTCGTCAGGCCCGCCGCCAGAGCCATTGAAAAGCATCCGGCATGCGCCGCTCCGATTAACTCTTCGGGATTCGTGCCCGTGCCTTCTTCAAATCGCGACGCGAAAGAGTACTGACCTTCAAACGCTCCGCTACCGAGTTTTACTTTGCCGTTCCCTTCTCTGAGCGTAC
>DASUTF010000378.1:0-13148 GCA_036374695.1 Pyrinomonadaceae bacterium
TTTTAGTTCGCCCGCGTCGGCAACTGATCGAATTCTGTCAGCGACGGCGCGGCCAATCTCGTCGCGTGCCGAGACCGCAGATGCCGTAATCGAGTCAGGCCGTTCCAGACTCAGACGCACCGCGCGCATATCCACGCCGCACGCGCGACAGAACTGGCTCGTCTGACGTTCTTCGGATCCGCAACCTGGACAGTACATGTTGAAGAGTTATACGGCCACGAATTGCGACCGGTTCAACGGAAAAACGCGCGTTAGAGTACCGACTTGGTCGGAAAGGTGTTTTCGCTCTAAATGCCCAACTAAAGTTGGTACTCTTAAACCGGCCTTTACCCGCCGCTGACCGCGGGCATGATGCAAATATCAGCGGTGCCGTCGAGCGCCGCGTCCAGCACTTCGTCGCGCCGGACGACGCTGCTGTTCACAAAAATATTCACGTGTTGCCGGACCTCACCTTGCTCAGTCAACACGCGATCGCGCAACCCGCCGTGGCGATCCCAAAGCTCGTTCAAAGCTTCGCGTACCGTCGCCGGCTGCGCATCAACCTTTATTTCGGCGTCGCCGCCAGTGAAGTCAGTCAGATAGCCTGTAATTTGAAAAGTAATCATTCGCCGCCGTGCGCGAGCAGGATGCTCGCGGCCCGCAGGCAAGATGCCTGCGCTCCATGTTCAGTTTATACTGACACCGCACCTTCTACCTTGAATGTCCACTCCGAGTCAAAAGCCGGCCAGCGAAGAATTGAAAGAGCGCGTGCGCGTGTTCTGGCAGGCGCACCCGTGCGGCACGAAGTTCAGCGACGCAGAGATCGGCACGCCTGAATTCTTCGCGCGCGTCGAAGCGCATCGCTACGAAAAAGAGTGGCACATTCCGGCGGCCGCGGACTTTCAAAATACGCGCGGCCTGCGTGTGCTGGAGATTGGTTGCGGCATGGGCACCGACGGCGCGCAGTTCGCGAAGGCCGGTGCGATTTACACGGGCATCGATCTGACGGACGCTGCCGTCGAGTTGGCGCGCAAACGCTTCCAGGTGTCAGGCTTGCCAGGTGAGTTTCGCGTGGCGGACGCCGAGCGTCTCGACTTTCCCGACGCGTCGTTTGATCTGGTTTACTCGCATGGAGTTCTGCACCACACGCCTGACATCGAGGCGGCGGTGCGCGAAATTCATCGAGTGCTGAAGCCCGGCGGCCGGGCGATGGTGATGTTGTATCATCGCGGCAGCTACAACTATCAGGTCGGGATTCGGGTTTTGCGGCGCGCCGGAGCGGGATTGCTAAGAAGCGAAACGGGCATCAAACTGGTCAACCTGTTGACGCGCGAACCAATCGACTCGCTAAGAGAGCACGCGCAATTGGCAAAGAACGGCAACTCTTCGGCTGATGATTTTCTCAGCCAGAGTACGGACGGGGCCGGCAACCCGCTCGCCCGGGTCTATTCGCGCCGCGAAGCGCGCGAGTTGTTCAAAGATTTTTCCGGCGTCGAACTGCGAGCGTATTTTTTGAATAAGCGATTCGTCCCCGTCATTGGGAGCCTTTTGCCGCGCGCAGTTGAATCCGCGCTCGCATCGCGCTGGGGCTGGCATTTGTGGATCTATGCGGCGAAATAGCCTCTTTTTCCATCCGGTTTTTGTTTTGCTTTGCGCCGCCGTGGCGATGGCGATGTACGCGGCGGCGATGAAGTGGCGATTTGCGGGTGGCGATCTGCGCCAGCATTTCATTTACGTGCTTCCGATCATCGTGCCTTGTATTGCTTTCCTGTTCGATCGCGGCGCCCAACTCCGAACGGCTGGATGGCCGGAGTGGGCCATTGACTTCGTGGTAATTGCAGCGTCGATCCTTCGTGCACTCGGCGTAATTCCTCTGATTTCCGGCCACGCCTTGTTTCTGACATATGCGATTGCACGGCCAGGATCGTGGCTGACCAAGACCACCGCGCTTCTGGTTATGCTACAAGTTCTCTATCTGAAAATTTTTATCTGGGATGATCAAGTGACGCCTTTTACAGGAATTGCGGTGGGACTTACGGCGGCGTTGATAGTCCGAGGTCTGGGCGCTTGGATGAACACTCGACCTCTGGAAGCTTTACCTGCGAAGAAATGATCTTTGTGCTTGGTGCTTTGTACTTTGATGTGTTCCTGCAAGTGTGCAGTTTTGGCTGCAATCAAGTACAAAACACGAAGTACAAAGCACAAAGAACATGCGAAGCATCTTAATCACTGGCGGTGCAGGCTTCATCGGATCGCACCTGGTCGAGCGACTGCTTGGCGAGGGCGATTGGCGAATCACAGTCGTAGACGACTTCAACGACTTCTACTCGCCCGCAATCAAACGCGAGAACATTGGCGCGCATCTTTCGAACCCGGACTTCAAGTTGATTGAAGCTGACATTCGCGATGCGGATGCGCTTGCATCGGCCTTCGACGACACGAAGTTTGATTGCATTGTGCATCTGGCCGCGCGCGCCGGCGTCCGCCCGTCTTTGAAAGAACCGCGTTTGTATGTCGAGACTAACGTCAACGGCACGGTGAACTTGCTGGAGCTTGCGCGCGCGCATAACGTGAAGCAGTTTGTGTTCGGATCATCGTCTTCAGTCTACGGCGTCAATCCCAAAGTTCCTTTCAGCGAAGACGATCCGATCTTCAATCCAATCTCTCCGTATGCCGCGACAAAAGCGGCGGGCGAGTTGATCTGCCATGCTTACTCGCATCTCTATGACATGCGAATTGTCTGCCTGCGCTTCTTTACCGTGTATGGCGCGCGCCAGCGGCCTGACCTGGCGATTCACAAATTCGCGAAGCTGATTAGCGAAGGAAAACCAATTCCCGTGTTTGGCGACGGCACGACGCGCCGCGATTACACTTACGTTGATGACATCATCGCCGGCGTTCGGGCGGCGATTGATTACGACCAGACAAACTACGAGGTAATTAATCTTGGCGAATCGCGCACGGTGGAATTGCGCGAACTAATCTCTCTGATCGAAACGGAGCTTGGCACGCGCGCCCAGATCGATTGGCAACCACCACAGCCGGGCGATGTGCCGCAAACCTTCGCGGACATTTCAAAGGCGCGCAAGCTGCTCGGGTACGAGCCGCAGACTCAAATCGAAGACGGCATTCGACGCTTTGTTGAGTGGTTCCGGCAAAGCCGGCGTCAGCCGCAGTCGCACGCCAACACGCCGTGAACACCTCGTTTTTATTTGGCTCGCCGCTTTCAATACTAATTTTCTTTGTGCCTCTGTGGAATTCGGTGTCTCTGTGGTGATAATGCCTACGATAAACTCACCACAGCGAGTTCCACAGAGGCACAGAGAAAAACGGGAATTCTCGCGTCAAAGTCTGGCCCGTACTGCAATCCCGCGCCATTCAGTTTAAAATGCACGGGTTTTCAAGGAGTTCTGATTGATTACTACTGAATTCAAAGCGCCGCCACGTCTGGCCGAATCCTCTCTGGATGGCGACGCGCCGGAAATTTCTGTTTTTCTGCCGGTATTCAACGAAGAGCCAAACCTGGGACCGCTTCACGAGAAGCTGGATCGGTCGCTCCGGCAACTGGGCCGCAGCGCTGAGATTATATACGTCGATGATGGGTCCTCTGACGGCAGTCTGTCGGTGCTGCGCGAGATCGCGGCGCGCGACAGCCGCGTGCGCGTGATCGCTCTGCGACGAAACTATGGCCAGACGCCCGCCATGGCTGCCGGCATCGACGCGGCGCGCGGCGAAGTGCTGATTCCAATGGATGCGGATCTGCAAAACGATCCGGCGGATATCACCCGGCTGCTGGAAAAATTGGACGAGGGTTTTGACGTCGTCTCAGGTTGGCGAAAGAACCGGCGCGACCCACTGTTCACGCGGAAGATTCCCTCACAAATGGCGAACTGGTTGATTTCAAAAATCGGCGGCGTGCCGCTGCACGATTACGGCTGCTCTTTGAAAGCCTACCGGCGCGAATCGCTCCAGGACGTCCAGCTTTACGGAGAGATGCATCGCTTCATCCCGATCTACGCGTCATGGTCCGGCGCGCGCGTGGCGGAAATCCCCGTCGAGCATCATCCGCGCACGATGGGTAAATCGAAGTACGGCCTGTCACGGACGATCAAAGTCGTGTTCGATCTGATGACGATCAAATTCATGGCGTCGTATCAGACAAAGCCGCTTTACGTGTTCGGCTGGGCCGGGCTGCTGACATTCTTTATTTCGGCCGTCTGCGCCCTCTTCGCGTTCCTGATGAAGTTCGCCCGCTGGCCGCATCACGCGGATTTTGTCGAGACACCACTGCCGGTCTTGACGATGGTGTTGCTCGTCCTCGGCGTTCAATTTTTCTTAATGGGCTTGCTGGCGGAGATGCTGGTGCGGACCTACCATGAATCGCAGGCGAAGAGAATTTACGCCGTCCGGGAAAGGATAAATTTCACCACAGAGGACACAGAGGAATACAAATAGGAATAGACGGTGGACAGGAACCAAATTAGCGGAGAGATCGTGGATGCAGCGATGAAGGTGCACTCTGCGCTCGGTCCGGGTTTGTTAGAGAGTGCATACACGGCTTGTTTAAGGCATGAACTAGTCAAGCGAGGCTTGCGAGTTACGTCCGAAGTTCCTGTGCCCGTTGTTTATGATGGCATCAAGCTTGAGGCAGGCTACAAACTTGACCTCCTCGTTGAAGACACTGTCATTGTGGAGCTGAAGGCTATTGAAGCTTTGGCGCCGATTCACCAGGCGCAAATAATTTCTTATTTGAAGCTCACCAGGAAACCAATTGGTTTGCTGATAAATTTCCACTCTCTGCACCTTAAGGACGGAATCAAGAGGTTTGTTGTTTAATGAGTATTGGTTCTTCCTCCGTGTCCTCTGTGGTTAATTGATCTATGTGCGGAATTGCCGGCTGGGCCAATCTCAATCCACGCACGCCGCCGCCTAACGGCGCGGAAGAACTCTTGCGCTCAATGTGCGATCGCATGGTTCATCGCGGGCCGGATTCAGAAGGCTATCTGGTCGACGACGGTGTCGCCCTGGGCATGCGACGGCTCGCGATTATCGATCTGCTCACCGGCGAGCAGCCGGTCTTCAGCGAGGACCACAGCGTCGCAGTAATTCTCAACGGTGAGATTTACAACTATCGCGAGCTGCGCGCGGATCTGGAAGCGCGCGGACACACATTTCGGAGCGCGTCTGATACTGAAGTCCTGCCGCACCTTTACGAAGAATACGGCCGCGACATGGTCGAGCACATTAACGGCATGTTCGCGTTTGCGCTGTGGGACGATCGCCGCCGCCGCTTGTTCCTGGCGCGTGATCGATTTGGCGAGAAGCCGCTTTACTGGGGCGTGTTCGATGGCGCTTTGCTGTTCGCGTCCGAACCGAAAGTGCTGCTCGCGCACCCTTCAGTGCGGCCGGATCTGAATCTCAATGCGCTGCGACAGTATCTTTCGTTCGATTATGTTCCGGCGCCGCTTTCGATTTACGAAGGCATCAGCAAGCTACCGGCCGCGCACCATCTGACGTTGGAAGACGGTCGCGTCGAAGTCCGTCGCTACTGGCACCTGAGTTACAAAACACAACAACCTGCGCCCACCGTTGCGGAAGCGGCATCGCAGCTTCGCGATTTGCTCCAGGATTCGGTGCGGATGCGCCTCGTGTCCGACGTGCCGCTCGGTGTGCTGCTTTCGGGCGGCATCGACTCTTCGATGGTGACGGCGCTGGCGGTGCGTGCGTCTTCAGAAACGGTCAAGACCTTTTCGATCTCATTTGCCGAAAGCTCGTTCGACGAATCGGAGTACGCGCGTCGCGTCGCGGCTTATCTGGGCACGGACCATCACGAAGAGCGGTTCAGCGCGAGCCTCGCGGCAAATCTCGTCAGTGAAATTGGCGCGTGGATGGACGAGCCCATGAGCGATCCTTCGCTCATGCCGACGTATCTGCTTTCGCGTTTTACGCGCAAACATGTGACGGTGGCCCTCGGCGGCGATGGTGGTGACGAACTGTTCGCCGGCTACCCGATGTATTTTGGTCATCGCATGGCCCGGGCGTACCAACTGATTCCGCGGCCGCTCCGGGTGGGACTCATCGAGCGGATCGTGAATCGGCTGCCGGTGAAAACGAAGAACCTGTCGTTCGATTACCGCGCGCGCCGGTTCGTGACCGCCTCGCATTATGACGAAGTCGCCCGCCATCACGTCTGGTTCGGCTCGTTCACGCCGCACGATCAGAATTTGCTGCTGACCGATGAAGTGAGATCGGCGAGTGACGGCGACATTTATCGCGACGCGCGTCGCATGTTTGCTGAGTGCGACTCAAACGATTTGACTGAGTGCATGCAAAGCCTTGACACGCAACTTTATCTCGCTGAAGACATCCTGACGAAAGTCGATCGGGCGAGTATGGCGGTGAGTTTGGAAGTGCGTGCGCCGTATCTCGATCCGCGCGTGGCTGAATTCGCGGCCTCGCTGCCGTCGCATTACAAACTTCACGGCTACACCTCAAAGTACATTCTGAAACGCGCCGCGAAAGGTTTAGTGCCTTCATTCGTCGGACGTCGTGGCAAGAAAGGTTTCGGCGTGCCGTTCGCCAAATGGTTGAAAGGCGAGTTGCGTCCGCTGGCGCGTGATCTTCTGTCGCCAGAACGTTTGCGCCGCGGAGGTTTGTTCAATCCGGAATACGTTAAGCGTTTACAGGACGAACATGAGCGGGGCGTGGCCAATCACCGCAAGCTGCTTTGGACGCTTCTGTCGTTCGAGTTGTGGCGCGAGAGTTTTGTCGAGACGCCGAGAAGGATCGAAACGTCGGTCTCTTCCGTTTAGGAGGTTTACATGACGATCAGGATTCTTATTTCGTTGGTCATCACGCTTACCGCATGGTCGTCAATTGCCGGCCAAACGGATGCCGGTCTCAGAGAGGTCACGCTCTATTGGTTTTCCTTCGGGAGAATTACTCCCGTGAAACCCGACAAAACCAAATCATCAATCAATTTTGACACGGGTGAGCGAGGTGGAGATCGCGCCGGCTTTGATTTGAGGTACGGAGGGATGGTGATTGGCACGCCCACTAAGCCTGGCGAGGTTAGCCGGATCCTGCCCGACTGGCTCGGCGTACTTGATTGCCGAAACATGATCGTCGACCTGGGAGCAAAACAATGGCAGGATTTCAAAGAAACACCGCCGTTCCCACAGCCAAAAAAATTGGAGCGGCCACGTCCCCTCGGTCAGCCTGAATGCGCCGTTGACACGTCGGCGGGCCGAACAGATTTTTCGCCCTACCGGCAGCATGTCGTGCCCGAACCGGGGCATATGTACCTCATGAGAATCTTGCGCAGCAGTAAAGTAAGCTACGTGATGTTCAGGGTAGAGAGTCTTGAGTCACGGGATAATTGCGTGTTGACGTGGAAGCTGGTGAAGCCACCAAACGTCAGAGACAACGAAGCATTCTAGATCTGAGATATCGAGGCTCTACGGCTTCGGGATAATTTTGGAGTGGGGCGCTTGACCCCGCATTTTTGTATAACTCGATGCCCTGACGCATTAGAAAGTGACGTCACGCCCGCCCACTCCAAATGCCGTCCCATCTCATCACCGCACATGACCAGCTTTGGAACTGGTGTCGCGCGCAAGATTTCGCGGGTCACGATCCCTACGACGGTCTGAACAGCTCGTTATTTCAAGCGACGCCACTTCGGCATTCACGCGCCGCGCGTCTGGCGTGGACGCAGTTTCTTAAACGCGCACCATTCAACCTTTGTAAAATTGCCGGCGTACGCGCAGAGCGGAACGCGAAGGGAATTGCGCTGTTTGCGTTGGCGGCGCTTGCGGATTATCGAAGGCTGCAAACAAAAGAAGCTGAAATCACCGCCCGCGAGTTGCTTGACGATCTAATCGGCATGGGCCTGAAGGGCTTCCGTGGCGCGTGCTGGGGCTACAACTTTGATTGGCAATCGCGTTCGTTCTTTGCGCCTAAAGGTACGCCGACGATCATCCCCACGGCGTTCGCCGCGCGCGCACTGTGTGAAGCGGCCGAAGTGATTGACCGCGATGAGTACCTGCCGTTTGCGCGCACCATCTGCGATTTCATTCTCAACGATCTGAACCGTTCGGACGAGACCAGCGAGGAAGTTTGTTTTAGCTATTCGCCGCTCGACCAGACGCGTGTTTTCAACGCCAGTCTGATGGCCGCGGAAGTTCTCGCGACTGCCGGTGGAATGCTGCGCGAACAGAGCCTTTGCGAAGGGGCGATGCGCGCGACGCGCTACGTTGTTCGCCGCCAGCTCAACGATGGTTCGTGGGCATACGGTGCTGATGGGCATCAAGCGTGGAGCGACAGCTTTCACACGGCCTATGTGCTGGCGAGTCTCTCGCGGATCATGACCGCATGCGAAGCGCGCGATGAAATCGAGCCGGCTTTGGTACGGGGCTATGAATTCTGGAAGGAACGATTTTTTCTCAGCAACGGTTGGCCCAAGTATTACCCGAACCGGCTTTATCCGGCGGATGTACATTCAACCGCCGCGGCCATCGTGACGCTGGTCGAGCTGCGCGGCCGCTTTCCCGGCACGTTGGAATTGGCAGAGCGGATCGCCAGTTGGGCGATCGAGAACATGCGCAGCCCGGATGGATACTTCTACTATCAGCGTCATCGATTTCACACGACCCGCATTCCTTACATGCGCTGGTCGCAAGCGTGGATGGCCTACGCGCTGGCGCGGCTAATCGAAGGAAAAAGGTAAAAGGAAAAGGAAAAAAATAAGGAGAACTTCCCATGACCAACACTCCAAAAGACATTCGAGAGCGAACGTTCGACTTCGCGTTGCGTATTATTAAGCTTTGCAACGAGCTTAATAGAAAACCAGGGATTTGCAGAGACATTAGTCGGCAGCTTTTTAAGGCGGGAACACCAGTTGGTGCAAACACTGAGGAGGCGCAAGGCGCTCAGAGCAAGCCAGACTTCATCAGCAAGAATTCAATCGCGTTAAAAGAGGCTCGCGAGACTCACTATTGGTTAAGGCTGCTTATTGCGGCGAAACTAATGCCTGAGAAAAGGCTTGCCGAACTACGCGACGAAGCTGAGGAAATCAAGCGAATTCTCGGATCGATTGTTGTGTCGGCAAAACGGAATCAAGTTTTGTAACCGATCTTTTTGCCTTTTTCCTTTTTACTTTTGCCTTTGCGTGATGCGCATTTGGATCGATCTCGCCAACTCTCCGCACGTGCCTTTTTTTCGCGCGTTGATTCCGGAGTTTGTCGCGCGCGGTCATCAAGTCGAACTCAGCGCGCGAGACTTTGCGCAGACGGTCGAGCTGGCGACCAAAGCCGGGATGCTGCCGCATGTGATTGGCGGCCATGGCGGCGGGAAATTGACCGGCAAGGCGGGGAACCTAATCGGGCGCGCGGCGGCGCTTCGCAAGTGGGCTCGTGATCGTGGATTCAATCTCGCCGTCAGTCATAATTCTTACGCACAGATCTCGGCGGCGGCGGCTTTGGGAATACGAAGCGTGACCCTGATGGATTACGAGCATCAACCGGCGAATCACCTCGCCTTTCGGCTGGCATCGAAAGTGATCGTGCCGCGCGCATTTCCATCCGCGGAGCTGAAAAAGTACGGCGCTTCGCTGCGCAAGGTCGCGCGTTACGACGGGCTGAAGGAAGATGTCTATCTGGCCGAGTTCACTCCTGACCCAGGGTTCACGGAAGTGCTGCGGGAACTGGGGGTCGCCGGCGAAACCGTGCTCGTCGTTGCGCGCCCACCGGCCCACGAAGCTCTATATCATCGATTCGAAAACGAGCTGTTTGCGGATCTGCTGGCGCACTTGAGTTCTCAGCCGGCTGTCAAAACGGTTCTCTTACCGAGAACGGATGCGCAACGCGCTGAGTGTGAAGTTCGAAACCTCCCGAACATAATCATGCCCCGCGAAGCCCTGGACGGTGCTAACCTTGTGGCCGCCGCCGATCTGGTTGTCAGCGCCGGTGGCACGATGAACCGCGAAGCGGCTGCGTTGGGCGTCCCCGCCGCAAGTATTTACGCCGGCAAGTGGGCCGCGATTGACGAGCAATTGGTTGCGGAAGGACGTTTGAAAAAGATCGCTTCACGCGAGGACATCGATTCACTGGTCGTGCAGCAGAAAACGGGCACCGCGCCGCGAGCCACCAAACCAACGCGTGCTGAGGTCGCCAAGCTCATCCTCAATGAAGCCTGAACTCGCCAAAATTGGAACAACCGCGCAAGCCGTTCGCGCTCCGGCGCGCGCGCCGCGCTGGGTGGTGCCGCTGGTGAAGACGCTCTTGGTCGTCAGCGACATCATCCTCATCACGCTTTCGTTTGCCGTAGCCTTTTACATTCGTCACAACGAACCAATTCTTTTTCGCGCGGCTGAAGGCCCGCTCGCCTGGTCAAGCCAATTCGCGCCGTACGCAGTCCTTTTGCCGCTGGTGATTCCCATTCGCCTGCTGTTGCTGCGTTATTACGATTTGTATCGCGTGCGCGGCGAATTCTCGTTTGTTGATGATGCTGCGCGCGTCTTCAAAGCTACAGCCATCGGCTCGCTGCTGATCGTGGCCGCAGCGTTCATGTATCGCGGCGGAGTGGCGTATCGCACGTTCTCGTATTCGCGCGCGATCTTTGCGCTCGATTTTCTCTTGGCGCTCGCGAGCATTGGCTTGCTCCGCGTGGTGGTGCGCGCTGCTCAAATCGCGATTCGCCGTCGCGGCGTGAATCTGATTCCCACGCTGATTGTGGGCCGTGGACCCGAGGCCGCGTTGTGCATTCGCGAGATGCGCGCGCGCCCGGAGCTCGGCTACCGCGTCATCGGAATCGTCGAGAATGGACACGTTGCCTCGGCCGGCGCCACGTTTGAAGGTGTGCCGATCATCGGGGATCTGAAGTCCTTGCCTCAGGTGATTCGCGACTCACACGCGAACGAAGTAATCATTTCCGATCCGAACGTGCCCGGCGAAGATCTCTTCGACGTCATGATCAAAACCGGCCGCCGTCGCGGCGTCGAGTTTCGCATCGCGCCCACGCTCTTGAATTGCCTGCCCAGCAAAACGGAAATCGATCAAGTGGGCTCGCTCCCCATGGTGACGCTGTTCCGATCACCTTTGTCGAATGCCGCGCGTTTTGTAAAGCGTGCTTCAGATTTGATGATCGCGAGCACGGCGGTGGTGCTGCTGGCGCCGCTGTGGTTACTCATAGCGCTGCTGATCAAGCTCGATTCGCGCGGATCCGTGTTTTACAAACAGGAACGCGTCGGCATGGATGGCCGCGTTTTTCTCTTCTACAAGTTTCGTTCGATGCAGAAGGGCTCTGACGACGAGCGCCATCGTGAGTTCCAACGCAAGTACATCAAGGGCGAGGCCGATTCAAATCTTGGCGACGACGAGCGGCCTGCTTACAAGCTTCGCGGTGACGAGCGCGTTACCCGGTTAGGACAAGTTCTGCGGAAGACCAGTCTCGACGAGCTGCCACAGCTTTTCAACGTGTTGCGTGGCGACATGAGCGTCGTCGGTCCGCGTCCGCCGATTCCTTATGAAGTGGAAAGCTACGAATTGTGGCACCGCAAGCGGCTCGACATGAAACCCGGGATCACGGGCCTCTGGCAGGTCTCGGGACGCAACCGTCTGCCCTTCGACGAGATGGTGCGAATGGATCTTTACTACATCGAAAACTGGTCGCTGCTGCTGGATGTGAAGATTATTCTTCAGACGCTGCCCGTGATGTGGCGCGGGGAGGATGCGTATTAGGCCCAGTCTATGAACAAGTCAGATCCAAAACGAGAGATGTTGCGACATACCCTGGCGACGCTCGCTTATCGCGGAGCGAAAGCAGTGCGCGGTGCCCCAAATTCGTTCGCCGCTTTCAAAGCGTCCAAAACGACGCGTACACCGGCGGAGATTCTTGCCCACGTCGGCGATTTGTTGGATTGGGCTTTGTCGATTGCTAAGGGAAAAGAGGCCTGGCATAACTCGAAGCCGAAGCCCTGGCAACAGGAAGTAAACCGGTTTCACGCGGCGCTCAAACGCTTCGATAAACAGATCGCCGGCAAACAGAAGCTGGGCGGAACCTGCGAGAGACTGTTCCAAGGGCCAATTGCCGACGCTCTGACACACGTTGGGCAGATTGCGATGCTTCGTCGCCTCGCCGGTGAACCAATCAAAGGCGAGAACTATTCACGCGCAAAAATTGTAGCCGGACGTGTCGGGTCTCGACAGCCGAAGCCCCGGCGAGAATTCGACTAGTTTTTCTTTTGACGATTAGAGGATCGTTAGGCGGTAAGATGCGATTCGATGGAGGTGCCGACCGGCTGCCATTCAGCGTCGTTCGGTTCTCGCATGAGCGAGCGGCGGCGCAGTTCTTCCCAATCTTCCGGCGGTACGCGATGAAAGGCAGCGACTACCTTTGGATCGAATTGGCGATCAGCCCACTCGTCCAACTCCGCGACCGCGGATTCGTAAGGTCTTCCTTTCCGATACACCCGGTCGCTGGTTATCGCGTCGAACGCGTCGGCGACGGCAAAGATGCGCGCGCAGATGTCTATGTCTTCACCTTTTAATCCCAGCGGATAACCTGAGCCATCCCACTTCTCGTGGTGCTGCGCAACCACGCGCGCGGCCCCTTCAAGAAATTTGATGCCACGCAAAATCTGCTGGCCGTGCGTCGGATGCTCGCGCATGCGCACCCACTCTTCATCAGTGAGTTTCGCCGGCTTGCGCAGGATTGCATCGGGCACGCCAATCTTTCCAATGTCGTGGAGCAGCGAGCCGAACTCGAGCGCTTTCAACTCAGCCACGCTCAGACCATATTCACGGCCGAGACGCAGACTGAAAGTGACTACGCGTTCCGAATGGCCATGCGTTTCCGCGTCGCGAGTTTCCAGCGCGGCGGTCAGGGCCTGCAAAGTTGAGCGGTACGCGTTTTCCACTGACGACAGGGCGTCATCCAATTCCGCAGTTCGTTGTACGACTAAATCTTCGAGGAGATTCTCGTAACGCTGCTTGGCGACGATGAGTTCATGATGCTCATAGGCGCGCTGGATGGCGGCTTCAACCTGCCGCAGATCGAACGGCTTCATCAGGTAATCGTACGCGCCCAGACGCAGCGCGTTGATCGCGCTCTCCATCGTCTGCATGCCGCTAATCATCACGATTACCGTGTCAGGCGAGGCGTCTTTGATG
>DASUTF010000379.1:0-17177 GCA_036374695.1 Pyrinomonadaceae bacterium
TCCCGGTGACCTTCGCCCGCACGTCCGCAATAAAACTTTCGGAGATCTTGTCTAGATCGAGAATGCGATCCAATTCCGCGCGGTCATCACGTTGTGACGCATCTACGAGCAGCGCCAGCGTGTAAGCCGGCTTCGACTTAAAATGCTGCCACCAGAAAAATGCGCCCACCCCCACGCCAATGAGCAGAAGGAAAAGAACGACGCCGATAATTCCCAGAATTCGACCCAGCCGTCCGGATTTCCTGGCGCGCGGTCGCCAACCCGGCGGTGGCGGCTGATTAAGATCGATGACGATGCGATTGCGTTTACTTTTCATTGTGTGTGCGGCGACGATCATGTCAGTACCGCGAGCGGTAGCGACCGGATCATCAATTCAACGTTGTGTTTTGATCCCCTCGCTATCGCTCGGGGTACTGACACCCTCAACCCGGCAACCCACGGCGCCCTTCCAAAGCCGGACGCGTAGCTCGTCGCCGGGGGAAACGGCGGATGCCTCGCGCACGATCGCGCCGCGCGCATCCTGGGCGATCGCGTAACCGCGTTCAAGAGTTCGCAGCGGTGACATCGCATCGAGCTCGGCCGCGGCCACGCCGAATTGGCGGCGCGCGCTTTCAATCTTCGACATGATCGCCGCAAGGCGCGCTTGATTCAGCGTCTCAAAGCGCGCCCGTTGCTTGATTGTGCGGCTGCGCAGTTCCGCGGGCGACAACAATCGCGCCGCAGCGTCGAGCCGGCGAACCGCGGTTTGGTAAAGACGTCCAATTGTATCGTGCAAACGATCTTCTCTCGTCGATACGCTCTTCATGGCGTCGCGCAGCCTGGCCCGGACTTCGTCGAAACCGCGCGCGAACGTTAGCTCCTGCACCCGCGCACGCTCAGCCGCGATGCGATGGTTGACCAAACGTCGCAAACCGCTGACCAATTGATCGAGCGTCGTGCAAAGTTGTTCTTCGTGCGCCGCAACCAATTCGGCGGCGGCCGAAGGCGTCGGCGCGCGCAAGTCCGCGACGAAATCGGCGATCGTGAAGTCCGTTTCGTGGCCCACCGCCGAGATCACCGGAATCGCCGAAGCGCGAATTGCGCGGGCCACGGCTTCTTCATTGAAAGCCCAAAGGTCTTCAACGGAACCACCACCCCGCCCTACTAATATTACGTCGATCCCGCCATCGGTACGCCCTTCACGCATGGCCCGCGCGTGGTGATCGTTCAGAAATTTGATGGCGCGCACGATCTCGTGGGCCGCGCCTTCGCCCTGGACACGTGCGGGCGCGAACAACAGATGCACCGTGCGCGTCCGGCGCGAGATAACGTTGATGATGTCACGCACCGCTGCTCCACTGGATGACGTCACGACGCCGACACGTCGCGGAAAAAATGGAATCGCGCGTTTTAATTCGGCAGCGAACAAACCTTCTGCCTGCAGACGCTTCTTCGTCTGCTCAAAGGCCAACTGCAGGGCGCCGGCGCCCACGGGCTCGAGCGTCTCGACGATTAATTGGTATTCGCCTTTTTGTTCGTAGACGCTGATGCGGCCGCGCGCGCGAACCTGCAACCCATCTTCCGGACGAAACCGAATTCGTTGATTGCTGCTGCGGTAACAGGCCGCGCGCAACTGCGCGAACTCATCTTTCAGAGTGAAGTACCAGTGACCTGAAGTGTGTGGACGGAAGTTCGAGATCTCGCCTTCGACCCACACTGAAGCGAAGCCCTTTTCGAGTGTGCCGCGAATTGACGCAGTCAGATCCGACACGCTCAACGGGAGGCGTTCGGTTTCTTCAAACAGTGATGCTAGAAGTGATTGCTGCATGTGCGCGTCGAAATCCAGTTCGGGCGCGCCGGATCATAACTCATCCGCCATGAAGTGTCAGACTTTGCTTTTTTTTGCGAATCTTTGCGGCTTTGCGACCTGGCGTGAGAAGGGTTCACGCAAAGGCGCCACGACGCAAAGGAAAGCAAAACGTCAGCGTGCAGAGACTATGATGAATTCTCTTGCGGGACACGTTGAGCCAAAGCGTATAATCTCGAGGGACTGACGATTGATTCCCCCGCCACTTGATTCAAGCCGCCGATGAACATACTCCTAATCGCAACCGTGGTTTTCATAGTCCTTCTTATTGCCGGACTTTACCGTCGGCAGATTATGAGCTGGTAATTTGCGTTTTCTTTGCGAGTTTCTTAGCGGGCTGAGCGCCTTTGCGTGAGTTGCTGTTTGCAAAAAATGCAGGTTCACGCAAAGACGCCAAGTCGCAAAGGAACGCAAAGGTAAATTGAGGGCACCACCCTCTGGCCGGCTTATCGCCACGTTAAACTCAACACGTTCTCGCTGCTACCTGGGATCAATCTCAGAATCCCGGCGCCATGAGATTCGTCACCGCGACCGGATTCTTGATTTGTTGTCTATTCATCCATTCTTCGGATTGCGCGATCAGGTTCCGTCCTTCATCGCCACCGCGCAGTTCGCCCAGCCGCCGGCGCGCCGCGGCCGCATACAACGCCATATCGGCCGCTGCAAAGCCTTCGGCCGCCTGCTTCGTCAGCGCTTCGGCGCGTGAAGTGTCGCCGCTCTGCTTTGCCAGTGCCCCGTAGGTGAAGTTCGCCAGCGGATTCGACCACGCCATGTCCTCTCGCGCGATGCGGTCGGCGCAGTTCGCGGCGATTCGCAAACGCTCGTTGCGATCTCGACCAAACGCACTTGCCAGCGCCAGCCGCGCGCGCAGATGCAGCATGTCGATGCGCAATCCTTGCGTTCGCAGCAGCAGAGATCTTTCCAGGGGCTTGACCTGTTGATCCAGGTGTTTCCACGCAACTTCAAAATCGCCGGTGTAAAGTTCAATCTGCGCCAGGGCGACCAGCGACGTGTAGTGTTGCAGGTGAAAACCTTCGCGCGGCCATTGGGTCAGGGCGGAAATGACTTCGTCACGCGCGCGGTCGGGATCGTCGATCGCGAGCCAGATCGGATTGAGCCGCGTGCGCAGGTCAGTAGCGGCAAAAATGTTTCCCTGCTCGAGCGCGACCGAAAGCAACTGCGGCACGCGCCGCCCCACCTCAGTCAGCTCGCCAAGAAACATGAGCGACGTCAGCATGAAACGGTGGGCGACGGTCAGCTCCCAGGCCGCGCCGGTGCATTGATCGCGCAGCACCTCCGCGGCGCGCTCGCACAGCTCGGCCGCTTCTTTCCAATGGCCAATCAAGTAGGCGCTGAGTCCGCGCGCCCAGATCGCCAACCCGATGGCGTGTGGATGTCCTGAGCGCCGCGCCAGCGCTTCAGTTTGATCGGCGAGCTGCCGCGCACGCGCAATGCCCGGCCCGCCGCGTGTTGCCGTCTGCACGGTCTCGAATGCCATCGCCCGCGCGACGCGATAGACTTCTCCGGCGCGCAGCGCTAACAGCACGTGCCGGCTCTGAAACTCTGCACCGCGGATCAAATCGACGACACCCAGGCCGGCCGCGACCGACCAGCAGATGTCGATGCGGTGCAGATCGGCTTCCGAAATGGCCGCCGCGTCACGCTCAGTGAAATCCAGTCCGCGCATCGAGATCCACGCGCGCCGCACCAGCATCGACAACAACGCGCGCCTGGGGCCTTTCGGCATTTTGAATCCCGCGGCCCGCAGGACCTTCTCGAAAACAGCGAGTCCTTCCTCGACGTGTCCGCCCATCAGCAACTGCGCGCCGGCGCGTTGTTGCAACTCAAGCGCGCGTCTGGGCGCGGTTGACTTCGCGGCTTCCAGAAACTCAGCAGCGGCTTCGGCCGGACGTCCCGCGTTGGCCAGAGCGTCTCCCAAAGCGATCTTCAATTCGACAACGTCAGCTCCCGCGGGCGCCAAATCAATCGCCCGCCGAAAATAGAGCGCGGCCCGGTCGAATGCCAGGGTGCGCGCCGCTTTTTGCGCCGCGGCTTCAGCATGAAAGGCCGCCCGCCCAAGTTCGCCGGCGCCGAGATAGTCGTGATACAGCGCTTCCGGATCGTCAAAGCTGCGCGCTTCGATCGTTTGCGCCAACCGCCGGTGAATTTGTTTTCGCTCGGCGTCGGGCAGGAGTGTCCGCAGCGTCTCGCCGATGCGATCATGATGAAGCTCGATTCCGTACGCCGTGCCGCCGGTGCGGACCAGTTCCGCCGAGCGCACCGCATTCAAAATCTCTAAATCGTGATGCGCTGCGCCGCACGCCGCGAAGGCGACATCCTGGTTCACCGGCCGCGCCGCAACCGCGAGCACATTGAGCAGCTCGCGCGATCCGTCAGGCAGTTGCCGAATGCGCTCTTCGAGCATGGTCGCCAGGCTGACCCCGGTCTCGCCGGCATGTTCAGCGATCGAAACGTAGTGACAGAGTTGTTCGACCAGAAACGGATTACCCGCGGCTTCAGCGACGACGGATTTTACGAAGAGGCCACCCTCGACTCTCGCGGCGGCGAGCAATGACGCTGCGAGTTCGGAAGCTTCTTTATTGGACAGACGATCGAGAACTACTTCGCGACAGGTTTCCGTGCCGGCGTTTTGAACTAACTGCCTAAGGAAAGTTTTTGTCTCGAAATCTTCAGCCCGAAAACTCGCAATCAGTAACAGCGGTGGCGCGTCGGGTGGTCGCAGCAGGTCTTCCAAAAGTCGAATGCTATCGTCGTCGGCCCACTGCAAATCATCGGTCCAGATAATCAGCGGCTGCCGGCGCGCGAGCGCGGTCAACATCTGCCGCAGCGCGCCAAACGCGTGGCGCCGCAAAGTGAACAGATCGCCAGTTTCAGCCGCCGCGCGCTCGTCAAAGATTGCATCCACTTGAAGCAGAACCGGAAAAATTCGCGCCAGCGCGCGTGCGTGACGTGGCACCAAAGCCTCAGCACTTTCGCGCGGCAATGACGCCAGGCATTTGCTCAGACTATCGACAACGCCGTCGAACGCCTTGTACGGAACTGATTCGCGCTCGTAACAGCGGCCCTGAAGAATCAGCGCGTTAGCAAAATCCTCTTTCGCCTGTTCCAGGAACGCCTGCACCAGCGTGCTCTTGCCCATTCCGGAACGGCCACGCACGTAAACAGAGACAGACTGGCCACGGCGCGTGGTTTGAAAGGCATCTTCCAGTTCAGCAAGCTGCCGCGCGCGTCCGACAAACGCAGTTTCCGCCGCAGATACTGCAAAGGAAGGTCTGCTCGCTTTTAAGAAGCGCAGCACCGCGCGGCCTTTGAGACGATTCTCGGGCCGCCGGCGCAGCAGGTTCATGCAGAGTTCATTGAGATCGTTTGGAACCCGCGGATTGATCTCGATCGGCTGAACCGGCCGGCGCGTTTGCTTGCGAATTACGACTTCAAAAAATTTTCCGGTGAAAGGAAGACGGCCGGTGAGAGCTTCGTAGAGCATCACGCCCACGCTATACCAGTCGCTCGCTTTTGAGATTGGAAGTTGCGCGCCCTGCTCAGGCGACATGTAATCCGGCGTCCCGACGAGCAGTGTGTCACGCGATGCCGGTTCAACGCCTTCGACCAGGCCAAAGTCTAAAATAACGACGCGCCCTTCGCCGGTGACCAGCACATTCGACGGTTTAATGTCGCGATGCAGTTTTCCGACCTCGTGCAGGTGTTGAACGCCCTCGGCAAGTTGCCGCAACGCTGAACGCAAACGCAGCTCATCAAATTCGGGTATCGGCATCGAAAGCGTCTGCCATTCAGAGCTGACCGGCCTTTCGCCCGATTGAAACAAAAGATCAGAGTTATCGAACTCGATGGTGTTGGCTTCCAAGGTCGCCTGCTCGCCAGGCTGTCGAAGGGTTGCGGATCGTTCGCTTGTTTCGACTTCGCCCTGACGTCTGACGTGCTCAATGAACTGGACGCCCTGGACGAGTTCCATCGTGAAAAACCAGTGACGCCCTGACGACATCAACTCGTAAAGCGCAGCCAGGTTCGGATGTGAAACGTCGGCGAGTTCGCGAAACTCGCGCTTGAGGCGATAGATGTGCTCCGGCTCGGCGCGGTTCAGAGTCTTCAGCGCCACTGGCTTATTTGTCAGCCGATCGATGGCTTCGTACACGACGCCCATCCCGCCCGCCCCGAGTTTGCGGCGCAGACTGAAGCGTTCAGTCCCGCGAAATTCTTTGGCTGCTTCGACCATGGCCCGGCAATGTCTAATTTACTTTGCGATACTTTGCGAGCTTTGCGTCTTGGCGTGAGATACCTCTTGCGAAAGTGATGTGTTCACGCGAAGGCGCCAAGACGCAAAGAAACGCAAAGGAAGACATGGTGGCGCGAGTGATTGACAGATGCGATTGTGCCTTACATGATTTGCCGCGATCAATGTTTGACCGCCCACGACGAGTTTGGAAGGAGTTCACATGGACTGGCGCGTGCTGCTTACAACCTTCGGCATCATTTTCCTGGCAGAGATGGGAGACAAAACGCAACTGGCCGCGATGACCATGGCGGCTGACAAGAAACGGCCGTGGGAAGTTTTCCTCGGCGCCTCGCTGGCGCTGGCAGCAGTGTCCGCTGTGGGCATTCTGGTCGGCACGGCGCTCGGTCATTACCTGCCGCTCGATTGGATTAAGCGCGTGGCGGGCGCAGCATTTGTAATCATCGGTGTTTTGATACTCGTGGGAAAATTCTAAGAGCATTTTCCATTTGTCGTTTGACATCTTTCATTTGTCATTTATTTCTTTGGCCTTAAGCCGAGAGTATTGTCTTAGACAACATGAGGGTTTGCCGATGAGCAGATGAAAAATCTCAAATGACAAATGGAAAATGAGTTTTTGATGGTGCGTTAAGCGCAACGATCCGCAATGCCACAGACGCCACACACGGAAAAACACTTCACGGCCGGGCAAGCTGTTCGCGACACGGTGATCGGAATGGCCGATGGCTTAACCGTACCCTTCGCGCTGGCCGCAGGCTTGACCGGCGCAATTGACTCGGCTGCGATCATTGTGACGGCCGGCTTTGCTGAGATTGCCGCCGGTTCGATCGCGATGGGTCTGGGCGGATATCTCGCGGCGAAGAGCGACGCCGAGCATTACGCAAAAGAACGCGAGCGCGAGAAACGCGAAGTGGTAGAGATTCCCGACGAAGAGATGCGCGAAGTCGCGCAGGTATTCAAATCCTATGGCTTGAGTGACAAAGACAGCGCGCCGATCGTCGAAGCGCTCTCGAAAAACCCGAGAAAGTGGGTCGATTTCATGATGCGTTTTGAGTTGGGCCTGGAGAAGCCCGATCCGAAACGCGCGCTCGCCAGCGCCCTGACGATCGGCGGTGCGTATGCGGTCGGAGGCTTGATTCCACTCTCTCCTTACGTCGTCGCGTCAGCTTTCAAAAACATGACTGTAACCACGGCGCTGTTATTTTCCGTGACGCTGACGCTGATCGCGCTGTTCGTGTTCGGCTTCATCAAGGGCCGCTACACCGGCACCCGGCCAATGCGCAGCGCTCTACAGACGGCGCTGATCGGAAGCGCTGCGGCCGGAGCGGCATATCTGATTGCGCGGTTGATCGGGGGATAGTCTAAAGGCGCAAAAATGAGCGGCAGAATCGGGCAGATATTTTTGGCACTTCCGAGGCGAACTTTAGTCGGCGCGCTTCTGTTGATCGTTTGTTCGTTCATGCTCCAGACGACCTCGGGGCAACAAAGAAATTCTGAACTTTCTGAAGCGTTAATTCGCGCTTCTCAAAATTTTTCGCAAAGGAAGTTTGCCGAAGCCGCAGCGGCTTACGAGACGGTTATCAGGTTCAGCCCTGAAAATGTTCCGGCGCGTAACAACCTTGGCATCTGTTATGGAATGCTCGAGCGGTACGAAAAAGCGGCGGCTGAATTCCGAGCGGCGGCTGCTTTGAGCCCTGACACACCCGAGTTGCATCTGAATTTAGGAATTGCCTATCTGCTGATCAAGCAAAATCAGGAAGCACTTGAGAGTCTTGAAAAGGCGCTGAAGCTAAAGCCGAATTGGATTGCGGCGGAGGTCAATATCGGCGTCGCGCGCACGAGGCTCGGGCAATATGATTCCGCGATCGATATTTTCAATCAGGCGCTAAAGCGCGCGCCCAACAATGTCGCTCTGCTGAACCTGATTGCGGGCGCGCACGGCCTGGCTGATAACGATGTGGCGACCGTTCAAGTCCTGACCCAGGTCGTGCTAGTCAAGCCAGACTCGGCGGAAGCCTATTTCAACCTTGGACTGGCTTATTACCGAGCCGCGCGGAATTCGGAAGCAATTGAAGCCTTTCAGAAAAGCGATACGCTCGACGCAGACGAGCCTATCACCAAGTACTTTCTGGGAATGTTGTATGCCAACCAGGGCGATCACGCGAAAGCAATTAACTCGTTAGAGGAAGCAATCGCCCTAAATTCGGCGATCGACGCGGCTCATTTCGCGGTCGGAATGTCGTATGCGCGGACCGGCCAATGGGAGAAAGCGCTCGCGGCATTTGAGGAAGTGATTCGCCAGCGCCCGGACATGGCCGACGCTTATATGAAAAAGTCCGCCGTGTTGCATCCTTTGCGCCGTCGCCAGGAAGCGATCGAAGCGCTCAAGATCTATGTACGCCTCAGGCAGGCCGATCCTGAGGGACACTTCCAGCTCGGAAATGAATATATGATCGTCGGGCAATTTCAGAAGGCAGTGGAGTCGCTCGAAGAAGCGTTGCGCCTCAAACCGGATCACCAAATGGCGCAAAACCGCCTGGGGATTACGCGGGCGAGAATTGAACTGGAACCTAAGCTCAGCGGATTGGAGCGTCTGGCTGAAGCACGACCAAACGATCCAGCCGCCATCGGGCAACTCGCCCACGCTTATTACGTACTGGGCAAATTCGATGAAGCTGAAAAGTATTACAAGAAGCTGGTGGAACTAAAACCCGATGACTTCCAGCCATACAACCTACTCGCAATTAATTATTCCGAAGCCGGCCGCTACGCCGACGCAATTGAGCAATACAAGAAGGCCATCTCGATCAAACCGCACCATGTCCTCTACTTTAGTCTCGCCCGATCTTATGACGTACTCGGAAAACACGAAGAGGCGATCGCCGCGTTGAAAACGGCCTTGGAAATGAAGCCCACTTTTACGCTCGCACTTTATGATATCGGGGTTGCCTATTCGGTTTTGGGCAAGCATCATGAGTCGCTGAACGCGTTCATGCGTTTGGTCGAGTTGGAACCGCGCAATGCCGACGCCCAGCTGAAGGTCGGGCTTGAATACTTGAGTTTGGGGAACAAAGAAGCAGCGATTCGGCAATATCACATCTTGAAGCAGTTCGCTTCGCAGCAGGCGCAGGAGCTCTACAACGTCATTTACAAGTGACGCGGGCGCGTGACATGAATCTTTACGTCGGCACCAGCGGCTACAGCTACAAAGAGTGGAAGGGCAACTTCTATCCCGAGGATTTGCCGGCGAAGGAGATGCTCGCGTACTACTCGCGGCGTCTGCCCGCCGTTGAGATCAACAACACTTTCTATCGGCTGCCGCAGCCGAGCATGGTTGAGAATTGGAGAGATCAGGTTCCCGAGACTTTTCGCTTCTCGATCAAAGCCACGCAGCGCATCACGCACATCAAGCGGCTGAAAAACTGCTCCGAAGAAACGAAGTACCTGATCGAGACCGCATCGCTGCTGCGTGAAAGATTAGGCGTCGTGCTGTTTCAGCTGCCGCCGAATTCGAAAAAGGACATGGAACGGTTGCGCGAGTTTCTCGACTGCCTGCCGGAACAGACGCGCGCCGCGTTCGAGTTTCGCAACGAATCCTGGCTCGACAACGAAACACTCGACCTGCTCCGACAGAAGAATTTTGCGCTCGTCGTTTCGGACACAGACGAGAAGCCGCTCACTTCAATCACCAGCACGGCGGACTGGGGCTATCTGCGTCTGCGCAAAACTTCTTATTCAGATCAGGAATTGCCGGATTGGATGAAGCGTGTGCAGGATCAGAAATGGAAAGACGCCTTCGTCTTTTTCAAACATGAAGACGAAGGCGTCGGACCGAAACTGGCGGCAAAATTTCTCGAACTCAAAAGCAATAGCCACAAAAAGGCACAGGACGCACAAAATTAATTCCTGGTTTTTTGTGCTTCTTGTGCCTTTTCGTGGGTTACTAAACGAGCTTACTTAATCTTAACGCCCGCGCCCACGCGGAAGTTGTCCTGCCGCTTGCCGTTAAAGAACGTCGGCACCCAATCAACCATGATCGGCCGGATATCGATGTGCTCGCCGGCGTGAATGTCCACGCCGCCGCCGAACGCCATCGCGAATGCCGTATCAGCCTTCTTGTGCGGTGACAGACGATCGTCGAAGTTTCCGCGGATGTGCGTGATGCCGAACAAGGCGTGCGCAAAAGGCGTGGCGACGCGGTTTCGCGCGTTGAAGCGCGGACCGATCATCACATCGTAACGCTGCACGCTCGCGTTGAAGACCCGGCCACTGTTCAGATCGACATAACCCGTGTCGTCGAAACCCGCCGTAAAGCTGGTTACGATGCCCACGTTGCGGTGCACGTTCTGATTGAACTCAGCGGTGAACCCGTTGTAGCCGACCCGCTCGTTCGCGAAGTTCACCGCGGCGCCATTGAAACTTGCGCGGCCGCCCCGGTCGAAGTGGTTGGCGTTGTTGTTTGAGCGCTGATGCGCATAACCGATGTAGAACTCATAGAACGAGTAGTCTTTATCCTGCGCGAAAGCGCACGGTGCGCAAATCGCGGCGATCAGGAGCAAGAGAAAAATTCTGGTCATTCGGGGCGCCTCCTTGTTGACCCGGCTGGTTTTGAACTGAAAGATTACCGGTATACTAACACTACCAATCGGGAAAACATTCCCAGATTTTTCCGCAAATTATCCCTTTTCTGATTAAGAGAGAGTTTTTTCGCGGTCACAATCCGCTCAAATTCATATGAAGTTCCTGCAAAAATCTTTTGTCGTCGCCGGATTGCTCGCTTTGAGTGCCGGTTCCAGTCTCGCCCAATCAACCGCGGATCCCGTGAGAGAAGCTCAACGGCTGACCCGGGTCGCGCAGGTGGCGCAACAGCAAGGCCGCTTTGACGACGCCATCAAAGCGTATCAGACGATTACGGTTGTCGCCGCAAGTTCACCGCGCCTGGCGGCGGCGGCTCATCTCGCCGGCGGAAACGTCCTGATGATGACGGGCCGGTTTCAGGAAGCCGCGACAGCCTACCGAAAATCAATCGCGCTTGACCCTGCCTCCGCGGAAGCCTTTAACAATTTGGGCGAAGCTCTGGGAGAGCTTAAACAGTACCGGCCGGCCCTCGAAGCTTTTCAGAAAGCGGTCGCGCTCGATCAGAAGTACTTGAAGGCGCGCTACAACGTAGGCGTGACCTATGATCGCCTGCGGCAGTTCAAGTATGCGGAATTCATTTACCGGATTCTGATTCGAGATTTTCCCGACTTCGCGTTGGGCTACGACAGTCTCGCCGTGTCGCTTTCAAAATCCGGACGCCCACGCGAAGCAGTTCCGTTTCACGAAAAGGCGATCGGCCTGGCGCCGAAAGACCCTTCGTTCTACTTCAACTTTTCGCTTAGCTACCTGATGCTTGGAGATACGAAAAAGGCGCAGGAGCAGCAACAGAAACTTCGCGCGCTGGATCCGGCGATGGCCGAGCACCTCGCGATCATGATTGCCAAACGCCCGCGGTAGGATGGCAGGTACGGCTCCCTCTCCCACTTGGGAGAGGGCTGGGGTGAGGGAGCGAAGCTCTAGCGCCGGCAATAAACCCACTTACCAATGCGAGGCTTCGCCTCGCGGATTGTCGTAGGTAGAAGAAATCACTGAAATTCGGGAGTCTCGACTCCCTTGAGTGCCGTCATGCGGAGGCGAAGCCTCGCTGGATTGGATCGGCGGGCCCGCTAAAGCTCCGCTCCCTCACCCCGGCCCTCTCCCAAGAGAGGGAGAAAGAATCTAGAAATTTCCGCCGCAAGCGTCGTGACCGCAATCGCAATCGAGTTCGATTGTGTCGCCGGTGCCTTCACAAGACGCACTGCAATACTTGCCGTCCTCAGACGGCGGACACGAACACGGCGGGTTCTTACAAGTGTTATCGTCAGCCATGATTTCTCTCCTGAACTAGCTATGAATTGGGTTGAAACGAGCGCCAGAGCTTAACACATCCGGCCAACTCAACCCGAACGAGGTTGCCGGTACGGCTTTGAAGAAGAAGTGGCACGGGCGGCTCGTCCGTGAAATTACGCGCCAGATGCGCGTGCCACTGAGGAGAGTGTCGGAAGCCCGACTGCTGGTGAGGACACTCGAAGACAACATCAACCGGGCCAAGCCAGGCCTCCGACACTTGGCGGGCCTCACTCCGGCGCTCCTCGAGACTTCAACAACTCCCCAATCTCAGAACTGTCGTATTCTCGAGCCAGAGCCAACGCCGTTTTCCCTTCCTGGTTTTTGGCAGCCATATCGGCGCGCGCTGCCAATAGCGCTTGAACACATTCAAGATCGCCCGCGCGAACAGCTTTAACTAGCGCTGTTTCTCCGTCGTCGTCTTTTTCGTCAAGATCGGCGCGCGCCGCAACCAGCAAGGTCACGGCATCCAGCGAGCCGGCCCCGGCGGCTAGCATCAGTGCGGTCGTCCCGAATTTCATTTTCCAGTTCACATCGGCGCCGTTCTCAATCAGCATCTTTGCAATCCTTGCATCCTCGTGTGAGACGGCAAGCATGAGTAGTGTTTGGCCATCCTCATTCACCAGATTTCGCGCGACGCCACGTTGGTAGAGTGTCTGAAAGCTTTCGAAACCTCCCGCTGCTGCCGCAGCCATCAAAGCATTGTCGCCATCGTCATTTATGACGCTGGCGTCCACGCCGGAAGCGAGCAAGAGAATAACGGCTTCCGGAGCATTGCTGCGGGCGGCTGAGAACAAACACGTTTCGCCGGAACTGTCCCGGGCATTAACATTTGCGCCCGCCTCGATTAGCTCTTTAACAACACTCGCCGAACCGGTGGCGGCAGCGATCATCAAGGGACTCGCGCCCCTGTTGTCTCTGGCATTTACCCTGGCACCGGCGGCAATTAAGTGCTGTACCAGCCCGGGTGTCGCACTCGAAGTTATGCTCGTAAGCGGAGTGTCCCCCGAGGCATTTCTGAGGTTCGCGTCTGCGCCGAAGGCCAGTAAGGTTTCGACCACTTGTAGATTGCCAAGCGCGGCCGCCTGGATTAACAGCGACTTTCCATCACGTCTGTCCGCCCGATTCAGGTTGCGGTCGAACGCGGCAAGTGTCCGGACCTTTTCGGTGTCGTTATCCGAAACGGCCTGGAAGAGAGGGTCTTCCGGCTCAACAACCACGGCCATTGCTCCTCCTATCCCAAAACCAATAGTGCGTTCATACAGTTCGATGTTGACGACCGCCGCCGTGTTTGGTGACACCGTTACAGTTTCGGTCTCCGTCCTGTACCCGCTTTTTCTTGCCCAAAGCAGATATTCACCCTGCGGCAAAAACTGAAATGAGTACTGGCCTGATGCCGACGTCGTTACGGTTCGCTCTTCGCCTGTTTCGCGATCGACCAGCACGACGGTCGCCCCGGAAATTGCCGGACCCTCCTCTTCCTCTTTCCTGATAATTCCGGTAACGCTGGCTGCAAATTCATCGACGACTGTTTCAGGCTCTGATTCTGTCTCGACAAATTCCACGATCGGTCTTGGTAGACTGGCGCCGGCGTGGGGACGGTTTTGGGCCATCGCGCTGGAAATGCTCAGAGTGGCTGTGAATGCGCTGGCGGCAATGCGCGATACTCGCCGCTGAATTCGGTAAAGCCTCTCGGGCATGGTTCGGGTCAGCACCCGTCCGTTGGGCTTTTGAATGAAGCGCACGCAGACCCGTCCCTCTGAACGGGCGACAAAATCCATGGCCTTCCGCGGCGTCATGGCCGACAAATCGGTTACGTTCAGGCTGCAGTGCTCGCAGAATCGCACCCGATCGTTACCCATCATTGAATCCCAATCGGCGTCGCAGGGCGCAGGAATATTTATCCGATCGAAAGAATGGATTGACTGTGGCACAGCTAGGCTCCTTTCAACGCTCGGTTGCTCGCGCAATCGAACCGTACTGAACCTGGGGAGAAGCTCTTTGTCTTAACGCAGACTTAGACCTTCAACCGGACATTTCTGTTCCGGCATTTAGCTTGCACTTGAAAATAATCGAACCTGAGGAGGCGTTCGGACTTGCTCAATCACGAGCCTGGAGAGCCGCATCGATATTCGTCGCTGAGATGCGCGGTCGTTCGCTCCGGGTTGTTAGCAAGCGAAAAGAATTTGGAGCGTCATTCGAAAAATTGTATGGACGAGGTGCAGCAATGACAACTGTGATTTCGATTCGGGAAGGAATGAGTTTACTCGCAGCCGTCGCGCTGCTGATTACAGCCGGTTTCTATACGGCCGCCAACGGCCAGGTCGAGGACGTTGCGCTGCGAGCGACGACGATGGAACGCTCGGCTGCTGCGCCAAGAAGAGTGTTTGTTCGCTCAAAAGCGCTGCTGGTGCGTGCGGCCGTCGTCGAAAACAAACTCATGAAGCGCGCTGAGTTTAATCAGTTGGGTCTGGTGCTGACGCGGAACGAAGGTGACGCCGACATCATTCTCGAACTGCGGCATGACGTTCTGACGAAGTACGTTTATTCAGCGGTGGACACCAGGACGCAGACAGTAATCGCGGGCGGAAAAGTAAGCTCGCTCGGCGGGACGGTGGCGGGAAAAGTCGCGAAGCGATTTCTCAAGCAACTGGCCCAGGGCCATCCTTAAACAAAGAGTGGGCTTGCCCGTGAAATCACGCGCAAGATGCGCGGGCCACGTTTTTCCGGCGAATCCGAGAGCTTACTTCACTACAAAACGCACCGGCGCAACGATCGCGCGGGCTTCGGGATTGTAGTAGTCGTAGACAATCGAGGCCGCGCTTTGCGCATTCAAGCCGAACCGCGGCTTAAACTTGAAGTTGAATTTCGTACCGCCGGCGCGTGGCCAGAGATAAAGGACCACGCGATCCGGCAGCACGTCGTATTGGTTGATGCTCCAATCCGAACCTTTCATGGCCGTCTCAAGCGAAGCACGGTCAACGTCGGCTCCGGGCGGCAATCCAATCTCAGCCAGCATCATTCCATAGCCCCGGTGACCGATGCGTTCTGCTTCCACGTGACAGTTGATCTCATCGGTGACATTCGCGTTTGTCTTGTCGAACCTGGTCACCAGGCGCAGGCCGCTGGCCCCGTTGGCGCGCCAGTTCGCTTCCTGCGTCGCTACCGAATCGCGCCAGGGAAGATAGTAGGTTGCGACCGCCTGGGCCGAGGCAGGTGAACTGCCGGGTGCGCGTTTGATCTCGACGCGGTTGGTACCCGCTTGAATGAAAGACGAGAGATCGACCGAGAGGGGACTGACCAGTTGGTTGGGCGCGGGCAGTTCGATCGATTTCACACTGCGCCCGTTCACGACGATCTGAGCGAACCGCGGTGCGTCAGTGGTATTGACGTCGCGCGCCAACAAAGCGAGCAGCGTGTCGAGCACATTGATCGTCGCTTGCGTCGAATACCAAACGCCGTAACGATCTTTTTCGCGCATGAGAAACAGCAGCCCGCGATCGATCATTTGATCTGATCCCGTCTGATTCGACGTGCGGGTCAAAGCCTGCAATACCAGCGCCGTTGTCTCGATGCGACCGGCCGACCCCCAACCAAAAAATGGCGTGTTCGTTTCGAGCGACCAGTAACTCGCGCCTTTCTCTTCGCGCGCCAACCCGCGTAGCCGCGTGATCGCTTTCGCGGCGCGGATGTCCGCAACTTCAAGACAGGCTAACGCATACGAGGCCAGCAGATATGGCTCGTCGATCTCGCCGGTACGCTGCGCGAGATAATCCAGGGCGCGCTTGAGTTCAGATCCAACTACCTTGACTGGTGGCTGACTTGTCTTGTTCGAGGCGCCGTCGATCTTCGCAGTTTCAGCCGTCAGCGCCAGCACTCGCGCGACGAACGCGGTCAGCATTGCGGTACGGCCCTGGTCTTCGTTCTTGTCCCAATAGGCGTGCGCTGCCCAACTGCCATCCGCGCGCTGTTGTCTGATAAGCCAATTACGAGCATCGTTGATCACATCATCATCGACTTCGATCAGTTCAGAGGCTTCGCTGAGAAACCTGAGCGCGTAAGCTGTCAGCGCCGTGTCCGGCTCTCCGCGTCCCCAATAAGTGAAGCCGCCGCTCTCGTCGCGGTAATTAAGCAGCCGCGCGTAACCCGCGCGCAGGTAACGCGCGGCTTTTTTGTGCACGTCGGCTCCGCCCGCGGGGGCGCCAATTCGCTTGTAATTCTTCAGCCAAAGCAAACTCGGGTAAGTGGATGAGATCGTCTGCTCGCCACAGCCGTACGGCCGCGCCATGATTGCTTCGACGCTTTCGGTCACGTGCGCCAGCAGATTTGGATAAATCTTCAGTTCCGCCTTCGCGGAATTGGGAATCGCCGTCGCCGGAATCTCCAGGGTAAGCGTTGCCTGGTTTGAAACGATGTCGCTCGTGGTGACTGATTTTTCTTCTCCGTCAGGATGTACGGTCACCGGTTTCTCAATCGCGTCATTGGCGTCGGAAGCCATCGCCGTGATGCGCTGTTTGCCATCCGCCACGGAAGCGCTGGCGCGGAAATCAAACGTGCTGCGCATTGCGTCGCCCGCGGCCACGTCAACCTGCCTGGTCGCAGCCCCCAGCAAAGTGAACCAGCCCTCCGGCTTTATTTCCAGATTCACCGTCTGCGCGCGATCCAGATAGTTACGCACTACGACCGGCAGAAAAATCTCGTCACCTTCAGTGAGCACGCGTGGCGGATCGTGCTCGACAAAGAATGGTTGAAAGGATTTGATCTCTCTCTCGACGACCCCGACCTGTCCGTCTTCGGTCGAGCCGATCACGGACATCTTCCAGGTGGTGATGTTGTCGGCGAGTTTGAATTGCAACTGTGCGCGGCCACGCTTGTCGGTCTCGAGCGACGGCTGCCACACGAGCGTTTCGGGAAAGTATTCGCGCAGGCGCGGGGTGGAAAGTTGTTGGGCGGTTCCTGGTTTCGTGACGGCGTTCACACCATCCAAGACAAAGCTAGTCCTTGATGACTGGCTGGTCGTCATGTCGAGCAAGCCTGAAGCGCCGGCGCTGACGGTAACAGTTTGCGAAACAGTTCCCACCTCCAACGTCACATTCAGTTGCGTGATATTCGACGACCGGACAACGACGTTAGTGA
>DASUTF010000380.1:0-3944 GCA_036374695.1 Pyrinomonadaceae bacterium
CGTTCGCTTCGGCATAGACAGAAATCCCTTCGCTTAAGAAAACACTTAGCGTAGCGACGCCGTGAAGTGATGTCAAGCAACGCAGCAACCCGCCTTGACGCGTTTGAAAATCGCGTGTTAGCCTTCAGAGTTTCAGACGCACTGGCAGTTGGGTCACTTAACTAGGGCAGACGTTTTTCAGTCCCCTGTGAGATCGAGCCCCGACCGAATCGGGATTCGCATCTGACGAACCTTTTCCCAGCTAACAACGGAAGATGACGTATCCGCTCGGGTTTGCCGAAAACTCAATTCAACTTGTGCCTGACGGCACGTTGATCCTGCACGTCCTCATCATCCTGGTGATGGTGTGGATTCTGAACAAAACCCTTTACAAACCGATTAATCGAATTCTGGAAGCGCGCGAGAAGCGCACGCGCGGCCGCACGACCGAAGCGCAGGAAATTCTCACCGATGTCAGCGAGAAAGTTTCCAATTACGAACGACAACTGCGACAGGCGCGCGCCGAAGGGTATGCACTGGCTGAGCAGGAGCGTACCCTCGCGATGCAGGAGCGGCAGGGTAAGCTGAACGAGATGCGACAACAGCTTTCAGAATCGATCGCGCAAGAGAAACAAACAATCCAAACCCAGGTCGCAGAAGCCCGCGTGACTTTAGACAGTGAATCGCTTCGCATCGCGCGCGAGATTGGTGAACGAGTGTTGGATCGGCCGGTGGGCGGGAGCGGAGTGAACTAACGAATGTTTGTGAACCTGGCATTGCTAATGATCTTCGCGTCTGAGGGCGGCGCCTGGTGGGACTATCCAGGTTTCGAGCTGTGGAAGTTCGTCAACCTCTTCGTGTTCGTCGCGATCCTGGTTTACATCCTGACGCGCAAAGTGAAACTCGGCGAAGCTTTCCGGACACGCCGTGAACAGATTAAGCGCGAATTGCACCGCGCCCAGCAAGAGCGCGACGCAGCGCTGGCGAAGCTGAAAGAAGTCGAAGAGCGTCTGGCCCGGCTGGACACCGAGGTCGCGACGATTCGCGCGCAATCACAACGCGAAGCGGCGGAAGAGCGCGAGCGGATCGTGAAATCGACTGAACAGGAAATCGTCAAACTCGGGGAGCAGGCGAAACGCGAAATCGAAAGCGCGGGCAAAGCCGCGAAACACGATTTGCGAGTTTACGCCGCTGAGACTTCGGTGCGGATGGCGGAAGAGATTATTCGGCGCGAAATGCGGCCGGAAGACGATGTCCGCTTGATCTCGCGCAGCGTTGGCGAATTGGGAGGCGCGCCGCAATGAGCATCCAGACGATCGCCCGTCGTTACGCTGCGGCTTTAGCCGACGTCGTTCTCGATCGCGGTGAAGCCAAAGAAATTCAGCAAGAGTTGCAGCAGTGGGCCGAACTGATCCTGACCAATGCGAATCTTGAGGAAGTGTTCCGCAATCCCACGATTCCGCTGGATAAGAAACGCGCGGTGCTGAAGCAGTTGATCGAGCGCGCGAAGCCACAGCAGACCACCGCTAATTTCCTGAAGACGCTGCTGCATAATCAGCGGCTGACCGAGCTTCCTGAGATCAATCGCAAATTTGCCGAGATACTCGACCAACGCGCCGGCATGGTCGCCGCCACGGTCACCACCGCCCGGCCGGTACCGGACGAAATGCAGGCGCGGCTGAGTGAAAAACTGGTGTCAGTGACACAGAAAAAAGTGCGGCTGAACTTTGAGCAAGACCCGGAATTGATCGGCGGGCTGGTGACGCGCATCGGCTCGACTATTTACGACGGATCAGTGCGCAGTCAGTTGCAGCAGATTAAGGAAAGAATGGCGGGGTAGAGGTCTTGGGTTTTTGGTCTTGGGTCTTTGACCTGAACCCTTGAGAACGATTTCAAAGACCAAAGTCCAAAAACCAAAGATCATTCTTATGGAACCAATCAAAGCAAACGAAATAAACGAAATCATCCGCAAGCAGATTGAGGACTTTGAAGCCGGCGTGACCGTGATGGAAGTCGGCACAGTGATCAAGGTCGGCGACGGCATCGCTGAGGCTCATGGCCTGGAAAAGGTCATGGCGAGCGAACTGCTCGAGTTCCCGCACGACGTGCGCGGCCTGGCGCTCAACCTTGAAGAAGACAAAGTCGGCGTGGTGCTGTTCGGCGACTTTCAAAAGATCAAAGAAGGCGATCTGGTAAAGCGCACCGGGCGCATCATGCAGGTGCCCGTCGGGCCGGCGCTGGTTGGGCGCGTGGTGGATGCCTTGGGAAATCCGGTTGACGACCGCGGCCCGATTCTCACGGAGGACTTCAATCCGGTTGAGACAATCGCTCCCGGCGTGGTTGATCGGCAGCCGGTGAAAGAGGCTCTGCAAACCGGTTTGAAAGCGATCGACTCGATGGTGCCGATTGGCCGCGGACAGCGCGAGTTGATCATCGGTGACCGGCAAACCGGCAAGACCGCCATCGCGGTTGACACGATCATCAATCAGCGGGGCAAAGACGTGATTTGCATCTACGTCGCGGTGGGCCAGAAGGCTTCGACGGTGGCGCAGGTGGTGAAGACGCTGCAGGATGCCGGCGCGATGGATTACACCATCGTGGTCAAAGCGACCGCGTCGGATCCGGCGGCGATGCAGTTCCTGGCGCCGTATTCAGGCGCAGCGATGGGCGAGTACTTCCGCGACCGCGGCCAGCACTCGCTGACGATCTATGACGATCTTTCGAAGCAGGCGGCCGCTTATCGCGAGATTTCGCTGCTGCTGCGCCGTCCGCCGGGCCGCGAAGCGTATCCGGGAGACGTGTTCTACCTGCACTCGCGCCTGCTTGAGCGCGCGGCGAAACTTTCCGACGCGAAAGGCGGCGGATCGATGACGAGTTTGCCGGTGATCGAAACCCAGGCGGGTGACATCTCGGCTTACATTCCGACGAACGTCATCTCGATTACCGACGGTCAGATATTCCTGGAAGCGGATCTCTTTAACGCCGGCATTCGTCCGGCCATCGACGTCGGTAATTCCGTCTCGCGCGTGGGCGGTTCGGCTCAAGTCAAAATGATGAGACAAGTTGCCGGCGGCTTGCGACTCTCGCTGGCGCAGTATCGCGCGTTGGCGGCCTTCGCTCAGTTCGGATCGGATCTGGACAAAGCGACGCAGGCCCAACTCGCGCTCGGTGAACGGCTGACGGAAATCTTGAAGCAGCCGCAGTATCAGCCAATGGACGTCGAGAAACAGGTGCTAATCATTTGGGCGGCGAACAACGGCTACCTGGATGAGGTGGCAGTTCCGGACGTGAAAGCATTTGAAACTGAGCTGCAGCGCTTTGTCGAGAACTCGCATCCGGGCCTGCTGCAGACATTGCGCGAAAAGAAGAACATCGATGCCGAAGTTGAAAAGGACTTGCACCAGTGCCTGAAGGATTTCGTGCTGACGTGGGCGGAGCGGGCACAGGCCGTGGCGGCGTAAACCACTATGCGACTTATAGGTCGTATAGGACTTATGGGTCCTATATGTCCCATTTTGTAGAATCGGATGGCAAACTTATTAGACATTCGCCGGCGCATTAAGTCGGTTAAGAACACGCAGCAGATCACCAAGGCCATGAAGATGGTGTCCGCGGCGAAGTTGAAGCGCGCGCAGAATCGCGTGATTAACGCGCGTCCGTTTGCCGACAAGATGAACCAGGTGCTGAGTGAGCTCGCGGCGCAAACGAGTGAAGATTTCCACCATCCACTGCTCGATCAGCGCGGCGACGAGCGTTACCTGGTGGTTCTGGTTACCGCCGACAAAGGTCTGTGCGGCGCCTTCAATACGAACCTGATCAAGGCAGCCCAGGTTTTCGTCAAAGCAAACCCGGACAAACAAATCGAGTGGGTCACGGTCGGCCGCAAGGGCCGCGATTTTTACCGCCGGCGCGACGCGAACATCGTTACCGAATACATCGGCCTGACCGGCAAAGGCCGCGTGGAT
>DASUTF010000381.1:0-3308 GCA_036374695.1 Pyrinomonadaceae bacterium
CCGAAGATGATCGAATCCGGCCGCGCAAAATAAACGTGTTCAAAGACGCACATCGAATGTCGTTCGGGCTTGAGCGGGTGCGATGAGCGCAAACCTTCTTCGTTGATGACGATCATCTCGCCCGGCTCGACATCGCGCACGTACTTCGCATCGATTAGATCGAAAGCGCAGGTTTCAGACGCGACTACCCAGGCATCGTCCAGACGCCCGAGCGCTAACGGCCGAAAGCCACGGCTGTCCCGAATCGCGATCAACTCTTTCGGCGTCAGAAAGAGCATCGAGAAAGCACCTTCTGTCTCGCGCAGTACTTCCGGAATCGCTGCAACGAAGTTCGCGGCGCGCGAGCGGGCGACCCGGTGCAGAACAACTTCGGTGTCTGAGGTCGAAGAGAAAATCGCGCCTTCCTTCTCCAGTTCTTTTCGGTCTTCGCTGGCGAACGGCAGATTGCCGTTGTGGCACACGGCGATTGGCCCGTGCTGGCAGACGACGGAAAACGGCTGGCACTCGCGAATCGAAACTTCTCCGGCCGTCGAATATCGCACGTGGCCGATCGCGTTGTGCCCCCTCAGTCGATTGAGCCGCTGTTCGTCAAAGCCGTCGCGCACGTGGCCCATGGCGCGTTCGGAAATGAGTTGCGCGCCGTCAGACGTAACGATGCCGCACGATTCCTGGCCGCGATGCTGGAGCGCGTACAAACCGAGGTACGTCAGGCGCGCCGCGTCCGCGTGCCCGTAGATGCCAAAGACGCCGCACTCCTCGCGCAGCTTGTCGTCCAAAATGTTCTTCACGGACTGTGAAGATTATCGCGCCTGCGCGTGGCTTTCAACTATCCCCGCACGTCGGCTTGAGATGGCATGCGCATCTTGCGCTTGATTCACGGGCGGGACGCCCGTGCCACTTCTTCAAACTGACCCACTACCCGCACGCGACAAACGAAATGAATTGGAGTTATAACTATTCGCGCTCACCGCGTGATCCGAACGATTCTTCCGGGAGGACGAATGAACAGAGCGCTTCGACGCTTCCTGCTTTTCTTTTTTACCGTTGCCGCCGCGGCCGGTCTTTCACTTTTCACCGTTTTAGGCGCGGGAAATACAAATGAAGCTGCGGCTGCTGACGCCGGAACGATCTACAACCGGCAATGCCGATCGTGCCACGGGCGCGATGGCCGCGGGCGCACACGCCGGGGGCGGCAGACTCATGCGCGCGACATGACTGACGCGTCCTGGCAGGATGACGTCACCGACGAGCGGCTCTTCAATTCAATCAGCAACGGCCGCGGCAAGATGCCGGCGTTTCGCAAGAAGATCTCTGAGAATGATATCGATGCCCTGGTCGCTTACGTTCGACGTTTGAGAAGGTGATGATTAGTACCACCGAACCCGGGTCAGGCTTTCTGATGTTGGTCTTGCGTGTGTTGCTGGCCGTCGCGCTGATTGGCGCGCTGCTGTTCGCGGGTTGGAGAATCTACCGCCGCTTGCCGGCCGAAAGCCCAAACCAGACAGTTTTCGCCGACGGCCGCGCGCGCCAGGCTTTGCGCCTGGTGGTGCGGAACAAGGTCCCCGGGGCCACTCTACGTTCGCCGCTCGAGTTCTTTCATTTCAATCTGGCCGCCGCGCGTCGTGAATATGAAGCGTCGCCCCGGCTGGCGAGACAGTTCGATGACTTCCTCATGCGCCGCATGCACGATGTAACGCCGGTGAAGGCCGATGTAAGCGGTGACGGCTACGTGGTGGCGCAGCTTTGGTCAGGCGATTGGTGGCTGCGTGCGCACGCGACTTTGAGTAGCGGCGAAGAGATTGAGTGGCGCTTACCAGTCGCGCTCAACGATAGTGATCACTCCGTAGATTTGTCATTCGAGAATGCTTACGAGCGAACAAAGAAGTTCTGAAAAACAGACATCAGTGGAACATTCTGACGTCTGACCTCTGATGTCTGACGTAACTATGAAGGCGCTGAGATTTCGAAACGAGCAACTATCAGTCAGCGATGTGCCGCGGCCGGTCGCCCACGGCGAAGCCCTGGTGCGCGTGACTTTGTCTGGAATCTGCAACACCGATTTGGAGATCGCGCGCGGCTATGCCGGCTTTGCAGGAACGCTCGGTCACGAGTTTGTCGGCGTGATCGAGGAAGTGTCAGAAGCCCGCGCGTCAGCAAGGGTACCTATCGCAACCGAGCCCTCCCTGACGGTCGGGCTTCTGACACCCGGCACCCGCGTCGTCGGCGAGATCAACGCCGGCTGCGGCGTCTGCGAGCTCTGCCGCGCAGGCGATCCACGTCATTGTCCGGAGCGAACGGTGCTCGGCATTGTCGGCCGCGATGGCGCGCACGCTGAATTCTTGAAATTGCCGCTGGTAAATTTGCTGGCGGTACCTGATGAGATCCCGGACGAACGCGCGGTGTTCACCGAACCGCTGGCAGCGGCTTGCGGCATTCTCGAACGTGTTTCGATTACTGAAGAAACACGGGTCGCCGTGATCGGCGATGGGAAACTGGGATTGCTATGCGCCCAGGTGCTCGCGACCACGGGAGCCGAAGTCACACTAATCGGCAAGCATAAGGCAAAACTCGCAATCGCCGGGCGACGTGGGATCGAAACGAATACGATCGATGAAGCGAACCAGCGCGAGGGCCATTTCGGTGTCGTCGTGGAAGCCTCCGGATCGCCCACCGGCTTCGCCACGGCGGTTAAGCTTCTGCGGCCGCGCGGCTTGCTCGTTCTGAAATCTACATTTCACGGCCCGACTAAGATCGAGGCGGCTCCATTGGTCGTCAACGAAATCAGCGTCGTCGGATCTCGCTGCGGCCGTTTCGCGCCGGCGCTCGAACTCCTCAGGCAAGATGCCGTCGATGTGGACAGTCTGGTCAGCGACGAGTTCGCTTTGGCCGATGGAGTATCCGCAATGCGCCGCGCCGCTGAACGTGACGCGATGAAAGTCCTGCTGCGCCCTTGAGGTCGTGTGCAAGGAGCGACTAAGGACCTGAGGACCTGAGGGCCTGGGGACCTGGGCTTTGCTGCAAAAGTGAGTTCTGATGCAAAAGTAGGGAAGGCTGATGCAAAAGTAGCGGTTTTAACAGCGACCCAAAAACATAGGGTAGTAGGGTAAATGTGTGGACTTAAAAACAAAAGAAGCCATCCCGAACGGCAATGGCTTCTTTGGGTGCTGATAAGCTTGTCAAGCGTTTTAGGATTCAGCACTGCCCCACACTGCACCGTTGATAGAGATGGTTAGTGTGTCCAGAATTCCCGCCCGTCTGGAGAGATTCGTTCGCGTAATCCCGCGGGGTTTCCTTTGAACGATAATGCG
>DASUTF010000382.1:0-13366 GCA_036374695.1 Pyrinomonadaceae bacterium
AATCCATTCCGCAATCGCTCGCTTCAACTCATCCAACTGATTATCAAAGAAGTGCCCCGCGCCTTTGATCACGCGTAACTCCGCCGGCGTGTGCGCGGCAATCCGCTCAACAGTCTCGCGCAAACGATTCACGTCGCCATATTCATCATGTTCGCCGTGTACGAACAAAATGGGTTTACGGCACTGCTCGAGAAAACTGAAGTCGTACTTATCGACTGGTGTGCCAATGCTGAGTAGTCGCACGACGCGATTGTCGGCAATGCCAACTTCCATTCCCACCCGTGCGCCAAACGAAAAGCCGCACAGAGTAATTTCCCGTCCGGGATACTTCTCCGCCAAATAATCGAGTCCGGCGCGCACATCATCCTGCTCGCCGTAGCCCTCATCGTGTGTCCCCGTACTTTGCCCAACGCCGCGAAAATTGACGCGCAACGTAGCGAGTCCCGCTTCATTCAACGCCGCGGCCGCGCGAAAGACTACTTTGTTGTGCATCGTGCCGCCGCCGAGCGGGTGCGGATGCAGCACCAAAGCCACGCCGCGAACTTCGCCGCGCGGCGCCTTCACAATCGCCTCGAGCCTTCCGTGGGGCGCGGGAATAAAAAGATTTCCTGCCGGATACATTTGTCGCGATTGTAATCATTACAGAACATTCGCGGTAGCGCGTGCCTCTTACAATCTTTCTGTCTGTATGATCGTTCGGATCAAAAAGCGAGTTGAATGCTCGATCCACCTCGCTACCGCTCGGGATTTCTGGCCCTCGGCCGGCATACCGAATTGACGCGCACTGAAAAAAAGGATTAGTTTCGCCCAGTAGAACTTCTCGACAATGAGTACCGATGATGCACTCAGCAGTCTGACTCAGATCTCGCGCGTGATAGCTGAGACTGCGTCTGATGGCATCATCACCATCGACGAGAACAGCACGATCCTCTTCGCTAACCGCGCCACCGAAAAAATCTTTGGCTACTCGCGCGACGAACTGGTGGGTCACTCGCTGACGATGCTAATGCCTGAGTATCTCAGGTATGTGCATCGGGCGGGTCTCACGCGATACATATCCACCGGCCAACGTCATATCAGTTGGGAGGCCGTGGAACTTCCCGGTCTTAAAAAAAACGGGTCCGAGCTTCCGCTGGAATTGTCGTTCGGAGAATTCGTCGAAGGCGGCAAATACTTCTTTACCGGCATCGTGCGCGACATCACGGATCGCAAACGCGCCGAAGAAGCGTTGCGACAAAGTGAAGAACACCTGCGCGCGCTGATTGAAAACGCCGCGGATATTATCACCGTGCTCAACCGCGACGGCACGCGCCGCTACGTGAGTCCGTCGGTTGAACGCTCGACCGGTTACACGCCCGAAGAGCTGATCGGAAAAAATCCTTTTGAAATAGTCCACCCGGACGACGCGGCTGATCTGCTGCAACTCTTTTCAACTGGAACTCAACAGCCCGGTTTCATCGTGACGAAGGAGTTTCGCCTGCGTCACAAGAACGGCTCGTGGAGAATCCACGAGGCCACCGCGCACAATTTACTCCACGACCCCGCGGTCCGGGGCATCGTCGTGAATTCGCGCGACATCACCGATCGCAAGCGGCTCGAACGCCGATTGATGATGCAGTATCAGACGGCGCGGATACTCGCGGAGTCGCCTTCGCTGGACAGCGCCGGGCCAAAGTTGCTGCAAGCAATTTGTGAGAGCCTGGGATGGGATTTGGGTCAGATTTGGATTGTCGATCCCGAGGCAAACGTTTTGCGGTGGCTGGCAAGCTGGCACAACCCGGCGGTTTCCCTCGCTGAATTCCAGGACGCCAGTCGCGGCCGGCCTTTCCCGCGCGGTGTCGGTTTGCCCGGACGTATCTGGGCCGGCGGTGCGGCGGATTGGTTCAGCGATCTCGCCAGTGACCAGGGCTTCACCCGCAGAGAACTGGCGGCGCGAGCCGGCCTGCAATCAGCCTTTGCACTTCCGATCAAGTTGGGCGAGGAAGTCTTCGGCGTGATGGAGTTCTTCACGCGCGATCCTCAAACCGAGGATCCGACGCTGCTCGAGGTCATGACCGCCATCGGGAATCACGTCGGCCAGTTTCTCGAACGCCGGCACGCCGAAGAGCAGCGCGAGCAAATTTTCGCGCGTGAGCAACGCGCCCGCCTCGAACTTGAAACGGCCATGAACCGCATGCGGCAGGTGCAGACGGTAACGGAAGTAGCCCTCTCGTATCTGTCGCTGGACAAGTTACTTGCCGAATTGCTCGAGCGCGTCTGCGAGTCGATGGATGTGGACACGGTCGTGATTCTGCTGCGCGAGGAAGACGACCACCTGGTCGCCTGGGCCGCCAAAGGTTTGGAGCTCGATCTGGGGATTCGCGTTCCGATCGGCGCCGGATTCGCCGGGCGTATCGCCGCGGAAAAGGCGGCGCTGGCGATCGACGATACGGAAACCGCGGAATTGTTCACGCCCTTCCTGCGCGAGCACGGCGTGAAATGTCTGCTCGGCGTTCCTTTGCTGATCGAAGGACGCGTGCTCGGCGTAATTCACGTCGGCAGGTTTACGCCGCGCCCGTTCTCGGAGGATGACACGCGGCTGTTGCAGTTGGTGGCGTTCCGTGTGGCGCTGGCGATCGACAATGCGCGGCTGTTTGAAGAAGAGCGCGCCGCGCGACGCGAAGCCGAAGCCGCCAACCGTGCGAAAGACGAGTTTCTGACTACGCTTTCTCACGAATTGCGTACGCCACTGACGCCGGTCATCGGCTGGATTCACATGGTGCGCAGCGGCATGCTTCCCACGCAACAACTGGAACACGGACTGAGCGTAATCGAAAAGAATGCGCACGCGCTGAAGCGGCTGATCAACGATTTGCTCGACATGACCGCGATTCTCAGCGGCAAGATGCGCATGGAAGAGCTGCCGGTTCATCTCGGCCAGGTGGTGCACGAAGCGATCGAAACGGTGCGGCCATTTGCCGCAACGCGTGAAATCAATGTGGAAGGAACCTTTCGCAATTGGAACGACGAGATCGTGATGGGCGATGCAACGCGGCTCGGCCAGGTGTTCGCGAACCTGCTGCATAACGCTATAAAGTTTTCACCGGCGGGCGGAACCGTGCGCTTGACGTGCGAGACCGACGGTCACCATGCGGTGGTCAGCGTTACAGACGAAGGCGAAGGCATCGCGCCGGAATTCTTGCCGCGTGTGTTCGAGAAATTTGTGCAAGCCGATGGCTCGAAGACGCGCAGCCACGGAGGCCTGGGGCTCGGTCTGGCGCTGGTCAAGAGTTTTGTGGAGTCGCACGGCGGCACGGTCACGGCGGAAAGCGCGGGCCGCGGCCATGGCAGTCGTTTCACGGTTCGATTAACGCGCAAGGATGCCGGCGAAGTCTCGCCGGTGATCGCCAGGCAAACCACCGGTCCCTTGGTAAAACCGGCCGGCGCTCACATTCTGATCGTCGAAGACGACGAAGACACGCTCGAGCTGCTGCAGTCGACTTTCAAAGCGAAGGGTTTTCGCGTGACGACTTGCCAGTCGGCGCCTGAGGCGCTGGAAATCGCGCCGCAGAATTCCATCGATCTGATTTTGTCGGACATCGGCATGCCGCACATGGACGGCTTCGAGATGATGAAGAAGCTGCGCGAGCTGCCGCACATGCACGATGTTCCCGCCATCGCTCTGAGTGGATATGCGACGTCGAAGGACACCAAAATGGCCCTTGCCGCGGGCTTCAACGCGCACGTCTCGAAACCGATCGAGCCGGCCGAGTTGCTGCGAACGATTAATAGACTTCTGAAGAAGAACCGCAATCCATAACCCGAAGTTGCTTCCCGCACCTCACGCAGATCTCGCCCGACAACAAAATCAAATGCTCCCTGAACCAGAGTTAAGGGTTTTTTAAGCAGTCACCGGCATCCGATCGGCGATGACAACTTTTTACAACTCGGTGCGAACGAGTCGCAGCTCTCCGGAGAATCTCGATGTATGCTATCGGCCGGTATGTTTCGAGATGCAATCAGCAAACTATCTGTGCGAAAAAAGCTTGTGATACTGGCATCAGTAGGTGTGTTCGTTCCCCTCCTGGTGTTGACATATATGCAGTATCAATCGCTCGCAGAACTTCAGAACAAAACCAAAGGCGCATTCAAGGATAACCTGCGACAGGGATTAACTCTTGTAGAACGCCGAATGAAACAACGGCTGGAGGATATTGCAGCCCAAACCCTGGATCCGATCAGCAACATCCCCCTTTCGTCCCCTCGAGCCGCGGAAGAGTTCGAAAAACATTTTACCAACGTAAAGCGCTCGCGTCCGGAGATCGAAGAGATCATTTTTTTCGGCTACTCGGGCGATCTGCAGAAAGCAAATATTTATGCGTATGTGTACTCAGACAAACTCGTAAAAATCGTTCAGCCCGAATTCTCCTCCACGCAGTCTCACATTCTGGCGCTATTTGAAAAATCGCAGGCGGCCGAAAGTTTTCTTGATGGTAATCGGAAATATTTATTCGCACATGATGCATGTCCGGAATGCCCGCCGGACGTGCGCCAAGGAATTTGTCTTTTTTATCAACTGCCTTATCCGCTTAGAGGACTGCCGAGCGGTTTTGCGGGTGTCTTACTAAGCGAACGTTTCGTCCGAGAGGACTTAATAGCTCGCAGCATGCGTGAGATTGCACCATCCCACGTGTCAGATCCCAGTGCCTCAACCGCCATGGCCGTTACGATTAGCGACGACAACGGACGGGTGCTCTTTTCAAATGCGCCGGCGCAAAACGGATACCTTCTCGAAAGCAACTTTGATCGTCCGTTCTCCGGCTGGAGAGCATCGGTCGGCCTGAAGAACACAAATCTCGAAGCCCTCGCGCGCGATAGTTTCCTGCATAGCGCCGGGGTGACTGTCCTGGTATTGCTGTTTTTACTCGGCGGGATAGCTCTTACCATACGAGCTACTGACCGCGAAGCACGTCTGGCGCAAGCAAAATCAAATTTCGTTGCAAATGTCTCGCATGAACTGAAGACACCCTTATCGCTACTCAGCCTGTTTTCTGAAATCCTCGAACTTGGTCGCGTCAAGAATGAAGAAAAGAAGCTCGAGTACTACCGGATCATTCGTCATGAAAGCCTGCGTCTGAACAAGATAATCGATAACATTCTCGATTTCTCAAAAATCGAGGCAGGACGGAAGACGTATAACCTCGCCGATGGTGATATGGCAGATGTGATTGCGAATGTACTTTCCAGCTATCGCTATCAGATCATCAATTCCGGCTTTAACGTTAAAACAAACCTGCAAACTGATCTGCCACCAGTCTTGATTGACCGCCCTGCGATGGCGCAGGCTATCTCAAATTTGCTTGATAATGCGATTAAGTATTCAGGCGATGTGAAGGAACTCTCGATCAGCGCGAAAACGCGTGAAGGTGATCTATGTATTGAAATCGCGGATCGCGGTATTGGAATTCCACGCGCTGAACAGGCAAAAATTTTCGAGAAGTTTTACCGTGTAGGGAACGGGCTGGTTCATGATGTAAAGGGCAGCGGCCTGGGCTTATCTCTGGTCAAGCACATCATTGAAGCTCATAACGGAACCATCTCGGTCGAAAGCGACGTCGGTAAAGGCAGTCGTTTTACGATTCTCCTTCCGCTGACGCGCGATACAACATGACTACGAGTTTTTCTGTGCCTCCGTGCATCCTCCGTTTTGCTGTGGTGGAACTTCTTCTGGGATTATTCACCACAGAGGCACAGAGAACGCGAGACACAGAAAAGAATCTGCCCAACCTGGTTATAGGAGAATAAGTTGGCCAAAGTGCTGATAATCGAAGACGAACCCAACATGGTCCTCGGCCTGAAAGACAGTTGTGAGTACGAAGGCTACGAGGTCTCAGTGGCACGGGATGGTAAGGAAGGGTTAGAGAAGGCATCGACTGAGAAACCTGACATCATCCTGCTCGATGTGATGCTGCCGTTGATGAGCGGACTGGATGTGTGCCGCGCGCTGCGCACCCGCGGGATCGAAACTCCAATTCTTATGTTGACTGCTCGCGGTCAGGAAATGGACAAGGTGGTCGGCCTGGAAGTTGGCGCCGATGATTACGTGACGAAACCGTTTAGCATTATGGAACTGCTCGCGCGCATCAGGGCGCATTTGCGACGAGCCGCGAAACAAGTTGCCGAAATCGAGAGTTTTAGCTTTGGCGATGTGGAGTTGAATCTAAAAAAATACACGGCGCGAAAAGGCGGACAAGCATTAGAGCTTTCCGCTCGCGAATTCGAGATCTTGCGTTACCTGATCCGGCGTCGGGGTGAAATCGTCACCCGCGATGAACTGCTCGACGAAGTCTGGGGGTATGACAGCACCCCGGTTACGCGCACGGTCGACAACCATATCGCCAAACTGCGTCAGAAGATCGAACCTGACCCGTCTAATCCGCAGCATATTATTACGGTTCACCGGCTCGGCTATCGCTTCATCGAATAAAACGAAGCATACAGAGATTGGCCTCGAAAGAGGCACAAGCTCATCTTTGGTTAGTCCGGCGTGTTTTTCCTGCCTACTGCGTCCTGCCGTCTGCCTACTGTTTTCCCCTCCCATCGATACAACTTTTTACAATCTAATTACAGTCTGTGGAGACTTGGAAGTTCAAAGTCTATAGGGTTCATTTTACGGACTCAGAAAAGCTTACCGGCTCAGGGATCCGCATGTCTCCGAGCGCAGTTCCGCAACTCTTGTAGCAGGCAAGTTCACTAATTAACCGAGGAGATAACTAGATGAAGACACCCATGCGAAGACTAATGCCAACACTTTTGATTTGCCTTCTGGCACCGGCCGCCGTCGTCTTTGCCCAGGATAACCAGCCGAAACCCGTTGACGCGCAGGCTGACGCGAAAAAAGCTCTGGCGAAACTTAAGACCCTGTCGGGTTCCTGGCAAACTACGGTTATGGGTATACCGATCAACTTCACGATTCGCGCTGTATCCAGTGGTACCGCAATTCTGCATGAGGGGAATACAAGTAAAGAGGGCCCTCCAAAAAATGAGATCACTATGTTCTACCGGGACGGGGACCGTTTACTGGCAACACACTATTGTGACGCCGGAAACCGCTCGCATATGGAAGGCAAGCTGTCGGCGGATGAAAAGTCGATCGCGTTCAGTTTTCTCGAAGTCGTCGGAAGTACGCGGGGAGGTTACCTGAAGGATATGGTGATCACCTTTGTTGATGCTAACCATCATATCGGAGCGTTTACTTTCGTTATGCCAGACGGTAAGCCGATTCGGTTGCGCGGCGAATTTCAACGCACAAGCGGCTCGCATTAGGAGAACGTTTTATGAAACACAGCGTTATGTTAACCATTGCGTCTCTGCTCTCGATCCTCCTGTTTTCGTTTCACCTGGCCGATGACATCTTCCGTGGGATGGAGCCGGGAGGGCTCCAAAACTTGTTTGGCGGGAGTCTGATCATGGTCGTCTGGCTGTACGGAGCCACCCTGCTCGCCGCACGGCGATCCGGGTACATCATAATGCTCCTCGGCTCGCTCCTCTCGTTTGCCGTTCCCATCCTCCACATGAAGGGGAAGGGTGTCGGCATCGCCAGCGGGATCGCGAATTCCAGCGGAGGCTTCCGCTTTGTCTGGATGCTAATCGCGCTGGGCGTTATTGGTCTCTTCTCCGTTATCCTCTCAGCGCGCGCTCTGTGGAACCCGCAATGGAGCGACTCCCGGTCGTTCAAGAGCCCAAACCGGGAAAGGCCGGTCGCCCAAAATCGATAACGCGAAATAGAAGTATCCGCAATTTCGACGGGGGACACTTATTTGCATGATCCAGTCGCAGTCAGGCAATTTAAGTGAGTGCCAATACAGCCGTGCAATGAAGTTCCCTTTCGCGCTTTTACCGGCCCCGCTGTTGAGTAATATCTCGCACTGCCATCGCTGGTTCCGAGAAATTCCCCAGAAAACTTCGGACAAGAGTCAGCCACTCTGTCTGCTTAGAGCGCTAAGAACAGGTTCTTCGTTCGCGTTCGCCATGGCCCTGAACTTGCTCTCTCGGTAGCCACTACCGACATGGGCGAACATAACGTCGAACCGGCATTAGACGAGCGAAAGCTGCGCGAGTTCACGCATGCTTTGCTGGCCGACCTGCGCGCGCTTGCTTTTATGTTAGAGGAAGGGCGGATTGAAAGCGGCGTGCGCAGGATCGGCGCTGAGCAGGAAATGTTTCTCGTCGATCGCAGCCTCCGACCGGCGCCGTTGGCGCTCGAAGTTCTGGAGCAGGCAAACGATTCTCGGCTGATTACTGAGATCGCGCAATTCAATTTGGAAGCTAACTTGACGCCGGTTGCATTGACCGGGCGATGCTTTCACGCGCTGCATGAAGAGTTGAAGGACCTGCTTGGCAAAGCGCGCCTCGCAGCTTCGGAGTTCGGGGCCGACGTGCTTCTCACCGGAATTCTCCCCACGTTGAGAGTGTCGGATCTCACCCTGGCGAATCTGACTCCGATCCCGCGCTATCACGAGCTAAACCGTTCGGTGACTGGACTGAGAAGGGAACCTTTTTCGATCCACATCAAAGGGTTGGATGAACTTCAACTCACGCATGACAACATGATGATGGAGTCGTGCAATACCAGCTTTCAAATCCACTTTCAGGTCGATCCCTCGGAATTCGTAAACAGCTACAACATCGCCCAGGTGATCACCGCGCCCGTGTTGTCTGCGGCCGTCAACTCCCCGCTCTTGTTCGGCCACCGATTGTGGCAAGAGACCCGACTGGCACTCTTCCAACATTCCACCGACGTGCGTTCGCGGACGCAGCTCGCGCGCAGTCAGCCGACCCGCGTGGGATTTGGCGAGCAATGGTTAAAGCATTCCGTGATTGAGCTGCTGCACGATCAAATTTCGCGCTTTCGTCCCATCATGATCACTCGTCCGGATGAAGATCCGTTTCAAGTATTGGCCCGCGGCGAAATTCCTTTACTCTCGGCGCTCCGCATGTACAGCGGAACTGTCTGGCCCTGGAATCGGGCCTGCTATGGAATCAGCAATGGAATCGCGCACTTGAGAATTGAGAACCGCGCGCTTCCCGCTGGACCAACCGTCATAGACGAGATTGCCAACACAGCCTTCTTTGCAGGACTCATGGTGGCTTTGCCGAGTGAATACGGTGAGATCTCAAAGCGAATGGACTTCGACGAGGCGAAAGCAAATTTCTTCGCCGCGGCGCGACATGGCCTGGGCGCCCAATTCAACTGGATCGATGGAACGAGCTATCCGGCATCCTCATTAATTCTGGATCACCTGCTTCCGCTGGCATGGCAGGGTTTGCAAAGCGCCGGTGTAGAGACATCGGACATAAACCGGTACCTGGGTGTGATTGACGAAAGAGTGCAAAGTGGGCGCACCGGCGCGCAGTGGATGCTCCGCTCTCTCTCGGCAACCGAAGGCTCCGGGTTTTTAAAAGACACGCGCTATCGCATGCTTACCTCGGCGATCCTGGGGCGACAACGGGAGGACAAGCCGGTGCATACCTGGCCGATAATTGAAGGAACCGAAGATGATGACTGGCGAAACAGTTATCAAACTGTGGGCCAGTTTATGGCAACTGACCTTTTCACTGTGCGGGCTGATGATCTCATCGATCTCGCTGCGAGTGTGATGGACTGGCGTCACATCCGTCATGTTCCGGTTGAAGATGAGCAGGGACACCTGGTGGGTTTAGTCACACACCGGGCATTGCTGCGGCTGTTTACTCGAGGAGCACACTCGCGCACCGCCAATCCGTTAACGGTTCGCGAGATCATGGTGACCAATCCGGTTACGGTTTCGTCGACAACGCCAACCCTGGAAGCATTGGAACTAATGCGCCAGAACAAAGTCGGCTGCCTGCCGGTGGTGGATGATGGTCACCTCGTGGGAATTGTCACGTCGTATGATTTTCTTGACGCGTCGGCTCGCCTTTTCAAGGAGCAACTAACCAGTGCGGACTTGACGATTGCCCCCAGCAGGGCTCAGACGGCTTGATCCGTGCCACTCAGGTCGGCATCCGCTGGTGCTGCGAACGCCAGAACATGCCCGTCCGGATCGAGACAATAAGCCGCCGTGTGTCCCCAGTCGCGCAAAGCCGGCTGGCTAAGTTCCCGTGCACCCGCCGCTATCGCTCGGGCATGGAAAGCGGCCGGATTCTCAACAACCAGATACACTTCTGAACGCGGAACCCCGCGAGCCAGGGCTGGATCGACAATCGCCGGCCCCAGGAGATTAACGATTCCTGTCTCGGGCATCAGACCAAGGACGATCGAATCCTCCAATCTGAACTCGGTCATTCCCGGCACATTGAGAGTTGGTGCTTCACCCAGCACTTCGGAGTAGAAGGCCGTGCTTCGTTCCTGGTCAGACACGTACAGAATGAAATGGGCCTTCATCAATCCCTGATCTTTTCAACCCTGTGATTCGCTGTCTCAAATCGTTTCTGAACAGCCTATGCACGGATCATGATAAGCAGCATTTTGAATTTGGTGGTTGCTTTTACTGCGTGAGGTCGATGCGCCGGCAGAATAATGGTTTCGCCTTGCCGCACCCTGAAACTTTCGCCGGCGATCTCCACTTCCGCTTCACCATCAGTGACAACTACGAGCGCATCGAAGGGCGCGGTGTGCTCGCTGAGACCTTCGCCGGCGTCGAATGCGAACAGAGTGACTGTGCCGCCCTTGTTCTTCAGCAGCACTCGGCTGACGATCGAACTATCCTGGTATTGCAGCAGGTCAACAAGCTGTTTGACTTCGGCGGCTTTAACGGCACTTTGATCTTGCTCACTCATACTAACTCCTTCACTGTTTGCTGCCCGTGATTGCCACCGCACCGAGTTGCTTGCGATGGCGGTGGAACACAGACCTCATCTCCAGCACTCGTTTTCGCGCCTCTGAATCACGAAGTAGATTCCAGACAAAGCGCGCAGCGCCGGCCAGGCCCTCATCGCGGATCAGTCGCCCTGGCTCCAACAAACTCATCGGAGCCATGTCGACTGTTTGTAGCTCAAACCCTTCCGACTCCAACAACGCGCGCCACTCTGAAACGGCCAGCGGCCTGACACCATGGTGGACGACCCCCGTCAAGGCTCGCTCGGTCTCTCTCTTCTTACTCTCATCGAGATTATCCGCCATCAAGCACATCTCGTGAATCCCATACCGGCCGCCGCTTTTGAGTAGCCGATAAGCCTCTCGCACGATCTGGCGTTTCGTCTCCTGAGTTTGCATCGTGAGCATGGCCTCGCCATAAACAACCGTGGCGCTCTGATCCGGAAGACCAGTATCCGACGCATTTCCCACCACACACTCCTGCCGCACTCCGGTCAGGTAGCTCGCGACGATCTTTGCCGCCGCCTGGTCCCTTTCCACGGCAGTATAAGATGCCGGCTCCAACTCGAGCGTGAGTCGCGCAGTAACGCCCATACCGGGCGCAAACTCAATCACCTCATCCGTGTGTTGAATTCGGAGGGCTTCGAGCATGCGACGCGTGAGCTGCATGCCGCCTGGTCGAAGTACACGCTTACCCAAACGCGCCAGAACCCAATGACCCGGCATCTTTTCGGTCTTCAGATCGTTTTCCGGGCTGAATTTGATCGCAGTCTCCAAGGCATTCTCCTGGTGCACAAAAATATCCCTTAGGCGAACCGCAATGGCTATGCCGTTTGTAATTGCACGGCTTTTTCTTTGATTTGGAAGAGAGATGTGGAAATTGACATAAGGGCGAGTGTAATTACTCGCAAGTGTTTCAAGCGAGGTACCGCAACAGTCACTGAGTTTCTGCGGCAAATCTCGGTGGCATATTCTCTAACTCAAGCCGAACCCGTTCTTCCAGGGCGGCCACCGCCGTTTTATCCAGGAGCAGCGCAGGCCAGAGATAAACTTGTCTCTCTTCAATTTGATTATGTGTTTCTAATCGCTTCCTAATCGCCGCCAGGCGTTCCCTGAAATCGCCCGCTCCGGTGCCTCTCTCCCGAGCCTCTTTCATCAACTGCGCCAGTCCCTTCATAAAAAAATCGTGATCTGATCGAAGACGTGTGAGGGTCATCTCAACTTCTTCCGGGGTAGGGATGGTGCTCTTACTTGATGTCTTTGAAGCAGCCTCGCGTAAGGCCGGAAATAAATGCAGGTGTTCAGCACGAATATGCATGGCGAGGCGCGCCCAGAAGAGATCGAGCAATTCGAAGCTGCGCGCGTCATCACGCTCGGCCAGCGCCTGGTCGAGTTCCACGAACAACTGGTCCAGCGACGCGTGGTCGTGTTCCAACAGAGACTCGACTGAATTCTTCATCGTTTAAGGTAGCCGGAGCTAGTGCGCTGGCCCGATCTGGGTGCCACCAACGAAGGATCGAAAGCGTGATCAAGAAACAGCAACTTATCGCAGATAGTTTTGTTCTTAGAAGCGAAGTACCTGGTCCACGGTTTCTTTCCAAGACTCTTTGAATTCCACAAATTGCACGGGTGACGAGTAGTCATAGCTTTAATGACAGTAGTCGCGCATTATCGCCGCTCTGCTAATCGCCGCTTGAAGAGCAACGTATAAAGCAATCCCGCCGCCGCCGCCAGCCACGCTATGAGCGCGAGGTAGATGAAGCAGCGTGGAATTATGAGCAGGGCTGGGAAATCAATTGCCTTAGACAGTTGAAAAGTGCAGACCGTGTACATTCCGAGGGGAAAGACCATGCCCCAGTATTGCGGGTCGTAGCGTAACGGAAAACGTTTGTAGATGTGCCGCCAGAATCCAAGGATGAATAGTAGAGGTATCCACCAGGTGCCTGCCGCCCAGAAAAACAATGTGAATCCCTTCAGGAATGGCAAAATCTCTCTGAGCAGGCTCCATTCCGGCGCGGCCAAAATCAAGCGAGCGCCCGCGAGCGTGGTGATGGCGACGGCTCCCATGTTTATCCAGTAAGGTGGCGTGAGCGTTGCGGTGGTCAAGTTAACGAACGTGAAGCGATAGAAAATGACAGTGATCAGCAACAGGTATAGCATGCATCCGATTAGGAACATGCTAAGAGTGAAGAACAGCAATAGCTCGCGGTAAACATTCCAGCGATCCACCAAAAGCGTTCCCAATACCGATATTGACTGTGTCGCAACGACAGCGACCAACCACGCTCCACTTAAACCGATTTCAATAGAGGGTTTGTTCTCACGCACAGTAACGGCGGTGAAAAACGTGTACATGATGATGAGCCAGAACAGAAGAGCTGCAAGCCACAGAACCGCCGCGACTCCGGATTGGCCGACGACAATTACGAATTGGCTGCCGAGAACAGACGTTCCAGCAACGACGGTGAAGAAACCTGGCCCACGAACATGATCCGCGATGTCTGCCCTAACGCGCGGAAAGAAAAAGAT
>DASUTF010000383.1:0-7387 GCA_036374695.1 Pyrinomonadaceae bacterium
CTTGGTCGCCGAAATACGTCTCAAGGATGCCTGAATGCGCTTTTCGCTGATTTCGCCGTCCCGCGCGGCTTTAAGCAACGCGTGATAGCCGCGTCGAATTGTTTCGGGCGTCGCGCAAATCAACAGCATGTCCTCTCCCGCCTGGAAGGCCTTAACCGAAGCATCCTCAATCTCATACTGCTTTGCTATCGCGCCCATTTCGAGGTCGTCAGTCACGACTAGGTGCCGGTACCCGAGTTCCTGGCGCAGCAGCTTGGTCACTATGTTCGAATTGATCGAAGCCGGAGCTACCAGGCCGTGCGTGGTGCCTTTTTTGATGTCGATGTTCGGAAAGCCGCCGTGGCTGACCATTACCACGCGCACACGATCGTCGGCCCGCTGGAAGAGTTCGATGTAAGGCGCGAGATCCTGAGACATCAAATCGTCCCGGGTAAGCGGCACGAGAGGCATCTCAATGTGCGAATCGACTTCGCCGGCGCCGATTCCCGGGAAGTGCTTCAAACAACCGAGTAAGCCAGTACCTTGCAACCCGCGCATATAAACAGTTGTGTAGCCGAGAACTTCGCCGGGTGAGCGACCGAATGAACGCGAGTAAAGACCGTTCGTCAACTTGCTGCGCGCCTCAGTAATAATCGACATCACCGGCGCGAAGTTAAGATCGAAGCCGAGCATGCGCAGCAACTCGCCTGACACGCGCCCTAGTTTACGTGCTCCGGCGAGATCGCCATGTTGGCGAATGGCGCGCGCCGAAGGCATCGGCGGGAAAATCTCACGCAGACGATCGACCAGACCGCCTTCCTGATCGATGGCGCAGAGCGGCTTGGTTGGAACAAGGCTTCGTCCGTCATCGAGTAACTTGCGGACTTGACTGGGCGATTCGACGTTACGGCCGAAGATGATGAGGCCGCCTGGTTTAATCTCTTCGATTAGTTTGCGGGTTTCTTCGTCGATTTCGGTGCCCGGCAAACCGATGAAAAAGAACTGGCCAATTTGTTGTTCAAACGGAAGCGACGCGAGATGGTTGTTGGGCATGGATGAAAGCGGCTAAAGAGTTTCCAGCGGTACGCATGCTTCTGGCGTGCGAATCGTTAGCACGCGAGACGCGTGCGCACCGCACGCCCGCGTACTTTACGATACCACTTGCGATCATTCAACTGTCTGTTCGTCTAGCGGACTAACTGCCCGCAGGTCGGGCGGTGGCTGGGCTCTAAACCGAGGGAGGTCAGCCTACGACTCTCGCGTTGCACTCCAGGTGCTAGAATGCTGGGCACATGAAAGCAATGATCCTGGCGGCCGGTTACGGCGAGCGACTCTGGCCTCTGACGGCAGATCGTGGCAAGCCGGCGCTGCCCGTCCTGGGTAAACCGCTGGTCGGCTATGTCGCTGAATACCTCGCGCGGAACGGGGTCACTGAAGCCGTTGTTAACCTGCACCATCGGCCTGAGTCGGTGCGCGAGGCGCTGGGCGACGGCAGCAAGTTTGGATTGCACCTTGAGTATGTCTACGAGCCGGTGATCCTCGGGACGAGTGGGGGACTCGATAACGCGCAAGAGTTCTTTCAAGAGGACACGTTCATCTGCGTCAATGGAAAAATAATTACTGACATTGACTTGCACGCTGCGCTCGAGACCCATCGAAGGCAGAAGGCTTTGGCAACGTTGGTGCTGAAACGGAATACGCGTCGCGAGCGGTTTAGTATGGTCGAGACCAGCGATGGCCTGTTGACGCGCTTTGCCGGAATGCCGCAGCCGGCTGAAAGTGACGTTAAGGCGCCGCTGATGTTCACCGGCATTCACATTCTCGAGCCCCGCATCTTCGATTTCGTCCCCCGCGGCGTATTCTCAGACTCGGTCGTTGACGTCTACCCACTCGCAATGGTCAAAGGCGAAAGAATCGCGGCGCATGTCGGCGAAGGAATGTGGCACGAGCTCTCGACTTTGCAGCGTTACCTCGACATCAGTTTGGATTTACTGGCGGCGCAGAACCGGAACGTTTTTGCCGGAGACCGGAGTTCAGTGCTGTCGAACGCGCAAATCCGTGACGCCATTCTTTGGAACGACGTCGTCGTTGAGGACGATGCCAGGGTGACGCGCTCGGTCATCGGAGACGGCGTGCGCGTGCGCGCTCGGGACGCGTTTGAAGATTCAGTCGTCGTTCGCGCTGAACTGGTCGCCGGTTTAACTCCGCCGGCGAAAGCCTTGAAAGGCCATTTTCGGGACGACAAGTTTGTCGTGCCCTTATCGCAGTGATAAGATTTCGTTAAGCTAAGAACCGCCTGCGACGTAGCGTGTGATCCTGGGATGACCTTCCGTGACCAACTAACCGCCCGCTATCCCGAGGCGTCGGGATTCTGACAAACTTCATGAGTTCAGCGATAAAAGCGGCCGGAACCTTCTCTGACACGCCGCAAGCGCGCCTGGAGAAGTATCTGGAACGGCAGCCGGCGAAGGGCGTAGTTATGCCCCTCACGCCGGACGCTTCGACGCGCGTGTATTTTCGCGTTCCGTGGAAGCGCGGGACGGCAGTCGCGGCAGTTTATCCTGATGCATTCGACGAGACGGTGCAGCCGTATCTGGACGTGACCCGACTGTTCCTTGAATGCAACCTGCCCGTGCCGGAAATCTTCGACGTGGACGGCACCGCCGGAATCATTGTTCAAGAGGATTTGGGCGACAATCAGCTGTGCAAAGTGTTTGAGTCTGCTTCCAAAGACGAGCGCGAAGCTTTGTTGGAGCAGGCGATCGAGATTATCGCGCGGATTCAAGCGGCTACGCCGAAAGCATTCGAGCGCGATTCAATTTGTAGCCGGCTCGCTTTTGACGAAGCGAAACTGTCGTGGGAACTAAACTTCTTTTTCGAACATTATTTTGGCAGTTATCGCCACGAGAGTCTCGCGCACGGCCAGTCCGCTGAGCTCAAGGCGGAACTGAACGACATCGCCGCCGAATTGGCTGCCCGTCCGCGCGTTTTGTGTCACCGCGACTTTCACTCATTCAATCTGATCCTGGATCCGCAACGCCGCTTACGAATTATCGACCATCAGGACGCGCGCATGGGTCCCGCGACTTACGATCTTGTTTCTTTGCTGCTCGATCGCGTGACGTGCCCGCCTTCGCTGGCCGAGATTCGCGAACATAGGTTATTCCTCCTCAGTGCTCGTGAACGGTTAGATCTTGCGGCATACGATCCGGACGACTTTTCGATGGAATTCAGATTAATGACCGTCCAACGCTGCCTAAAGGCGTGCGGCACTTTTTCCTACCAGACTGGAGTTCGTGGACGAATTGCTCCGTACGAGCAATTCATCAATCCAATGTTAACGATTACGCTGCACGCGGCTGAATGGCTCGACCGGTTCCCGGTATTGCAGCGGATGATTAGAGAAAGAACTTGATTTGCCCCTCCCTTTTTCGAGAGATGGGAGCATATAGACTTCAACCACAGAGGACACAGAGAGAAACCAAGACAGAGTCCGTCAGTTTTGTCTTTTCTTTTCTCGGTGCGATCTGTGGTTAATAAACGAGATGACTGAAGCGATCAAAACTCAAACTGTTGACCTGGCGGAGCTTCCGCAGACCTACATAAACGAACTTTCGAAGCACGTCGGCGAGGAAGTCACGCTGAAGGGCTGGCTTTATAACATGCGTTCGAGCGGCAAGTTGATGTTCCCGCAACTGCGTGACGGAACCGGCGTCGTGCAGTGCGTCGTCGTCAAGAACTCAATCGCGCCGGAAGTTTGGGACGTGTTAAAGCCGCTCGGGCAGGAATCATCTCTGGTCGTGCACGGTCGCGTTCGCGAAGACGCGCGGGCCCCAGGTGGCTTTGAAATCGACGTCATCAGCGCCGAAGTAGTTCAGGCTGCTCACGATTTTCCGATTACTCCGAAAGAACACGGCCCCGAGTTTCTGCTGGATCACCGGCACCTCTGGCTCCGCTCGCGAAAGCAGCACGCAATTTTGAAGGTGCGCGCAACCGTCATTCGCGCGGTGCAGGATTACCTCGACGATCACGGATTTACGCGGTGCGACACGCCCATCTTCACGCCGGCGGCATGTGAAGGGACCAGCACTCTCTTTGAAGTCGATTACTTCGGCGACGAGAAGGCGTACCTGACGCAGTCCGGCCAGCTATACAACGAAGCGACGGCCGCGGCCTTCGGAAAAGTTTACTGCTTCGGCCCGACGTTCCGCGCTGAGAAATCGAAGACGCGCCGCCACCTGACAGAGTTTTGGATGCTCGAACCGGAGATGGCTTACGCAACGCTCGATGACGTGATGGAATTGTCTGAACAACTCCTGTCATACATCGCCGCGCGCGTGCTGGAAGATCGAAAAGACGAACTTAAGACCCTTGAACGCGACACTTCCAAACTGGAAGCCATCCTGCCGCCGTTTCCGCGAATACACTATGACGATGCGGTGAAGATTTTGCATGAAGGGTTCGCGCAGGGCGCACTCGAAAACAAGTTCGAGTGGGGCGGTGATTTGGGCGCGCCCGACGAGACTTACATCTCGAGCAAGTTCGACAAACCAGTGATGGTGCACCACTACCCGGCCGCTGTGAAAGCTTTTTACATGAAGCGCGATCCAGAACGTGACGAGATTGCGCTCGGGGTCGACGTGTTGGCGCCTGAAGGCTACGGCGAAGTGATCGGCGGCGGCGAACGCGCGACGTCGATTGAGTTTCTCGAGAAGCAAATCGCGGATCATGGCCTCCCGAAAGAGGCCTTTGAGTGGTACCTCGACCTGCGTCGCTATGGCAGTGTTCCGCACGGCGGTTTCGGCATGGGGGTCGAACGCGTGACGTCGTGGATGTGTGGCAATGAACACATACGCGAAGCGATTCCGTTTCCACGGATGTTGTATCGGCTGAGACCGTGAAGAAACTCATGAAGCTGTTGACTCTCACTGTAGCGGCGCTGATTACGGTGGGCTGCCGGGGAACAAATCAATCACAGGGCGGGTCGGTGAGCCCGACGGCCAAAGAGACGACAACGGCCGTATCTATGGCTGATCAGAGCAAGACGGATTCTGCTGTCGAACGGGTGCCCACGAATTTCACGAACGTTGATTTCAAGAACTTTAGTTATCCCGTTCGGTTTAAAAATCAGACTATACGTCTTAAGGACGGTCATGTAGAGTTCCTTCAAGACAAGGTCTTTTACAATGCATGGTTCGACCTGAAAGCCGTCGATTATGCCGATGTCAACGACGATGGAAAGAAGGAGGCGATCGTCCAGTTGGTTTGGGTCTCATGCGGCGCGTCTTGTGACGGCGGTTCCTGGCTTTTTTTCATTTATGAGAGTGCGGGTAACAGAGCGAAGCTGCTGTCTAAGATCGAGACCGGTAGTTTGGCATACCAGGAATGTGGACTAAAGTCATTCGTGCTCGAAGGTAGAAGCCTTTCGTTGGAGACGTTCCAACCCTGCGCTTTCGACGGAGTTTCAATAAGATCAACTCAGAAGAGAGGCGCGAAGGACCCCATCGGAAAATTTGGAGCCGAAGAATTTACCCGTTTTAGGCTTGTATTCGCCGGAAACCGTTTTAAGCTGCAGAAAAGAGAAATCTTTCCGTTTCCTCAAGGTGAGGTTCTGAACTATCAATCCACAGTCGAAATAAGCGATGAGTAGCGACTTCTCAGATCAACTTCGCACTGAATTTAACGAGTGGGCGCGCGCCGGTAAGGGTGAAAGCATGGAGCGCGGTCATCGGCCGGTGGGCGAGCAGGCTTTGGCGCTCATGAACGTGCCAGCGGATGCGCGCGTGTTGGATGTCGGTTGCGGTTCGGGCTGGGCCACGCGTCTGTTGGCTGATTACGCGGCCACCGGTCGGGTTACCGGCATCGATATTTCCGATGAGATGGTGCGTCTCGCGAGCCAGTCTTCTCAATCCTACGCGAATGTCGATTTTCAAACGGCCAGTGCGGAGCAGCTACCATTCGCTGATAACGAATTCACGCACGCCTTCTCGATGGAGTCGTTGTATTACTACGCGGACATCGCGAGAGCCCTGAAAGAAATTCAGCGCGTGCTCAAACCCGGCGGTCTGTTCGTCGCCGTTGTTGACATGTATTGGGAAAGCGATGCGACGCATCAATGGATCGAAATGTTGAATGTCCCAGTTCAACTACTCAGCATCCAGGACTATCGTTCGTTGTTCGAAGGCGCAGGTTTCGACAGTGTGCAGGACGAACGCATCCTGGATCCACGTCCGGTGCCCGATGATTACACGAGCGGCTCATTCAAAAGCCGGGACGATTACGTGAAGTACCGGGACACAGGGTCTCTGATGATTAGCGGTAAGGCTGCGAAATGAACGCTAATTCGGAAAGAATCGTTACCATCTTTGGCGGCTCAAAGTGCGCCGAGGATTCGCCGGAATACCTTGAAGCGCATCGCGCCGGCAACCTGCTGGCGGAGGCGGGCTTCACCATCTGCACCGGCGGATATGCGGGCGTGATGGAGGCCGCCAGTCGCGGCGCTCACGAACGCGGTGGTCGCGTCATCGGCATGACGATGAATCAGTTCAAGTCGGAACCGAACCGGTACCTGACTGAGAAGATTCCGTCCGAGCATTTTTACGAGCGGCTGCAGCGATTGATCACGCAGTCGGTGGGCTACCTCGCGTTGCGGGGCGGGATGGGCACAGTGACGGAAATCTCGCTCGTTTGGAACAAAATGCAGACGCGTGTCCTTGAGCCGCGGCCTTTGGTTTTGTTGGGCGATTGCTGGCCACCGATCTTGAAAGCCTGGCAACAACATCTGGCCGTGTCGGACGATGACGTGAAGCTGTTAAAGCTCGCGCTGACGCCGGACGAAGCCGTGACGATCATTGAGCGAGAATCTGCAGCTGCGGCGGCGACCGGATGAATCCACAGCTTACGCAGATTACACAGATTGGAATGCATGCGACTCAAGTGACTTGGTATTTTGTTCTGCGTAATCTGTGAAATCTGCGGACACTTCTTATGAAGCGTTGCCCAAAATGTCAGAGAGCTTACGAAGACGAGACGCTGCGTTTCTGTCTGGAAGACGGCAGTCCGCTGTTTGATGCGCGCGATTCGGAAGCGCCGGCGACTGAGATTCTTCCCGCGCGCGGCACCCCAACATTGAAGTCTACCGGCCCGACGGTTCCGTCTTATCAGGATGTCAGCCCACCTCGGCCGGAGATACGCGAACCGCGCAGTTCCAATCCCATTTTGACTGTCGGCGTAGTTGCGATCGTCCTCTTGCTGCTTGCGCTGGTCGCCATCGCCGGAATCTTTGTTTTTCGACAGAGCCGCGAGAAGGAGCCAGAAGTTGTTCGCACTGCCACACCGTCAGCGTCGCCAACCGTAGTGACTCGGACGGGCACCGGTGATGAGAACGCCACGATTAGTGCATCGCCGG
>DASUTF010000384.1:0-52089 GCA_036374695.1 Pyrinomonadaceae bacterium
GGCATTAGATTTAGTTTCAATCCTGGTCCCGCAACATCGATCGGAAAAACGGCGGTTGTGGCGCTCCTCGTTTTCGTTATCGCCGGAGCCGCCGAAGAAGCGCTGTTTCGCGGCTATCCATTACAAACTTTCACGCGCGCGAAGTTGGCCTGGGTGGGCGTACTCGTGACGTCAGTGCCGTTCGCGGCTGCACATCTTTATAACCCCAACGTCAGCCGCGGCTTCACTTTCGTTAACACAGCCTTTGCCGGGGTTTGGCTCGCAGTCGCGTATCTGCGCACGCGAAGCTTGTGGTTTCCGCTCGGCTTGCACTGGTCGTGGAATTGGACGCAGGCTGCACTGCTCGGCATTCCGGTCAGCGGGATCGAACAAATTGCTCCGGCGCCGCTCTTGCACGCGATGAACGCGGGCCCCGATTGGCTGACGGGCGGTGCGTACGGGATCGAAGGCGGCGCCGCCTGCACTGCGGCGTTGATCTTTTCCACGATTGTTGTCTGGCGGACAAAGCTGGTTTCAACCGCGGAGGATCCCTCATGAAAAGAGAAACGCCACTTGAGAACCCAGTATTCCCAATCTTCGTTAAGTTTGAAGACGGCGAGGTAGAGGCGTACGACAGTGTTGAGTCTTTATGTCTCGATCTGGAAGTATTTGATTCAGACAATGCAGAAGGTTGTGAAGTAACCGATGCCCACGGCCGAGCTGTCAGACTGCGAGTTGGCGACCGCTTAGACTTGGAGGAACTCTCGCTGGTTCACAGTCCAAAGTAGCGTCCGCCGCCCCGACTCAGTAGAATGGTCAGCTACGTATGAAGCTGTTTACCGTTGAAGAAGCGAATTCCCTTCTCGAAGACGTGCGGCCGATCGTGGAAAAGATTCAGCGGGCGCATCGGCGACTGGGCACTTTTCGGCGAGCCGCGAAGCACGCCGCCGAAGGAGCCGAACACGGAGGCGGAGGCCTGCCTAACGGCGAACACTACGCGCAACTCCTGCTGGACTTGTCCGTGGGAGCGGGTGACCTTGAGTCTCTTGGGATCCAGTTGAAAGACTACAGCCACGGATTGATTGATTTTCCATCGATGCGGGACGGCCGCGTGGTTCTGCTGTGCTGGAAAGCTGACGAAGGCGACAACATCGAGTGGTGGCACGATGTTGAGTCCGGGTTCGCCGGTCGGCAGCCCCTCTAGCGGCCGCTTTTCCTTCCTTTGACTCTCACCAAAGGCCTTCGCAGCCACCTAACTCAACTCTAACCGCTGCTATATTTTCTGATTGACGACTTAAAGTACAACTGTTAGTATCGGCGGCGAAAACGGTTGCGGGTTTGGGCTGCCCACCTTTGCCCGTCCGGTTTCGAGTTGCATCGCGGCTATTGCGGCGATGTCGGACGTACTCAGAAGAGTTTTGGTACCTGCCCCATAACGTCTCAGGTCCCTCAAAATGCAGAAAACTCTGACCGAACCGTCGAATCAGGCAGGCGTCACAATCGCGAGTCACACGACCGCGCGACCATCAACTCAACCGGCTGAGGCCGAGTCCAATTCAACCTTGATTGAATTCCCCGGCTCGCGAAGCATTCCTGAATGGCGAAAACGCCTGAGCCAGCGCGTCCGCGAGGTCCAGGAACAAAAAGCTCGCGAAGCCGCCGAAGTGGAGGCGGAGTTGCGCGCGGCCGAAACCGTTTTGTGCTCACTGCCTTCCGGACAACTTGAACTGGTTCCCGATGTCGCACAAGCGCCTCTGAATCCAATCGTGTCGAAGGCTTTAGAACGCGTGGATCGGGCACGGCGAGCGGAGCATCTTTCGACCGGAGTTCGATCGACAGCAGCAGCGCCCGCGCTTGCGCCCGTCGAGGAAGAGGCCCCTGCGCCACTCGCAGCTCCGATTGAGTCGAAACCTAAACTGACAATCGTTGCCTCCTCCGTCGCGCCTGAGCCCGCCGGTGTTGCGGTTGAACCCGTTGAGCTTGGGGCCGATGATGAGGTGGTGACCCCGATTGCCACGGAAGAACTGGTTGAAAAGCCGAAGCGCGTGAAAGTGTTTTCGGCCAGCGTCGAAGACGCCGCCTTGTCTTATCTCGAAACCTGTCTGTCAGTGCCGGCCCATTCGGCTGACATGCGAAAAGACCTGCCGGGCCTGACCCGGCGCGCGTTTGTAGGTTTGATCGATCTCCTGCTGATAGCGCTGATGGTTTCGCCGGCAGCCGCGGCCCTTCAAGCTGCCGCCGTCGATTGGTCAAATCCGCGGATCGTAGGTCTGATGGCCGGAATCACCGCCGCAGCGATGTTTGCTTATCTCACCGTCTCAATTGCGTTAACCGGACGCACTCTGGCGATGCGTCTGTTGCACGTCAGGACGATAGACGAGCGCACGGGCCTCATCCCGACCGGCGGTCAATCCATCAAACGCGCGCTCGGTTACATTTTCTCACTGGCTCTCTTCGGCCTCGGGCTGGCGTTTGCATTCATCGACCGCGACAAGCGACCGCTTCACGATCGCTTTTCCAAGACCATCGTCATTCGCAATTAATTTGAGTGCGCCCGGCGGCTTGGTTCATCACCTCGCTTGCCGGGTAGTGTCCATTTAAAATCTTCTGCGCCCTCTGCGCCCTCTGCGTCCTCTGCGCCTCGGCGGTGAGTGTTCTTGAAGCCTTATTCACCGCAGAGACGCGGGGATCGCAGAGACTGCGCAGAGAGAAAACTGAAATCAAAACACTGCATGCCTGGCCGCCGCACTGACGAGCGTAGTCCCGTCTTGTGATACCTTCACTGCTCGATGGACGACGCGACTATCGCCGCTATAGTTTCTGAGATCGCGCCTCTACTCATCGGCCGCTCCGCGGGAAAGATCTTCCAACTCACGCATCAGTCGCTCGCAATTGATTTCGGCCTTCGGGAACACGGATACCTTTTCATAACCGTCGAGCCGGCTGCTCCTCGGCTCTATCTGATCAAGCGACGCGTCCGGGATTTGGAAAAGGCTTCGGTGCCCACGACGCAATTTTCATTGAGCCTGCGCAAGGAGCTCGCGCGCAAGACCGTGATTAGCATTGAGAAGCTGCCCACCGACCGCGTCGTAACGCTGAAGTTCGAGGGCTCGGATGACTTAGGCCGGCAAACACAGCCCGCCCTGATTGCACAACTGACGGGTCGATCCGCGAACCTTTTTCTGTTGAACGACGAAGGCGTCATCACTGGACGCCTCAAAGAAACCAAAGGCGCGGGACAAACTGTCGGTGAAAAGTATCAGCCACCGCGGAGCGGCGCCGCACACGCTGCCGGGAAAGCAGCGAAAAGTCCGGAGCCGAGTGACCGGGCGTCATTGTCCGAGGTGCTCGATCAGCATTACACCTCGCTCGATGAGAATCGCGGATTAGAGGCACAACTCGCCGCCGCGCGCGCCGAACTTCAAAAACAGATTTCGCGACGCAGGAAACTTCTGAAGAAGCTCGAGCGCGATCTCGAGGAACATTCAGGCGCTGAACAGCACAAACAAATTGGCGACCTCCTGCTCGCCAATGTCGCCACTGCGAAACGTGTTGGAGACCGGCTGAAACTTACTGACTATTTCGCGGAAGGCGCGCCGGAAATTGAAATCGAAGTTGATGAGAATCTGACGGTACCGGAAGAAGCTTCTCGCCGCTTCGACATGTATTCCCGTTCAAAGCGCGCGCGGGTCCAAATAGCCAGTCGCATAAAACAGTTGAAAGCGGAACTCGCGGAATTGGAAAAGTCAGAACCGCCTGCGGTAGCGGGCGGGCCGGTGTTGGCCGCGACGAACTTGCAACGTCGCCAAAAGAAAGGGACAGAACCAGCCAGAATCCCGGGCGCGCGTCGCTACCTTTCATCTGATGGTTACGAAATCCTGGTCGGCCGCGCGGCGCGCGACAACGACAATCTGACATTCAAAATCGCCAAGCCAAACGACCTTTGGCTTCATGCCGCCGACTATCCGGGCTCGCACGTCATCGTCCGCAATCCAACGCGCAAAGAGATTCCGCATCGAACGCTCATCGAAGCCGCTCAGCTCGCTGCTTACTCCTCACAAGCCAGCAAAGACCCGAAGGTTGACGTGCACTACACTGAGCGCAAGTTTCTTTCAAAACCAAAAGGCAGTGCTCCCGGCCTCGTACGCATGTCGAAGTTCAAGAACATTGTGGTTAAGCCGGCGGAAGCCCCGGAGCGGATGCTTTAGACGGGTGCTTTAGGCCGGTGCTTTAGGAAGGGTTCAAACCTGTGTTGTCCAACGGCAGTTCGATCGTGAACGTAGTTCCCTTCCCACGCTCACTCTGCACGTCGATGCTGCCGCCGTGCAGATCGATGATTTGACGCACAATTGAAAGTCCGAGACCCGTGCCGCGTTTCTTGGTGGTGAAGAACGGTTCGAACAGACGGCTGACCGTTTTCTCGTCCATGCCCGCTCCCCGATCGGAAATCACTATCCGCACACGCGGCCTGGTATCGGTCGTTGGGACGTTGATTAGCGCAGGGCTGGAACCTGGATCGATCACTTCAGTCGAGATTTTCAACGGCGCTCGCACATCACTCGCGTCAATCGCGTTCGCCAAGATGTTTACGAACACTTCACTCAGCTGCTCGTGGTCCCAGACGCCGCTGATTTCCGTCGCTGCATATTCCTTCTCAATCGGCGTTTGTTTTTCCTTAATTCGATCGGCGACCAGGTCGATGCTGGCGTCGATAGTTTCGTGAAGATCGACTTCAGTTCGGTCCAATTCCCGGCGCCGTGAAAACTGAGTGACGTCAACTACGAGCTTGTTCAGGTGCTGAATGCCACGCTCCACCAGCGTGATCGTCCTTTGCGCTTCATCAGCTGTTGTGTATTCGCGCAACATTTCGACCCCCAGACGAATACTGCCCAAAGGGTTCTTGATCTCGTGCGCCAGTTGCGCAGCAGCTTCGCCAACCGCGGCCAATGCCTCTGTGCGACGCAACGCCGCCTCTGATTTGGCCGCTTCGGTGACATCAACCAGCGTCAGGATCTGACCGTTCTGACTGTCGATTTCGATCGGCGACGAATAGACGTCAAACGTGTGTGTCATCGCATGGTCAGTCAGGTTCCAACGGCCGCGATAAGTTGACGCGACGACGTGCGAAGCCGTGGCGGCTTCCAGCAGCTGCATGCCTTCCGTTGATCCGTTCTGGTCGTGAATCGACGAGCCGATGGAAACGCCGGGAAAGATTTTGAAGAAAGCACTATTAGCGCTGCGGATTCGATCGTTGCGATCGATAGCGGCGACCGCGCTCACCATCCCTTCAAGCATTTGGTTGCTGAACTCGCGTTCACGACGCGCGGCTTCCGCGCTCTCCCGGGTTTGGCGATATCGTCTTTGCGCAGCCAAAACGGTCGCGGCGGTTACAAACAGCCCCGCGAGAATGGCGATAATTGTCCAAATCTTGATCGACTGTACGGCGGCGTTCGCCAGCTGTTCACTTCTTTCGAATACCTGTCTTTGCTCAACCCCATTGTCCTGAATTAGCTCGTTCAAACCCCGATCGACGGCTTGAAACTGCACGAAGCCATTCAATGAATAGTTATCCGCATCCTTTGTGGTCTCAAGGTAAACCTCCAGGTCGCGACGGAAAGCTTGCCATTTCGGCAGCAGCGAGAGCGGAGGCCGGTCCAGTGACGGCATCAATTTCGTTAGCTCGCCGCGCGCGGTGGTGAGTCGCATGTCGAACGGGGGGCGCAATTCCTGGCGCGCCTGCGCCTCCATTTTGTCACGCGCTTCGTTGTCCAGACGCGTCAGCGCAATCCGGAGTTGCAGAAGCAATTCCGCGCGCGCGGCGAATTGCTGTTCGAGCATCAGCGCTTCGCGACTCGTATCCTGCACGCGACGAATGCTGAGATTTCCGAGAACGATGACGAAAAGGAGCAGCAACGCGCAGCCGACAAGCAGCGGCATCAGCGTCGGATCAAAGCGTGATTCGCGGGGCCCGCGCGGAGGCGGGGTCGTTCCAGAGGAGGCCGGGCGACGATAGACGACGTCACCTTCGACGGACGTCTTTTTGCCTTGATGTTCCGGGAAAGACATTGAAAATCGAAACGACGGCCTTTGGTCTTTGGCCGACGGTCTTTGTTCTTTGGTCTTTGGTCTTCGCAAGCTTGGTTCCGTCAAAGGCCTAAGACCTAAAGACCAAAACCCTGCTCACTGCTCTGCACACTCTCACTGCTCACTATTTCTTAGCCGCCATCCAATCGTCGCCAATGCCTGCTTCGGCGATGAGAGGCACGTCCAGTTCCACCACGTTTTCCATCTCGCGTTTCAAAGTTGCGGCCACCCTCTCTGCGTCCTCGGCGGCGCATTCCACCAGCAGCTCGTCATGAACCTGCATCAGCATCTCCGCATTCAACTTTTCCCGCCGAAAAGCTTCATCGGCGCGCAGCATTGCCATCTTTACAATATCGCTGGCCGTGCCCTGAATCGGCATGTTGATGGCCTCGCGTTCAGCGGCGCGCCGAACATTGCCGTTGCGATCGTTGATGCCGGGCAGCGGACGAATGCGCCCGTACAGCGAGCGGACATAGCCCTGTTCGCGCGCCTGCACGGGAATCTCTTCCATGTAGCGGCGCACGCCTTTATACGTCGCGTAGTAATCATCGATCACCTTCCGCGCTTCCTGGCGCGAGATACCGACACGCTGTGACAGACCCCAGGGCTCGATGGCGTACGCAATTGCGAAGTTCACGATCTTTGAGAAGCGCCGCGCCTCTTTCAGTTCTGCATCAGTCCTGGCGCGGAACACCAGACGTGAAGTGCGGTCGTGGATGTCTTCGCCTTTCTGGAACGCGTCCAGCATCACTTCGTCGCGCGTGATGTGGGCGAGCAGGCGTAATTCCAGTTGCGAGTAATCGGCCGAGATCAGCTTGTTCCCTTTTTCAGCCACGAAGGCACGGCGAATTTCACGGCCCAGCTCAGTGCGAATCGGAATATTCTGCAAGTTCGGATCGCTGGCCGAAAGACGTCCGGTCGCGGCTACCGTCTGGTTGAGCTGTCCGTGAATTCGGCCGTCCGCAGCGACCTGATGTGGCAATGCGTCGGTGTAAACGCTCTTCAATTTCTCAAGTTCGCGATATTCGATGATCAAACGCGGCAACTCGTGCGTGAGCGCCAGCTCCTCGAGCACGGCCTTGCTGGTTGAGACCCGACCGGTCGAAGTCTTGCGGCCGGAAATAATGTTCATAGCTTCGAAGCACTCGGCCACCTGCTTCGGCGAATTGATATTGAACTCGCGCCCAGCCATCTGACAGATTCTGTCCGTCAGACTTTCTAATTGTTTGCCCAGCCTGCCTGATAACTCAGCCAGCACATCCGTGTCGATGCGCATTCCCGCGCGTTCCATCCGGTAGAGCAGCGGTGCGAGCGGCAACTCTACATCGCGATAGATGCTACCGAGGTCTTTTTCATCTATTCGCTGCCGCAGAACCGCGGCAACCTGGGCCGTTAAGTCCGCAACTTCGACTGCCTGCCAACCGCTTTCACTCCAACCGTCGTGCGGCGGTCCGCCGCCTTCAATGCCGACCGCGTCACGGGCAAGATCGACCAGGTCGTACTTGCTGCGCGTCGGGTCAATCATGTAAGCCGCCAGCAGCGTGTCGTCGGCGACCGCGGCGAGTTCAATTCCCAACGGCGTCAACAAAGCCGTGGCGCGCTTGTAGTCGTGCACGGACTTCTCCAGCAGACCGTTGGCAAACAGTTCGCGCATTGAAGCCACCGCGGCGTCCTTGCCTTCGGCAAAGCTGTCGAGATCCACGAAGGCTGAAGTGCCGGCGGCCGCCGAAAACGCGATGCCCCGCGCCCCATGGTCGTCGCGAGTGCTCTGCTGCTGACCAGCTCCGGCGGGCGTGGTGTTTGCTACCGCGAAGCCGACAGTTTCCGCCTGCCAAAGATTCTGAATTAGCGCGTCAAGCTCAGCCCTGTTTCGAATCTGCCGGTAATCGCGCTCCGCCGTGACGCGTGCGCTGGCGACCGCGCCATCGGCAAACTCCTGGGTAAGGTTTGCGAACTCGAGTTCACGAAACAAATCATACGCCGCGGCGCGATCCGGTGGGCGACGTTCCAATAATTCGAGATTCAGGTCAACGTCGAGATCGGTTTTGATCTGCGCCAGCTCGCGCGACGTGCGAATTAGCTCGGCATTGTCACGCAGCGATTCGCGATAGCGTTTGTTCTTAATGTCTTCCCAATGTTCAAGCGCGTTTTCGATCGATCCAAACTGCTGGATGATCTGCACCGCGCCCTTGGGCCCCACACCCGGCGCACCGGGAATGTTGTCGATCGAATCGCCCATCAACCCGAGCAAATCGACGAGCTTGCACGCCGGCACACCGAATTTCTTTAGCACCCAGGCTTCGTCGCACCATTCGATCGGCGGCACGGGCACATTGCGCTTCACGACTTGCGAGTTCTGCCGCATCGCGACAATCCACGGGTCGCGCACGAGCTGGCACATGTCCTTGTCATTTGAAACGATGACTGCTTTCAGGCCCTTTTCCGCCGCTTTCACCGCCAGCGTTCCGATCACGTCGTCGGCTTCGTAACCTGAGAGGCTAATCATCGGCACGTTGTACGCTTCACATAGCCTTCGAATGTAAGGCAGTTGTGACGCCAGGTCGTCAGGCATTTCTGTACGCGTCGCTTTGTAATCGGCGAATGCTTCGTGGCGAAAGGTCTTCTCTTTCGACTCGAAAATCGCGGCAATGTATTTAGGCTTTTCGTCCTGGATGAGTTTGCGCAGCATGTTCGTGAAGATGAACACCGCCTGCGTCACCTGCCCTTTCGAAGTCATGAGCGGTGCGGCCCGGTTCGCCATCGGCGCGTAAAAAGCGCGGAAGATGTGGGACATCGAGTCGATGAGAAATACTCGCTCGGCCGGCTGCGCGTCGGCAGGAGATTCTATTTTCGGCATGATCGATTTTGATCATAGGGTTCAGTAATTGGTAAGGCAAGCGGCTGTTTGCGCGATAGGCGTGGCGTGAATGCTGCGATTTAGATCAGCCACCGTCGCCACGACGCCACAACGCGGTAGACGAAGGTGCGCTATCATCGCACGCGCATGCAGGCACGAGCTTTGCACACATAGAATGGCTCGGCGTAGTTACTTCCATAAGAGGAATAATCCGGATTACCCAGATAAGCAGGAGAGACAGACTCAACCGTATGCGCTCGCAGAATTGGTTCTGAATCGGTGGAATCTGTGTAATCTGTGGATAAAATTCTTTCGACGCGACCACGAATGAAGCAAACGACTCTCGCGGCCCCTGTTTCAACTAAAGGGATTGGACTTCATACCGCCGTGCCGGTCACGGTGAGCTTGATGCCGGCGCCGCCGGATACGGGCTACGTGTTCCGGCGCACTGATCTCGGCGGCTTTGAAATTCCGGCCACCGTCGAATCCGTCGCGCATTGCAGTTATGCCACGACGTTGATGCGCACAGGCGTCATGCTTTCGACCGTCGAGCACCTCTTGTCGGCGCTGCGAGGCTGCGGGGTGGACAACGCCTACGTCGATGTGGATAACCTGGAAATTCCGATCATGGACGGCTCGGCAGAGACGTTCGCGGAGATGATTGAGTCCGCCGGCGTGGTCGAACAATCAACGGCGCGGCGCGCGCTGATGGTTCGCGAACGCGTGACCGTCGAATCGGGCAACCGCCGCATCAGTCTCGAGCCTGCCGAGACCTATGAAATCGATTGCTTGATCGACTTTCAGCATCCCCTGATTGGCATCCAGCATCGCCGGCTGGTGCTGGAGAATGGATCATTTGGCCGCGATATCGCTTCGGCACGCACGTTCGGCTTTATTGAAGAGGTGGAGGCGTTGCGAAGGGCGAATTTGATCCGCGGCGGCTCGCTTGAGAATGCGATCGTGCTCACCAAAACAGGAATGCTGAACGAGACCGGACTGCGATTCTCCGACGAATTCGTCCGTCACAAGATCCTCGACATCATTGGCGATTTCGCGCTGTTGGGAATGACCCTGCAGGGACGCGTTAAGGCCGAACGGAGCGGCCACCTTTTGCACGCCGCGTTGATGTCTTCGCTGCTGCGGAATCGCAAGGCCTGGGAGATTGTGGACCTGCCGGTCCGGGTGCCTGCTGCCGTTACGGCGGGGTGACCGAGACTGGAGCGCAAGCGTCTCGCTTGCCGGGCACTGAAGACTTCAAGCAAAATGCAAGCGGGACGCCTGCGCTCCAGTTCCGTCACCCCCCGGGCGATTTGGACTTCTGCTACAATAAATTTCCGCCAACCACTCGTTAGATTTCCGGCATCTAACTCTGGCACTCGATTCGGAGGGTTCTTCAAACAGATGAAACTGCAGCTAATTCTCGCGATACTTTTGATGGCCGTTCCTGTTTTTGCTCAGCCCCGCGCCCAACAACCCGTTGTCACTGACGACGAGGTAAAGGTCGAGATCTACACACGCTTCTTTCGCAACTGGGAGAAGAACCCAGCCGTGGCGTACGAGGCGGCACTCGATTACATGAAACGCTATGGGAAAGAGGACGATCAGTATACCCAACATTTGAAACTCTGGATTGCTGATCACGAAGAAAAGGAAAGAGTGAAGCGTCTCACGGCTGAGCGCGCTGACCGCGAACAGCAATTGCTGGGCAGCTTTACTGTAAAGAACTACACCAAGGCGTACAGTCTGGCGGGTCCGGTTCTAGCTGACAATCCTAACAACTTGCGAGTTCTGATTGCCTTAGGCTACGGCGCAGTGGCGGCGAGCACCGAGGCGCGCAACGAGACGTTCAACGCCGAAGCCGCCAAGCACGCCGCGAAGGCAATTACGCTGATCGGATCAGGCCGGACGCCGGAAACATGGGCGCCGTTCAAAGGCAAGGACGACGTGCTGGGTTCCCTTCACTACGCGCTTGGGTTCTATGCCTTGAAGACGAATCCGGAGGCGGCGATTCCGTCTTTTATTACCGCTACGCAGGTCGATGCTGATCGAAGGAATGCGCCCTCGACGTACTATTTTCTGGCCGTGGCTTATCAAAACGGTCCCTACAAGCGGTTGTCTGAGGACTTCACGAAGCGGTTTGGAAATCAGCCTGAGTCGCCGGAAAGCAAGGCAGCGCTTGATGGCGTCAACAAGGTCGTGGACAAGATGATCGACGCCTACGCGCGGGCAGTAGCGCTGGCGGGTGCGAACCCGCAGAACCAGGCCGCGAAAGCTCAGTGGATGACCCAGCTCACGAACTTCTACAAGTTCCGCCACAACAATTCAGACGCGGGACTGAACGAGTTCATCGCAGGTGTTTTGGCCAAGCCTCTGCCGCAGTAACAGGTTCGTGGCACAGACTTTAGTCTGTGATCAGTCGCGCGATTCACAGACTAAAATCTGTGCCACTGCCTTGACAACGCATCCTCAATCATTAGAATCGAATTTCTTTGATCGAGCGGGAGTAGCTCAGTGGTAGAGCATCGCCTTGCCAAGGCGAGGGTCGCGAGTTCAAATCTCGTCTCCCGCTCCAAATTTTGAAGGCCAGGCGGAAGGATGAAGAATCGGTTTTCAGTTTTCGGTTTTCAGTGTTGCAACCGCTAAGTTGCGGTTAGGGCTGAAGACTGCAAACTGAAACTGAAGAATCTTCATCCTTCCGCTTTTTCATGCTTAATGGCGGCGTAGCCAAGTGGTAAGGCAGAGGTCTGCAAAACCTTTATTCATCGGTTCGATTCCGATCGCCGCCTCCAAACTCCGCGATCCGATAAATAAATGACTTCGCCCGCGCCCGATTCCCGGAGCGAGAATTTTCTTAGGTTTTGTTGAGAATTGGCGCGACTAAATCGCGCGCCGGCCGGTGACCAACTGAATGATCAGCACGACGAGCGCGATGACCAGCAGCAGGTGAACCAGGCCACCGCCAACCTTCGCGAGAAAGCCAACCAACCACAGAATCAGGATGATCACTAGAATCGTCCACAACATAGGTTTTCTCCTTTGCATGCCCGCCCGCATCCTGCACCCGTTTGGGATGCCCTCGCGGGGACCGCGCGCTGCAGGCGGTTCTGACTTTACTGCTAATTAGGCCGCCTTACGTTTTCTGGCGAGGCTCTTCTTCAGCACTTCCATCAAATCAACGACTTTGCCTTCGTCGTGTTCCGGCTCTTCCACTTCGACGACGTCCTTGTGCTGTCTGCGTTTCTTCTCGACGAGCTTGAGTAGTTGCGCAGTCTTTTCGTCTTTAAGTTCTTTCAATGATAGGCGCTTGTTTGAGTGTTTGGCAATAAAGTTCTCGAACTTCTTCACGGTCGCGGCGGGCACCTTCTTCTTTTCGGGCAGATCAATTTCTCTTACAGATCGGATTTCGTCGGGAAAGCGCATCGTCTCAGCCCGCATGATTCCATTCTCAGGAAATATCGTCACCAGGTATTCCTTGCCCCGCATAACGAAAGTCGCAATGCCGGCGAGGGCTTCCTTCTCCATCGTTGCCGATAGCAGCCTGTAGGCTTTCTCAGAACCTGCAGACGGAACCAGAAAGTATGAACGGTCAAAGTACAGCGGAGGAATCGACTGCAAATCGACGAATCGTCGCAAGTCGATGTCCCGGCTGCTTTCGGGCGCCAGGCGTTCCAATTCTTCGTCGGTAACCGGAACGTATTTGTCTTTATCGAACTCATAGCCGCGAATCATCTCGTCGTCTTCCAGATCCTTCTCGGTCTTCGGCGAGAAATAGCGACGCGAAAGTGGCTCGCCCTTCGGCCCGAGCATGCGCAGCGGCGCGCGATTAGTGCGCGTCCCCGGATAGAGATCGACCGGGACGCTGACCAGGCCAAACGTCAGAGTGCCTGACCAGAATGGGCGCGCGGAGCGAGTCTGAGATTCATCGTCTGCGCTTTGGCGTTTCTTTGTTGTTTTCCTACGTGGCATTGTCTGTCGCTTCGCGGGCTCAAAAACGCGGGTGAAACCCGGTCGCTAAGCTTCGCATCCTCACCCAACTTCTCCCGATGGGAGAGGCGAAAAGCTCGGGTACTGACCTGACGTCCCCTGCCTCGCTTTTCTATCGCCCCTTCGGGGCTCGGTAACCGTTGGTGTCCGTTACCCCGGGCTCACGCCCGGGGCTATTACATACCGCCGCTTCGCGGCTGGTTGAATCGTCCCGGCCATCACCCATCACTCATCATGCCCTGCTCACTGCTCACTGCTCATCCGCTACGCTGCTTTCTTATGCTTCTTCAGTGCTTCGATACTCTTGGACAAAACCTTGTCGAGCGATGTAGCCTTCTTCTTCGCCTTCACCAATCGTAATCGCGGCTTGTGGCCTTTTGCTTTCTTCTCGACGAATTCCATGACACGCGCGCGATACTCGTCCTTATAATCCTTCGGATCGAATTCGCCTTTCAGCAATTCGACTAACTGCCTGGCCATGTTAAGTTCTTTCTTGTCCGGCGCGCGGCCCGCGGGACGCGGCAAGTCTTTGGCAGACAAAACTTCTTCTGCGTTTCGCAGCGTGAGCAGGACCAGGTGATCCTCCTCAGCCCGCAAAGCGCCGACGTAAGGTTGCTTCCGCATTACCCAACGCACCACTCCTTCACGGTTCTTGTTTCGCAGCGCCTCCGCGAACGCGAAGTACGCCGCCGCGTCGCCGTCAGGCGCGAGATAATACGGCCGGTCGTAATACTCCGGCGGAATCTCCTCAGGCGGCACAAATTGCTCCACCTCGATGTCACGCGAAGCCTCCGGCTCGAGACTCTCCAATTCTTTCTCGTCGAGAATCACGAAAGTGCCCGGTTCGACTTCGAAGCCTTTTTGAATTTCTTCCTTCGAGACTTCGTCGCCTGTCTCGGGATTTATCATGTGCTGTTTGACGCGGGTTTTGCTCTTAACATCGAGAATATGAAACCGCACAGTCTGGTCCTTAACCGCCGAGTACAACTTTACCGGCAACTTCGTGGAATTCAGTTTCAGAATCCCTTTCCAGATTGCTCGCGCAGCCATCATGCCCTCGCAGTTTGAGCTGCCTCAACCGGCGTGCAGCCTGAACAACGAATCTCGATTTCGATCGTCGTCTCCACGCACATCACGCACAGCGGCCCGTCACAGTCCACGCAGCGAACCTCCGTCTGGTATGCGTACGCCTGACTGCATGCCGGACAGATTCCGCCGTCGTCCTCCAGCCACCACGGCCGGTTTCGCTTAGGTTTTGGCATTCTCCGGGAACTCTTAGAGCATTTTGAGTTCCACAAATTCAGTTTTTTGAAAGAAGAATAGGAAGGTTTAGAACCGATGCGGGTGGGAGGCCCTCTGACGAATCTCTAACTGCCGGCGGGAGAATCTACTTGTAACGATAAGTTATGCGTCCGCGCGACAAGTCGTAGGGCGACATCTCAACGCTGACCCGATCGCCGACCAGGATGCGAATGCGATGCTTGCGCATCTTGCCGGAAACCGCAGCCAGTACCACATGCGAGCTGTTGTCGAGTTTAACCTTAAAAAAAGCGTTGGGCTGCTTGTCGATTATCACGCCCTCCGCTGGAACCAGATCGTCTTTAGCCATTCAGTCTCTCTCCTTAAAACTCTACTCAATCTTGATAATGGTCAACAATGCTTCGCTGCAGTGCCGTAGGGACCAACTTCCAACTGGTCGCGCTCAGATCCTTGCTCGAAAAGCTTGCCGATGATACCCGAGAAGCCGACCACTGCCTATCAGCCAGCGTCCATCGATAAAATGGCCCATTTTCGCGACGACTATAAAACGCCCCCGAATCTTTGGCGCGTTCCTCGGGCAGAATGTTAACGTAAACTCGCAGACCGTTCATCTTTCGACCAGCTAAATTAACTTCAGCAGCATGAAGAGCGCCGGCGCCAATACTATCGTCGCCACGATCAGGTGCAACCAACTCAGGGCCAATCGGCCGCAATTCGTGCATTTCATTTGCCATAACGGGAGCACCGTGCCGCAAGCGGAACATGACCAGATGATTCTGGTCCGCGGCCTGGACTCTTCAGATTCTTTCATAAGACGGCTTTCGCTTCTTGTCGCCGGTCACCAGTTGCCACATCGTCGCCGTCGAATTGAATCGAACCCGCTTTATCCTTCGCGCCAGCCCCAGAAGCTGCAAGGCCCGAATACCCCACCAGTTGAAATCAATCTCGTACCACTTCAAACCGTGTTGTGCTGAAGTCGGATGAGCATGATGATTATTATGCCAGCCCTCGCCGAAAGTCAGTAATGCCACCCACCAGCTGTTGCGCGAATCTTCGCCGGTTTCAAAACGCTGTCGTCCCCACATGTGCGTGGCTGAGTTCACCAACCACGTCGCATGAAGACCCAGGGTCACGCGCAGAAACACTCCCCAAACCATTACGCCGAACCCTCCGAACGCGAGCAGGCCCAAGCCTACCACGATGAGCGGAACGTAATAATACTTGGTCAGCCAGACGTAGTAACGATCTTTGATCATGTCCGGAGCATAGCGCGCGAGTGTGGCCTGGTCGTGGTCCTGGGCCGCGCCCCGTAGAATCCACCCGACATGTGCCCACCAGCCGCCGTCACGCGGTGTGTGAGGGTCGCCGATGCGATCCGTATGAGCATGATGGATACGATGCGTCGTCACCCATTGAATCGGGCCGCCTTCGAGCGACAGCGCTCCGCAGGTGACCAGGAAATATTCGACTGGCTTCGGCACCCGGTACGCACGGTGAGTGATTAGGCGGTGATAGCCCATGCCGACACCCAGCATGCCGGCAACCCAATAAAGTATGACCGCGGCGATAAGCGCCGGCCAACTCCAGAAAAAGAGAGCCGCGATCGCGGCCGCGTGACTGATGATAAGAAAAACTGCCGTTCCCCAATTCAGTCCCTTCTTGGGGGGTCCTGTCTTTTCACTCGCTGTCTTCATGCTCAAATGTTTCCCACTTCTAAGGCCACCGCCGAACGTAGTTCTTCGGCCCCGGCCATTGCTTTGATCTTCTTCAACTCTGTCCGCTGGAAACCAAAGAAGGTGGCCATCTGGACAATCTGGTTTCGACTTACGAAATCGGCTGGGTTAGCGCAGAACTTTTGCATCCCCGGATTGAATTCACGGCAACTCATGCCTTTCGGAATCTTGATCGCCAGTCGGCAGTCACCGGCCGGCGTATAATGGAGGCAAAATTCACAGACGATCATCTTGTTTAAGCTTCTTGCGAAATCACGTTACCGGTCGCCGGGCTAGCCTCAGCGGGAAAGCTTTTGATAGCGCTCGCTTCGGTATCGTGAAGCTGAAAGACAGCAAACAGATTCGTCGCCTGCATCAACTGACGCACCGTGGGCGTCAGGTTGACCAACTTGAACTGGCCGCCACCATTCTTTACGGCCACGTAGGTTGCCACTAGCTCTCCCAGGTTCTTCGCACTGATTGAGTTGACACCGTCAAGGCTCAGCAAGATATGTTTTCGTCCGGAGGCCAGAAGGGCGGCCGCAGCGTCGGCCAACGGCACACTGCTTCCGCCGAAACGCAGCTTGATTCTCAGCATCGCATCCGTGTGCAGGATAGTCACGCTTCCGATTCGCCGCTCTTTGATGCCCAGTTCGCTCAATACCATTTTCCCGTGAGCGACGCACACGTGTCTGTCAACGATTTCCGTTTTGCGAAATTGAGCTGTTGACTTCAGGTAATCTGGGGAATTCCAGAAGAGCTGCGGACGGAGTTAGCTTGACCCAATCTCTATAAGAACACTACACGCGTGCCTTGTATGTGTCAAACATGAGATATATGCCGCTGATTAAATATTGGACACTCGCGTGATATAACGTGTATGCTGCATTCACGATAAGAAAAGGTGGAATGATCAGAGTTCAAATTGATCTTTTATTGAAAGCGCAGGGCCGATCGTTTTATTGGCTGGCGAAAGAAACCGGGGTTAGCCACACCACGCTTTGGCGTCTAAAGAAAGACAAGGCTCAGGGAATCACCTTCAATACTCTTGAAAGTATTTGCCGAGCTTTAGGATGTCAGCCAGGTGATGTGCTAAAAGTTACCCGTGACCGTTCGATCAAGCAGCGTCGCTAAGGTTCGCGCGCCCTTCAATGAGCAACTCCCACCGGATTGTTTTCCCCTGGCGCAGTCATGGCCCGAGCATGCGGTGAATAAGACTAGGTAAAAAGCTGGAGGAAAACGATGAAAGTCCTGCTCGTCAACCCTGAATTTCCGGATACATATTGGAGTTTCCGCCATGCGCTGCCTTTCGAAGGCAAGCGATGCGCTTTCCCTCCTTTGGGCCTGCTAACTGTTTCGGCTCTGTTGCCGGCGTCGTGGGAACGACGCTTGGTCGATCTGAATGTCGAAAAGCTGCGGACCTCCGATATTGAGTGGGCCGACATGGTGATGGCCACTGCAATGCTGGTGCAGGAAGACTCGCTGAGGGATGTAGTCCGGCGCGCGAAAGCTCGCGGCAAACGCGTAGTAATTGGCGGCCCTTACATCACGACGACGATTCACGATCTCCCCGAGGCGGATCACATTTTCCTCGGTGAAGCCGAGACAACTTTGCCGCAATTCATCGAGGACCTGGCGCGCGGTGAAGCTAAACGGTCATACCAGGCTGCTGAGCGTCCGCCGCTTTCGGCCACGCCACTCGCGCATTTTGAGCTCGCAAACATGAAGCGCTACAGCGCCATGTCAGTGCAGTATTCGCGCGGCTGTCCCTTCTCCTGCGAGTTCTGCGACATCATTGAAATCTACGGGCGCGTGCCGCGAACGAAAAGCAATCAACAGATGCTGGCCGAATTCCAGGCGCTGTACGATCTAAATTGGCGCGGCACCTTGTTCGTCGTCGATGACAATTTCATCGGCAACAAAAAAAATGTCAGGCAACTTTTGCCCGAGCTGGCAAAATGGCAGAAGGAGCGCGGCTATCCGTTTTCACTGCTCACCGAAGCGAGTCTGAACATCGCTGACGATGAGGCCTTGCTTGCCAGCATGCGTGATGCCGGCTTCCACCGCGTGTTCATCGGCATCGAAACACCGGTCGAAGAGAGTTTGCACGAAGCGCAGAAGTCGCAAAACCGCGGCGACCTACTGAGTTCCGTGAAGAAGGTTCAGAGCTACGGAATGGAAGTTATGGCCGGCTTCATTGTCGGCTTTGATAATGATCCGCTGGACATCTTTGAGCGCCAAATCGATTTCATTCGGAAGAGCGCAATCCCGCTCGCAATGGTTGGCTTGCTCAATGCATTGCCCGATACCCAATTGTGGAAGAGACTGGAACGCGAGGGTCGGTTGCTGGGAAACGATGCTACCGGAAACAACACGGTCTGTACCCTTAACTTCAAAACGAGAATGGATCCCGCATTATTGATTCAGGGTTATCAGCGAATCATGCAGACTATTTACAGTCCCCGCGAGTACTACGAGCGCGCTCTCATTTCCATGAAGCGGACAGCGACCGAGTTTACAGAGCGGCCGCACTACAATGCGCTTACCGCCGTCACTTCCTTCACGCGGATTTTACTTAAGTTGGGGGTATTCGATCGCGAACGCCGGGAGTTCTGGCGCTTCTTCACGAAAACACTTCTCAAACACCGCAATCGATTCGCGGAATCGATGCGCCTGGCAGCGATGGGATATCACTTTCGCAAACTAAGCGATGCGTACAGCGAAAGCTAAACGCTAAAGTGCCTGGACGTGCGAGTGGATCAACCGTCGCATTCGATCGGCAAACAGAACATCCATTTTGCCGGTCTCGATGATCGCGGTTACTTCGCCTTCACCGAAAGTCGGATGCATCAGCACTTGTCCGCGGCGATAGGTGCGCGCGCGATCATAGGGCGCGCCTACTTTGTTAGACGTTCGCCGCGTGGTCCCGCTTTTGTAAGGAACGCGCGACGCGCAGATCGGGCAACTAACTCGCGTAATCTTGCCCTTCTTAGTCATTGAGGCGACGATGTGGCCGCGTTCTTCACCACATGTAATGCACATCTGCTCAACTCGATCTCCGATTGCGAAAGTCTGTTTTTCTTCCATGATGCTCCTTCTAAGTAATGCTCTCTGTTAGTTGTCTTGACGCTTAACTAACCCACCTATCTCGCGCGTCGAGGTCGAAACGACCGCATGGTGCTGCTTCGCGGCCGGGTGGCGCCGGCAATTGGTTTAACCGGCAAAGCGGAGACAGTTTGCACCCCACCAAATCCTTCGGGCACGACGCGCTTCACTGCTTGTCCCGTAAGCCTTTCAATTGCTCGCATTGACAGCTCATCGACCGGCGCAACGATCGTAATCGCCTTGCCCTGGTTCCCGGCCCTGCCGGTGCGGCCGACGCGGTGAACGTAGTCTTCCGGCGCGGCCGGCACGTCGTAATTAATCACGTGCGAGACGGAATCAACATCAAGCCCGCGGGCTGCGATGTCAGTCGCCACCAACACGCGAGTACGACCGTCGCTAAATTCGCGCAAGGCGGCCTCACGCTGTGGTTGTGAGCGATCGGCGTGAATGCGATCCACGCTGTGATCGCGAGCTTTTAAAATGTGTGACAGGCGCTCTGCGCCGCGTCGCGTGCGCGTAAATACGAGCACGCGCTCGAACGGCTCACGCTCTTTTTCCAGCAGCTCGATCAGTAGCGCCGTCTTCGAATGCTGCTCGACGTGGTAAACAGTCTGCTCCACCATGGTCGCCGCTTGACCACGTTGATTTACTTCAATCAACCTGGGCTCTTTCATCGTCGAACGAGCAAGTTGTTCAATGTTCGCAGACATCGTGGCGGAAAACAGAAGTGTCTGCCGTTTTGTCGGCAGCATCGAAAGCACGCGCCGGATGGCGGGCAGAAATCCCATGTCCAGCATGCGATCTGCTTCGTCCAAAACCAATACTTCGATCGTTGAAAGGTTGACCGCTTGTCTCTCGGCCAGGTCGAGTAAGCGTCCAGGCGTAGCGATCAAAACGCTCGCGCCACGACGACATTCGCTGATTTGTTTTCGTATGTTCGCGCCACCGATCGCAATTACGCTGCGATTGGTCTTCGCAAGGTTGAGCTCGCCATAATTCTTTTGAATTTGCAGAGCCAGCTCGCGCGTGGGCGCCAGTACCAGCACTCGCAGGCCGGGCCTCGCGTGCTCGCTGATCTTTTGGAGAATGGGAAGTAGAAATGCGGCCGTCTTACCAGTCCCGGTTTCGGCACAGCCGATGACGTCTCGGCCGCTGAGGATGACAGGAATCGCCTGTCGCTGAATAGGTGTCGGTTCGTTATATCCGAGAGACTCGCAAGCGCTCAGTTGCGCAGGCGCAAGTCCCAGTTGAGAAAAATCCATAGAGTCCTTTGTTTTTGGGGCGACAGTTGTTTGGGCGACAGATTCGTCGCCAAGATGTACTGCAAGCAAACAGGCCAGCCCTTCGTGTCCGCCATGATTAACGCTCTCGCGGAAGACCGCGGGGGACACAAAGGAACTGCTTACTGCTCAACCGATCGCTGGTTTGTTACCAGCGCGGTTCGCGGCTGCCGCCGCCGCCGCCGTAGCCGCCGCTGCTGCGACCGCCACCACCACCCCGATTACCGCCGAAGCCTCCGCGGTTGCCGCCGAAGCCTCCACGTCCGCCACCGCCGCCGCCACTGCGATTTTCGCGTGGCTTGGCTTCGTTGACTTTCAGGGCGCGACCGCCGACTTCTTTGCCATTGAATTGATCGATGGCTGCTGCGGCTTCTTCCTTGGTGGACATTTCGACGAAGGCGAACCCTCTCGAACGTCCGGTGTCGCGGTCTTCCACGACACTTGCTGATTCAACCGTGCCGGCCGTTGCGAACAATTCCTGCAGCTCCTGACTGGTGGTTTGGAAAGCAAGGTTTCCAACGTAAAGTTTCGTTGACATGTAAATTTACCTTTCCCCTTTTCGGGAATGAAAAGAAGCTGACGAACGGAACGGGCTTCGGCGAAACGGTAGCGGTCGAAGGACCAGGTTCGGATGCTCTTTGTAAGAAGAGCGGCTTCTGAAGTTTGAAAATCAGCCTGCTCTCGAACCATCCAAAACGCCGGCGCTAATCGTCTTATGCGCGGGGCGCATCACCGTTGATGCGCGAGAGAAGGATTAACCGGGCACTATGATGCCTTATTTGGCCGTTTAGTTGCAAGGCAGACCGGCGTTGACGTCCCAAGTCAATGTTTCTTAAGGCTTTTGCACCGAATGAGCGGTTCGACGATAGTCCAACGCGTGCCGGGGAGTGGGTATATTTGCGCCAAGCCGTGGATCAGCGATGGGCTCATTTGCCATCAGTTGCAGTGGAATGACACCCGCCCAAACCGGGAGACCGTAATCTTCTTCGTCGTCAACGGGCGGGCCGGTGCGAACCTTTGCGGATGCTTCGGTTAAGGGAATCGCAAGCACGGTCGTGAGCTGGATTTCGCGATCGTTCGGCTCGCGAACCTCGTCCCAACGACCAGGAATCATGTGTTCGGAAAGAGCGGTGAGTGCTGACATTTTCTCTGCGCGCTCTTCTATCACTCTTGCCCGCCCAAAAACGACGACCGACCGATAATTCATGGAGTGGTGAAAAGCTGAACGTGCCAGCACCAGGCCATCAATCAACGTCACAGTGACGCAGACGTCAATTCCCTGCCCCAGTTGCCGTAACATGCGACTGGCTTGCGAGCCGTGAATGATTAGCTCATCCCCCGCGCGTGCGTAGCCAGTGGGAATCACAAAAGGTCCATTGTCAACGACGAAACCGACGTGGCAAATAAAGCCTTCGTCAAGAATCTCATTGATTTGCTGCCGTTCGAAGCTGCCACGCTGCGGCAGCCTCTTCAGAGTTGTTCGTTGCGTGCGGGAAAGCTCGTTCATGCCCTGAGTGTTAACGAGAATCTGAACACAATCAAGGGTGCAAAACAGCTGAAGCGCCGGAGCACAAGCTCCGACGCTTCAGAGGCTGGGGTGCTGGACGCGACCGCATAACTTCCTGGTCGCGCCCAGGGACACGAGAAACTTTCGAAATTAACCAACGCTGATTTGGTTATCGACTATTTTCACTCCTTTTATGTTTCGGATTGCGCGTTCCACCTGAGCTTTCAACGCCTGGTTCTGCACGATTCCGGTCAGCGTAACCTTCCCGTCCAGCACCGTTGCCGTGATACCCAAGCCTGAGAACGTCGGATCTTCGCTTAGCTTTTTATCAACAGCCAATTGAACGGCCGCATCGCCGTTCCCCGTACTGGGCGCGGAACCGCCTGCAGCTGGGTTATTGATGATCACCGGCGGCTGCGTTGCGGGCGCTTGTTGCTCGATGATCACGGGCGGTTGTTGCGCCGCCGGCTGTTGCACGATGGTCGTTGACGGTTGCTGCTGCGTGGCCGCCGTCTCATTTGCTGTCTGCTGTTGATTCATCACGAATAAGATAATGAGCGTTGCCAATGCGATGACGCCGACAACGATCGCGGCGAGTGCTGCGCCGGAAATTCCGCTTCGATCCGGATGATGATTCACTGCGTCAGTTTGTACTACCTCGCGTCGTGTCGTTGGCGTTTCCACCACGATTCTTCTGTGTTCTGTTTCTCGTTCAGCCATACTTCTTCTCCAATCTCAAAAAATGAATTCAGATCGCAGGGAGTGAACCCTTCGCTCCATGCCGGTGCAAACGTTATTCCAACTTACCCTGTCGCAATGTTCATGCAACAAACTGGCGCTTCATCACGGTTTTTTAAGAGAAACCCGAGCAGAGACCGATTGGTAAGTATCGTTGACCGAATCACTTCGATTCTTAGAAACAAATCCGATTGCACTAGAAACAGACGCTCCGGCGAAGCCTCTTCACTTGACGTTGTTGCAGCAACGGAGTAGTTTCCGCTCGCAAATTCACAGTGCGTCGACCGTCGCAAGACGAAGAAAGGACTATTTTATGGGCCCCGACGAAAGACAACAGCTAATCTCGCAATATGAAGCCGGATATGACGAAGTTGTGCGGAATTTGGCCGGTTTTCCGCCTGAATTCTTGACCGCGCACCCGATTCCCGGGAAGTGGAGCGCCGCTGAAATCATTCATCATCTGGCCGACAGCGAGACGACCAGCGCTCTGCGTCTGCGTCGCTTGCTGGTTGAAGATCATCCGTTGATTCAAGGCTACGATCAGGATCAATACGCCGCGAAGCTGCATTACAGCGAGCGCGACATTGCGCCGGCATTGGAAGCCTTTCGCTTCGCGCGCGTAACGACGGCGCAACTCATCCATCTGATGACGGAAGACGATTGGCAACGCGAGGGCACGCACTCGGAAAGCGGTTCCTACTCAACGGAAGATTGGCTGCGCATTTATGCTGCGCACGCGCATAATCACGCGGCGCAGATTGGTCGCTTGCGGGAAGCCCTCGCGAATAGCTCAGCCGCCAGCGCATAGATTAGCCGCGGTTTGCGCGGAATGCCGCAGATGAAAAAAGAATCCTCAACTCATTCTGGTTTCTCTTATCCGCGTTAATCCGCGTTCATCTGCGGCTTGATCTTTCTCGCTTTTCCGATCGATTGTGATCGCAACACAATCGATCGGTTTTATTTTGATCGTTTTCTTGACAGCGCGAACACGAATGAGCAAGATCGCGTCGCTTCAATTTCATTTCGAGTTAACGCGGCAGCAACGATGACAGCAGTGGCCCCTGTAGTTGAAACTACTCTTTCCGATCTCAAACTAATCAGACGCGGCAAGGTTCGAGACGTTTATCAGGTCGACGAAAATCGTCTGCTAATCGTCGCCACGGATCGCGTCTCAGCCTTCGATTGTGTGATTCCGACGCCGATCGAACGCAAGGGCGAAGTTCTGACTTCGCTATCGCAATTCTGGTTTACAAAACTCGGGCATGTTGTCCCGAATCACCTGATCGCGACGCGCATCGAAGAGATGCCGTCAGTCGTCCAGAACCACGCCGACGAACTGCGCGGTCGATCGATGCTGGTTCGAAAAACGGAAGTTTTTCCGGTGGAATGTGTCGTGCGCGGTTATATCACGGGCTCGGGCTGGAAGGATTACAAAAGAACCGGAGAAATCTGCGGACACAAACTACCGGCGGAGCTCCGCGAATCGGAACAACTGTCTGAACCAATTTTCACCCCAGCAACAAAGGCTGAAACCGGCCACGATGAGAACATCAGCGAGCAGCGCATGGCAGAGATTCTCGGCCGCGAGGTCACCGCGAACCTGCGCGAAATCTCGTTGACTCTGTACAAACAAGCGGCCCAGTACGCCCGCGAACGCGGAATCATTATTGCAGATACCAAGTTCGAGTTCGGCCGGGACCGCGAAGGCCGCACGCTTCTAATTGACGAGGTCCTAACGCCCGACTCGTCGCGCTTTTGGCCGGCGGATGATTATGAGGTGGGCCGCGGCCAGGCTTCGTTCGATAAACAGTACGTGCGCGACTACCTGGAAAAGCTCGATTGGAACAAGCAGCCTCCGGCGCCAGAATTGCCGCCGGAAGTTGCCAGGGCAACAACCGCGCGCTATCTGGAAGCATACAAGTTGCTCACCGGCGAGAGTTTGTAGTTTGGAGTGCGCCGGCAGAGCGAAGCGGCGACGGCGCTTTGGGAAAGGTTATCTGACGAGTGATGTACTGGCTTGTGACGTCTGACATCTGACTTTCTGACTTCTGGTTTTTATGCAGATCCGCCCCCGTTTAGAAGCCGTTATTGAAGACATGCTCGATGGCCGCATCCTTCTGGATGAGGCCCTCGAAGAATTCGAGAAGCTTTATATCGAGAAGGCTTTCGCGCGCAACAAACAACGCATTTCCAACACCGCCGAAGCCCTTGGCATCCACCGCAATACGATTTCCAAGCGGGTTAACTCGTACCGCGCGGCCGAACGCAAGCATCAACTCGTCTATACGAACGGCAAAAAGCGTTCGAAACTCCATTAGCTCTCCCGTCTAATTCCCGACTAAAAACCACTTTCCGTTGGCTAAGTAGTCGAGCAATTCTGTGGAGGTCAGCGCGCGTCTCGACGCGGAGCATTAGCCTGGCCGTCCGGGAGGGTTCAAAATGTGCGACTTAAGGAGCCCTCCCTGACGGTCGGCCTAGGGCCCCAAACCAAGCGCCGTCTATTACCCCACTCTGCCGTCTAACCTCGGTTGACAACGGGCGTCGCCATTCTTATATTGCTCTTTAGCACTCATCTGTCAGGTTTGCCAAAATCGCAAATCAAGACGCAAGAATTCTGAGCACGAATCGTGCTCAAAACTGAGCAGAAAAAAGGAGATTAGACAGCAATGTCAGTGAATATCAGACCGCTTCATGACCGCGTGATCGTGCGCCGCATTGAAGAGGGCGAGCAGATGCGCGGCGGTATCATCATCCCCGATACCGCGAAAGAAAAACCGCAGGAAGGCGAAGTCGTCGCCGTGGGCGAAGGCAAGTATCGCGATGACGGTACGCGCCAGACTTTGGACGTGCAGCCCGGTGATCGGGTGTTGTTCGGGAAGTACAGCGGTTCGGAAGTCAAACTCGACAACGAAGAGTTTTTAATTATGCGCGAGGACGAGATCCTGGGGATCATCCAGCGCGCTGCGGCCGGCAAAAAAGGCAAATAAGCCGCGGTAACAACGAATCTAATCAGGAGAAGAAAACGAAATGGCAAAGCAAGTAGTTCATGGCGAGGATTCGCGCGCGGCGATTTTGCGCGGCATCAATCAACTCGCGGACGCAGTGAAAATCACGCTGGGGCCCAAGGGCCGCAACGTCGTGATCGAAAAGAAATTTGGTTCGCCGACAATCACGAAAGACGGCGTGACAGTCGCCAAAGAAATCGAATTGAAGGACGCGCTCGAGAACATGGGCGCGCAAATGGTTCGCGAAGTCGCTTCGAAGACGTCGGACGTCGCCGGCGACGGCACCACCACGGCTACCGTTCTGGCGCAAGCGATCTACCGCGAAGGCGTGAAGACCGTTGCGGCCGGCGCGAACCCGATGGCGCTTAAGCGCGGCATCGACAAGGCTGTCGAAAAGGCAATCGCTGAAATTCAGCGCATGGCGAAACCTGTGAAGGGCGACATGATTGCCCAAGTCGGCACAGTTTCGGCCAACGGCGATTCCACTATCGGCAACATCATCGCCGAAGCGATGGATCAAGTCGGCAAAGACGGCGTGATCACTGTCGAAGAATCCAAGACGATGGAAACCGCTCTCGAAGTCGTCGAAGGTATGCAGTTCGACCGCGGCTATCTCAGCCCGTATTTCGTGACCGATCCGGAACGCATGGAAGTGTCGCTCGAAACCGCGCTCATTCTGATTCACGAGAAAAAGATTAGCTCGATGAAGGACCTGCTTCCCTTGCTCGAACAGGTTGCGAAGATGGGCAAACCAATGCTGATCATCGCTGAAGACGTCGAGGGCGAGGCGCTGGCGACCTTGGTCGTCAACAAACTGCGCGGCACGCTCAACGTCGCGGCGGTAAAGGCCCCGGGCTTTGGCGATCGCCGCAAAGCGATGCTCGAAGACATCGCGATTCTCACCGGCGGCAAAGTCATCAGCGAGGATCTCGGTATCAAACTCGAGAATGTTCAGCTTTCGGACCTGGGACGCGCCAAGAAAATCACTATCGACAAAGACAACACCACGATCGTCGAAGGCGCCGGCAAGCCGGCGGACATCGAAGGGCGTGTGAAGCAGATTCGGGCTCAAGTCGAAGAGACGTCGTCTGATTACGATCGCGAGAAATTGCAGGAGCGTCTGGCGAAGCTGGTCGGCGGCGTGGCGGTAATCAAAGTCGGCGCGGCGACTGAGACCGAGATGAAGGAAAAGAAAGCTCGCGTTGAAGACGCAATGCACGCGACGCGCGCGGCCGTCGAAGAAGGTATTGTCGCCGGCGGCGGCGTGACTCTGGTGAGAGCGGCCAAGGCCCTGGAAGACGCGAAGAGTGTGATCGGCAAGGGCAGTGACCCTGACGAACAAATTGGCGTCGGCATCGTCAGGCGCGCGCTCGAAGAACCGTTGCGGCAAATCGTTCAGAACGCCGGTCGTGAAGGCGCAGTCGTCGTCGAACGCGTTCGCAGCGAGAAGAACGAAAATGTGGGCTTCAATGCCGCGACTGAAGAGTACGAGGACCTGGTGAAAGCCGGCGTCATCGATCCGGCGAAAGTGACGCGTACCGCTTTGCAGAACGCGGCGTCTATCGCCGGCCTGATGCTCACCACTGAAGCCATGGTGTCGGAGATTCCTGAAGAGGAAGGCAAGGCTCCGATGCCCGGCGGCATGGGTGGCATGAGCGGCATGGGCATGTAATTAACGCTGTGGCACGCGCATCCTGCGCGTGTGTTTTCACGGGCGGGACACCCGTGCCACGTAAAACAACAAAAGCGGCTTCGATCATGCGATCGAAGCCGCTTTTCTTTGATCGGGCGCAATTTAACAAATTGCGCTACAAAAACGCGTGCCAGCTCGAAGGTAGCGATCACGGGGGGCGCGATTCGGCGGCCGAGCTGGCACTGGCGGGTACTATCGATGTTCAAGCGTCGGACAGCTCTTACAACCGGCTGACTTTGGGGCCAACCCCATCCGACTGGAAAAATTATACTCCCTGAAGAAATTCCGTCAACGAAATTTTCACACCGCGAAATTACCGCAGTAGTTTGACACTCATCAGCGCGATTCCTATACTGCCGTTTCCTCAATCACGCGACGGCCAGGTAGCTCAGTTGGTAGAGCGCGGCCCTGAAAAGGCCGGCGTCGGCGGTTCGATTCCGTCCCTGGCCACCATTAATGTCAGAACCACCTGCGGTAGCGGGTGGTTTAACTTTTTAGAGTAGTGCGGATGTATGAAGATCAACCGCCCGCTACCGCAGGCGGTTCTGACCACCGCTATCTCGCCCGGAGGTTCTTGAGCCTGTCTTCCAGGAAATGAAATGGAACGTAGTCGGCGTGGCGGCCTGCGCCCCGCAGTTCTTCAACCATGCGCATCGCGCCGTCGGAGTTGAAGCTGTGTACCATAATCGTAGCCGCGCGTTGGAGTTCAGGATGTGAGGCGAGGAAGTGTGCGATGGCAAAGCCCGTCCGCTCGTCGTCGTTACTCGTCGACCCGTAATGCTCAGGCTTCAGGTCATGATCGAGAAAAATTGAATCGTAAGTGCGCGTCTTCAGAAGTTCTTTCGCTTCGTCGATCTCGCAAACGGCGTCAAGGTGATCGCCTTTGAAGTGTTTAGCGAACCAATCGCAGCGCCGCTCGTCATCCTCAAGCAGAAAGATGCGGATCGGATGACGCTCGCCGTGGCTCTCAGTTAGTCCAAGTTTGGTAGTCAGTCGCGAAAAGAAGCCCATATCTAAACAGCCAATTTCCTATTCTTTGTAAATCAACATCAAGCCATCGCTGCCCGCAATCCAGCCGGCCTTTTTCATCATGAACATTGCGTACAGATTCTGTTTGACGCTGCTTTCCTGTTCGATCCACGTCCGGCCGCCATCACCTGATCGGAGAAGCGCTCCCCCACGGCCGATAATCCACGCATCCTTTTCACTAACAAACTGAACGCTCAGCAATGTTGCACGCGCCGGCGAACTAACTTTCGACCAGGTCTCGCCACCGTTTTCAGTCGCCAGGATCGTTCCGCGTTCGCCGACCGCGAGCCCCTGTTTTTTATTCCTAAAATCGATGTGGTAGAGCGTTAAGGTTGTTCCGGAATCCTGCCGTTTCCATGACTCGCCGGCATCGGTCGTCCGGAGAATCGCGCCGCCGGCGCCTACGATCCATCCGTTCTGGTCGTCGACGAAGTCGATATGGATTAGTTCCTGACGGCTGGGCGCCTGCAGGACTTGCCACGTCGCGCCGCCGTCGCGCGTGATCGCAAGGATGCTATCTACAACGTTGTCGCCGCGGCTGACTGAACCCACGACCCAGCCTCTCTTCTTCCCGTCAAACCGCAGGCTGTAAAGTTCGGGAGTTGCACCGCCAAAATCAGCCGGAGCGAAAGTGTGCGCTTGCTGCCAATTGCGACCGCTCTCTGAAGTGCTGAAAATCGTTTCACCCGCAAGCACGAAACCCTTCTCTTTGCTGACGAAGTACACGTCGTTAATTGAGTTTCGCGTCGGCAAGCGCTGCTCGATCCACGTAACGCCAGCGTCTTCAGTGCGCGCCAGATAGCCTTCGTCCCCACCAATCCAGCCGCGTTTGGAATCATTGAAGTAGACGGCGTTGAGATCGCGCCCCCCGGACGGAATGCGCTTTACAGTCCAGCCGCTCTGCGCGTCCGACACAGTTGTCGCACAGACCGCGAGGCAAATTACGATGAGAATCGGGATAACCTTTTTCATTGGTGTTGTTTTGAGTTTGTCATACAACGGTAGTTCCGCCAAAGCGCCAAACCAAATTTATAACTCTCTCAAACGCGGATTGCGCCACGTTACCATCGCCACGAACATGATGATAATGAGGCCACCCACAGCCAGGGTCCGGGGCGCTCCGAAGCGCTGAGATGCAGCGCCGGCGATAAGGTTGCCGATGGGCATCGCACCGATAAAGGAAAGCATAAAGAGGCTCAGGACCCTGCCGCGCATTTCGTCGGTTACCAGTTTTTGCAGCAGCGTGTTGGTGACGGCAACTGAACAGACGATGGCGAATCCGAGCGCGAACAGAAAAATGACGGAGGCGACTACGTTGGTCGATAGTGAAAACCCAATAAGACACACCGCAAACCCGAGGCAGCCACCCAAAACAAACCACCCCTTGCGCCGAAAATCACCCAGGTACGCGAGGAACAAGGCGCCAAAAAGTGACCCCGCGCCGGCCATGCCCATTAACAGCGCCAGCCCGGTCTCGCCGAGATGCAGTACGTCACGCGCGAAAATCGGGGCCATCGCAATGTACGGTGCGCCAAACAGGCTGGTGACGGCTGAGATTATGAGCAGCATCGAGACCCGCGGGCGACGCGCCACGTACCGAAAGCCGTCAATGAGGTTGGCCAGAAACTTCCCGCGCGCGGGATCCACTGCCGGCCGTTCGGCATTGCGCGTCCGGTAACGGACCATTGCCAAACCGATAACGACCGCGGCGAACGAGATTCCGTTCGCAAAGAAACATCCAGCTACACCGAAAAGTTTAAAGGCGATGCCGGCGGCGACGGGCCCGAGCGCCCGCGCCAATTGAAACTGCGTCGAGTTGAGGGCGACAGCATTTGCCAGGTCCTCGCGATCGACCAGATCGAAAACCAGGGCCATGTATGACGGGCCGGCGATCGACATGCAGCAGCCCGTCACGAACGACAAAACCAGGATCATCCAAACCTTTACTACACCTGTAACGATCAACGTGCCGAGAACCAACGCCGTTAAGCCGGCAACGATCTGCGAATAAATTAGGAGCTTTCTTCGATCGACTAAGTCCGCGAACACCCCGCCAACGAGCGTGAAGACCAACCCGGGTGCGGTGGACATAAACGCATCGACGCCCAGCCAGAACGCAGAATTCGACAGCTGCAGAACCAGCCAGCCTTGCGCGACTGCCTGCATCCACGTGCCCGTGTTTGAGAGGAACGCGCCCGACCAGAACAGCAGAAAGTTGCGATGCCGGAACGCGCGAAACATTTCGCTGACGCCGCGATGGCGTACTGGCTGCTGCTGGAGCTCTGCGGACACGAACTAAGTTAATAACATCACGGCCAGAGCCCGCGCAAAACTGCTGTATCTCTGTAGCCGAACCTTTTTGAGGCAAAGGACCGCGAAGGCAAGAACCAAACTGGGGTGTCGTGAAGGGGTCTTGTGGTGGCGATCCAGTCATGCTTTAATCAATTCAAATCAAAGTCTAATCGGGAGTACAAATGATCAACCTTCGAGTAGTCTCCAACGTTGCCTTCGCTTTCATTTTCACTCTAACTGCGGGGGTGATGACGACTGCCTTCGCGCAAGTGCCGACGTCGCCACCACCGCCACCAGCGGCGCCGGCGCCAGGCGCACCGACGATGCCGCCGCCCGCAAGACCCTCACAAACACCACCCGCAGCGGCGGCGCCACAAGCACCGGCCGCTGATCCGAAAGACGTAGCGACGATGGATGCTGTTGTCGCCGCGCTTTATGACGTGATTTCCGGACCGGCCGGTCAGAAAAGAAACTGGGATCGCTTTCGTTCGTTGTTTGTGCCCGGCGCCAGGCTGATTCCCACGGGCCGTCGTCCGACGGGAGAGGTCGTTTCACGCGTTCGCACTCCCGAGGATTACATTCAGGGTGCCGGACAGCTCGAACAGAATGGATTCTTTGAGAAAGAGGTCTCCCGCCGGATCGAGAAATTCGGCAACATCGCGCACATCTTCAGCACGTACGAAGCGCGGCGCAAAGCTGAGGACGAAAAGCCTTTCATGCGCGGCATCAACAGTATTCAGTTGATGAATGACGGAACGCGTTGGTGGATTGTGACCGTCTTCTGGCAGGCTGAGGACGAGAAGAGTCCTCTGCCAGCGGAGTATTTAAGGAGCAGAAACTAGGAACGGCGCCAGCTCGAGAGCGACGAACCTTCGCCGCCACGTCGTTCCGCGACTATTTCCGCAAGGATCGAGAGCGCAACTTCTTCAGGCGAAACGGCGCCGATGTCCAACCCAATCGGCGCGCGCACCTTCTTCAATTCGTTTTCGTCAGCCCCTTCTTCACGCAACTTGTCCAGCACTATATTCGTTCGGCGCTTACTGCCGATCATTCCGACGTAGTCCGGCTTAGATTCAATTGCCGCACGCAGGCATTCCTCGTCCTGTTTGTGACCGCGCGTGACGATAGCGACTGAGACCCCACGACCATTTCCGATGGCATCGCGCACGGCGCGCTGCCAATCCTCGGCCGCTACGGTACGCACGCCTCCGGCGTGCTGCATGCTTGTTGCGGTACGCACGCCTCCGGCGTGCTGCATGCCGGAGGCATGCGTACCGAATAGTTCAGGATCGACGAATTCGGCACGATCGTCGATCAGCGTCACGTGATAACCGACCAAAGCGCCAAGGCGAGCCAGCGAAGCGCCGACGTGTCCCGCGCCGGCGATCACGAGTCGCGGTTCAGCTTCGATGCGTTCGAAAAGAATCTTAGTATCGGCCAATGGCGCGTCCGGGGCGAAGTCGCGAAGCTTGATCGCGCGAGCTTCATCGCGGGTCTGCATGAACGCCGGCGCGTGAAGGGCTACGGCATGGTCTAATTGTGCGTTGCCAAGGCCCCCTACCGTCTCGCCTGAGTCGCGCACGAGCAGTTTCGCACCCACCGCCGGGCCTTCTGCCACGGTCTCGACTACCGTGGCCATCACCGCGCGCGCGCCGCTTTCAAGAACTTGCTCGACCGCACTTGAAACAGGGTTCGGGGGCTTTTGAGCGCTTTCATCCGACATAATTGGAACCGGCGCCGAAGAGTCTATTTCGAAGCCGAAGGTTTGAGAAGGCCGATGGCCGATGCGGCACGACGAACCAGCCACACCGGACCGACAAGCAGATAGACAGGATTGCGAAAGAAAGCCGGCTGATTGCCTTCGACGGCGTGTCCGACGAACTGAAGAATCCAGCCGACGACGAACAGCGCCAGGGCCACGCGCCAATTAAAGAAAAACAGCGGGAGTGACACGACAATCATCGGAATGCCGAACGAGTGGCAAAGCTTATTCAGCGGATGCCGGTGTTTGGCTTTGTAGTTCTCGATGAATGAGTCCATGAAGGGCGTAAATGGTAAATCGTAAATGGTGAATAGTAAATAGAACTGGTTTTATATTTACTGTTTACGATTCACCATTTACCAGTTCTATAAAGATGTCCATAGTGCCGCCGCAGACCATGCCTTCTTCGCTGGCTTCGTCTGCCGTCAACGTGAAGTGATGGAGCTTTGATTGGCCGGAACGCATCGCCTCGCGCGCCTCGGCCCAGACTTCAGCTTCCACGCACCCCCCGCCGACCGTGCCCGCCGTCTCCCCATTTTCGAAAAACAGCATCTTTGCGCCGCGGCGTTGTGGCGTCGAGCCGCGCGTATCGGCGACCGTCGCGACGACTACGCGCTCACCGCGCGCATTAACGTCGCTAATCATCCGATAGAGTTCTCGTTGAGCGATGGTCCCCATGATAGTTGGAACGCACGCATCTTGCGTGCGGTACGCCGGCATCCTGCCGGCAAAGAGGCGGGCAAGATGCCCGCGAACCGCCGACAAGATGTCGGCGCTCCGTCTACTAAGGTCCAGGCGATGGTGTCGGAGCTGGAGCTGCGCCTTCGGTCTGGGTCTTCGTTTTGGCATTCTCCAAGGCCGCTTGCTCCGCCGCGTCCAGACGTTTGCGCAGCCGGTCAACTTCCGTATCCGCCGCCGCAATCGCCGTTTCCAGGCGGGTGCGATTGGCGGTGAGCTGCTCCAGTTGTTTCTGCGCGCGCAGTTTTTCGCCTTCCAGTTGCTTTCGACGCTGCTCGCGCAGCTCTTCGGGACGCGTGGTGCCGTAACCCGCGACGGACCGCTCGATGTTCTCAGGTTTCAGAGCGTAATCGATCTCTTCCAGACGCGATTGCAGATCAGCTTGTTGCGACTCGACCTCTCGCAACTGCTTCCAAAGCTCGGCCGATCTCTGCTCGGCCCGCGACAGTCGCTCGAGATCGACCAGTGTGCGTTGCGACTCTTCCATTTGACTAATCTTGTTCGTGAGCTTGTCGACCTGCGACGTCAAATCGCGGATCGTCTTTGTCTGTGGATCTTCATCTGTCTCAGGAGAGGTCGCGGGGTCGGTCGTTGGAGTGTTGGCGTTAGTTTCCTCAGCGGGTGGCTGATAAATCGGAGGGTTGGTGATGCGCGGCGTAGTTGGGCGTCGGACCCGCTGACGGCGACGGCGACGTTGCGCCGTCGAATCGATCAGAAATACGCCGAGGAGCAGAACCGCCACTGCGATCATGACCAAATGCCGAACTGATTTCGATCTCATCACTTGTCCCCTCTTAATTACCCTTGAATTAATGATGCCGCAAAAGCCATTGACGATGCTCTGTCCTGGGGGCGCGGGCATCTTGCCCGCAGACCGCTTTCGGGAACGGCCGTGAGTGAGCGTGAGCATCTGCGGGCAAGATGCCCGCGATCCCAGGTTCACCCCGGCTGAATCTGAAAACTGATGTCCATAGCGTGAACGGACTGTGTTAAGGCGTCCACGCGAATCAGGTCTGCGCCCGCTTCTGCAAACCCGCGAACGTTTTCAAGCGTCACTGCGCCCGAGACAACCACTGACGTCGCCGACGCCACCTCGCGTGCTTTTCGAATCAACTCAGTTGCCGCAGAAATCTCAGCCACAATGATCGTGACCGCGTCAGCGCCATTGTCTATCGCTTCTTTCACTTCCCGCTCAGTCGCGACTTCGACTTCAACTTTGTGCAAGTGCCCGATCTTCTCACGCGTGGATTTAACCGCGGTTCCAACTCCTCCCACCAACGCCATGTGGTTCGCTTTGATGAACACGCCGTCATCAAGCCCGTAACGATGATTCACGCCGCCACCTAACAGCACCGCGTACTTTTCGAGCATGCGCAGGCCCGGCGTCGTCTTACGCGTGTCCGCAATCTTCGCATTAGTGCCTTCGACCGCCCTGGCGAACTCGCGCGTGCGTGTCGCCACACCCGAAAGATGCTGGAGCAGATTTAGCGCGACACGCTCGCCCGCCAGCAGCACTTCCGCGAAGCCGCTCGTGCGGCCGATAACTTTGCCGGCTTCGACCTCTTCGCCGTCGGCAACGAACGCTTCGATCTGTTGCTGCGGATCGAGGGTGATGAAAACTTCTTCGGCGGCTTCCAGGCCGGCGACGATCATTTTTTCGCCGGCGACGAACCGCCCCTTCGCACGCATATTCCGTGACAGAACAGTCTGCGTCGTGATGTCCCCGCGGCCAAGGTCTTCGCGCAGGAACAAACCAATGCTGGAATACAGTGCCCCTTCGTCGAGCCAGTTCACGAAAGCGCCTCCAGCATCTGCTCCAACGCCGCATTACGCTGCGCAATGTCGGTCACGCGCGCGCGCAATTCTTCGACCTTTTCCGCCGGCGCGCGCTGAACGAAATCAGCGTTGCCAAGTTGCGTGGCCAACTTCAAAGATTCCTTCTCCAACTTTTCTTTCTCGCGAGTTAATCGCGCGCGCTCCTGCTCAAAATCGATTAGACCTTCCAGCGGCACAGCGACTTCCGCTCCGCCTGCCAGCACTGCGCGCGCCGCCGCTTTGGGCATTTCAGAGCTTCCGTCAATCGAGATTTCCCTGGCCCGAGTCAGCCGCGCAATCTGATCTGTGCTGTCGGAAAACACGGTCTTCAAGTCTGATTTCGCCGCAATCATTAATTGGATTCGATCGCTCTGCTTGATGTTCATCTCGGAACGGATGTTTCGCACGCGCGAAATAAGATCGATCACCGCCTGCATTTCAGCTTCCGCGCGTTCATCGATCAGCGAGGCCTCGCCGCGCGGAAATGACGCCAGCATGATACTCGGTTCGGCGCCGGCGTAAGCGGAATGCTGCAGCCGTGCATGATTAACCGGCAGCTTCTGCCAAAGCTCCTCAGTCAGGTACGGCATGAACGGATGCAACAGCCGCAGCGCCTGCTCCAGAATCGAAATAAGCCGCGCGCGCGCCGCGTCGCGTTCGGCTGACGCTTCTTCTGCTGTCACGCTCGTCTTCGAAAGCTCGATATACCAATCGCAGAAATCGTCCCAGAAAAAGTGATAAAGCTCCTGCACAGCCGCGTGGAAGTCGTAGGTGTCAAGCTGCTTGTTCACCGCCGCGGCAGTCCGGTTCAGCCGCGAAAGAATCCATCGATCGTGCAGGGGAAGATTGGCACTTCCGGCGGCGAACGGCTCGGAAATGGACGCAGCACCTTCCGCATTCATCAAACAGAATCGTGCGGCATTCCAAATCTTGTTAGCGAAGTTGCGATAGGACTCAACCTGCTTTTCGTTCCAACGTGTATCGGTCGAGCCTATCTGCGCCAGCGCCAGCCGCGTCGCGTCCACTCCATACTTGTCGAACACTTCCAGCGGATCGATGCCGTTCGCTTTAGTCTTCGACATGCGCTGGCCGTGCTTGTCTAAAACCGTGCCGGTGACATAGACATCATGGAACGCTTCCTCGCCGATGAACTTCAGACCCATCATCATCATCCGCGACACCCAAAGGAAAATGATGTCGCGCGCCGTCACCAGCACCGAAGTTGGATAAAAGGTCTTCAGGTCCGCAGTTTCGTCGGGCCAACCGAGCGTCGAAAAAGGCCACAGCGCCGATGAAAACCAGGTATCGAGCACGTCTTCATCCTGAGTCAGCTCATTCGTGCCGGCTTTTGCTTCGGCCTCTTCGCGCGAGCGCGCCACGATCACTTCGCCGCCCGTCGTGTACCACGCCGGAATCTGATGGCCCCACCAAAGCTGCCGCGAGATCGTCCAATCACGGAGATTCTCGAGCCAATCGACGTAAACTTTTTCGTAAGGAACCTGCGGCACAAACTGCGGCTTGCTGTTCCGGCGCAGCGCCGCCAGTGCGAGATCGCGCAAGGGTTCCATGCGGCAGAACCACTGCGTGGAAATCAAAGGTTCGATGACCGTCTTGCAGCGTTCGCACTTGGAAATCGAGAACTCGTAATCGACCGTTTTCTCCAACGCCTCGAGTGCTTCGAGTTTCTCGATCACGAGTTCGCGCGCTTTGTATCGATCAAGACCGGCAAAATCAGCGCCGGCTTCTTCGGTCATGCGCGCAAAGCGATCGATGACGTGCACCTGCTCGAGCCCGTGCCGAATGCCCATTTCGTAATCGTTCGGGTCGTGCGCCGGGGTGACCTTCACCGCCCCGGTGCCGAATTCCGATTCGACAAATTCGTCGGCGACAACCGGAATCTCACGGTTCACGATGGGCAGAATGAGAGTCTCGCCAATAACCGCGCGGTAGCGTTCATCATTTGGATTGACGGCCACGGCGGTGTCGCCAAGCATCGTTTCCGGCCGGGTGGTCGCTACGACGATCGCGCCGGCCCGGTTCTTGAACGGGTAGCGCAGGTAGTAGAGCTTGCCCTTATACGGATCGCGCTGCACTTCCAAATCCGAAAGCACCGTCTGATCGTTCGGGCACCAGTTCACGATCCGATTGCCGCGATAAATCAATCCTTCTTGGTACAGCCGCACGAAAACTTCGCGCACCGCGGACGAAAGGTCTTCGTCCATCGTGAACTTGAATCGCGACCAATCGACAGACGCGCCTTCCCGTCTTATTTGATTGAGAATCTGCCCGCCGTATTCTTCTTTCCACTTCCAAACACGCTCGACAAACTTTGCGCGCCCGAGGTCGTGACGCGTCAAACCTTCTTTCTTCAGTTCGCGCGTGACCATCAATTGCGTCGAGATGCCCGCGTGATCCATTCCCGGCAGCCACAACGTTCGGTAACCGAGCATCCGCTTGTGCCGCGTCAGCACGTCCATCATTGTGTGCTGCAACGCATGCCCCATGTGCAGCGAGCCGGTCACGTTCGGCGGCGGGATGACAATTGAATAGACGGGTGCTTCAGGGTCCTGGTTGATTTCAGGCGCGAAGTAGCCCCGTTCTTCCCAGCGCGCGTAGTGAGAAGCTTCGGCTTCCTTCGGATCATAGGTTTTGGGAATGTCGATCATTCTAGTAGTGATTGTTTAGAGGCGCGCTACCGCCCGCCATTCAAATGCGTTTAGAGCAATCGATTGTAAATCAGCCGACACAGCTTTTCATATGCGGCTCGGCGGGGTGTCAGAAGCCCGCGCGTAAGCAAGGGCTCCTCGGACATGAGCTGCCCTCCCTCACGGTCGGGCTTCTGACACAGCACAAACGAAAAAGGCGGGCCGAGCCCGCCTCTGAATAATTTGGCATTGAGCAGGTATTATCGTGACTCTTCGAGCCGTCGTTTGATCAGCAACTCCGACAATTCGGGCACTACCTCCCACGCAATCTCGCGCACAACCTTGTCAGACATTTGCTCAACCACGCGGCGCGAGATCGCCTCGATCTCGTCGGACGAGAGTCCGCGGGTCGGCGATAGCTCCAAGAGCGGAGCGGTGGACACTTCATCGGCCGGTTCGTCAGTCACACGAGTGAGTACCGGTTCCTTAACTTCCTCGAAAGCAGGTTCGTGCGCTTCAGCGAATTCCGCTATTGCGGGATGAACTGACTCGGCGAGTGCGGGATGAACTGACTCGGCGAGGGTCTGCTCGCTCGCCGGTTCCGTCGGCGCGGCGGAAATGGTCACCGGCTCCAACTCAACATCGAGCACGAAGTCATCTTCGCTACTCGCGGCCGCACAGCTATCGATATCACCCAGGTCAAGCACGCCTCCGTCGTCAAACTCCAAGGCTTCAGGTACGTTGTCTTCTTCCGCGACTTGCAACTCAATCGTTTCTCTCTCGGTCGTCGCTTCGGTTGAAATTGGTTCCAACTTTTTCGTGTCCGCGGTTTGAAGGTCAATCACCGGTGGGCCTGTATGTTCGGTTACCGCGCCCGGCTCGACTTCCATCAGCGGCGCTTCGACGAGCACCGTTGCATCTGGTTCCATACTCGGCGCCTCGACAAAAACCCTGACGCTCGCTTGCTCTGCCGATTCGGCCCCCTCGGCAACCGCCGTCTCATCGGCCGGCTTCTCGTCCGTCTCATTCAAACCCAGGACGGAATGCTTGTCGGCGGCCTCTTGTCGCGCGTCATCTTCATGACTGACGAGAGATCCCACACGATTCACTAAATCGCGAATTGATTGAAATGGTTTTGTCACGACATCATCTGCGCCTGCGCGTTTCGCTTCGGCTTCATCAAAGGGCTCGAAGCTGCCGACCAAAAGCATCACCGGCACGTCCTGAAACCGCTTGTTCTCTTTGATGTATCTGCACAGTGCATAACCATCGACGTTCGGCATAAAGACATCAGCTAAGACTACGTCCGGCCTGCATTGGTTCAGTTGCTCCAGGGCATCCTGGCCATTATCGACCGTAGTTACTTCCATGCCTTCGTCGGTGAAGGTGAGATCGATTACTTTTTGAATCGCAATCGAGTCGTCGGCAAGTAGCAGCTTTCTTCCGGTTATCAAGGTTGGGGCCTTTCAATGGGTATTTACGCGGCGAGGACTGCCGCTGGTTTGAACCTAGCACTCACGCGAAAACGGCGTCAAGAGATTTATGCGCCGACGCACTCTGGATCAGCCCGATCCCTTTGCCAGAACGACGTCATCAGCGGTCCCCGGCTGCCCATCTGGACCCAGCGATCGCAGCACGTATGACTCGCGGCTGCCCTCATATTCATAAGGCCGATGCCAGGCATCCAGGCGAATTACGCGCCCCAGATAACGCGGGCTGAGAAAATCGATCAAAGCGGCTTCGGTCTGCGCTTCGACATAAAAGCCCCGTTCGCGGCGGAATGCCTCGAGCGCTGTCGCTATGGTCTCGAGCTCGGCGCGAACCCGTGAGGTCTTTTCGGCATTCAATGCGCGGACGAGCAAATCCATGTCTTCCCAGCGACGATCGCCCGTGCGAATTTCGGCAACGCGCCACTTGTCTTTGTCGTTAACGAGGCGAAAAGCCGTCTCGACCTGCGCGACGACCACCGCCGTGTTGCCCATTGGAGAAATGCTCTTGATACGCACCGCGTCCGACGGCAGCTCAATTCCGGCGAGCCGCGCGATTACTCTACGCGCTTCCCTCGGCGTTAGATCGCCGGCGGCGCGGGTCTGAAAAGCGAATAAACTCAGACTGGCAGCGATCAACAGCGCCAACGAAAACGCCAGATTGCGGGTGGAGAACATAAATGAACCTCCTGATTAGGCTCCGCCGCGCAGCGGCGAAATGCTTATAGCCCACGCGGCTTTTTACGACTACCTCTTACGAATTGAGCTAATCGCGCCGCGGGCGTGATTAGCTCAATTCGAGAACCTAAGATCAAACTCGCGCAGCGATAAACATTTGGCGCCGCGGCGCCGGGGCCGGGACCTGCGCTACCATCCTCACTTGCCGGCTTTGCTGACAAGCATGCGCAACATCGTCTGCAATTGAGTCGTCGTGAACGGTTTCGGCAGAAACACCACTGCGCCCGCGGCAAAACTATCGGACGAAAGTTTCGGATCCTGTTCTGCCGTCATCATCATTACCGGAATCCGCTTGAAGCGGTTTTCAGTGCGCATATGTCTCACCAGCTCGGGACCCGAGATGTGCGGCATCACAACGTCGAACACGGCGGCAGTGAAATCCGCGTCAGCTTGCAGAGTCTTGTAAGCCTCGCGCCCATCGCGTGCCGCTACCACCGAAAAACCTTCCTTTTCCAGAATAGTGCTTACCAGACGCAAAATTGCGGGATCGTCGTCAGCTACAAGAACGCGGCCTTTGGAAATTTTGTCGGGTGTGCTCATCTTAAATTCGGCGCGTACGCCCGCCTCAAACTATCTGCTGCTAGGCAGCTTCGACGGCTCGACTACTTTCGCCTGCCTGCAAGGACAATTCCGCCGCCAGCTTGATTGCGGCCACCATGCTCGAATGCTCTGCCAGACCTTTACCGGCGATGTCGAACGCTGTGCCATGATCGACCGAAGTACGGATAAACGGCAAGCCCAGCGTCACGTTGACCGCCTCGCCGAACGACAAACACTTCACCGGAATCATGGCCTGGTCATGATAACACGCGATAACCGCGTCGAACTCACCGCGCGACGCGCGCAGGTAAACTGTGTCCGCGGAAAAAGGCCCGCGGACGTTAATGCCGTCAACGACGCGACAACTCTCAATCGCCGGCGCCATTTCGGAAACTTCTTCAATCCCGAACAGGCCGCCCTCGGCGCCGTGCGGGTTCAGCGCCGCCACGGCGATACGCGCCCGTTCGACTCCCCATCGATGCAATTCGCGATCGGCCAGTCGAATCGTCTTTTCGATTCGCTCGCGGCGCACGAGGCGAATGGCTTCCGCCAACGGAACATGCGTGGACAACAACACTATGCGGAGATTCGCCGCCACGAATCCCATTGCGTATTCTTCGGTGCCCGTCAGTGCGGCCAGGAATTCTGTGTGTCCAGGAAAACTGTAGCCGCCGAGAAACAGCGCGCGCTTGTTGATAGGCGCCGTTGACATGGCGTCAATCTCACCCGCCGCACACAGATTCACGGCTGCTTCTATGTAACTCGCCGCCGCCTTTCCCGCAATTCCCGATTCGATACCCGGCTCAACAAAACCATTAAGGTTATCGAGATGAAAGATAATCGGCGCTTTCGGTTTCGCCGGAAGCCGCTCGCCTGGCCTGACAATTTCATAGCCACACTGCAGATCCAGCGTCCGCGCGTTATGCGCGAGCACTTCAGCATTACCAATGATAATGGGATGGCAAACGGCGCGGACTTCTTCTTCCGCCACGGCCTTGAGGACAACCTCGGGTCCGATTCCCGACGGGTCGCCCATGGTGATACCGATGCGAGGCTTCGACTTTCCTGTCGTGTGAAGTGATTCGGCCCGCAAAACGGTCATGTCTGGATGAGAGTGGACATTAATTCTCGAACGCGGGTTCGGTACCGTCGTCGGGCGCATGCTGATCGGCGCGAACGTCGGATTCAACCTTGCCGTGACGTTCTTCAGCCTTGAACATGTATTTAATATTGCGTTTTAAAACCAGGAGATTCGGCGCCGACCGGCGGTTAATCTTCAATGCAGCGCGATCGTACCACTCGATCGTGCCTTCGATTTCCTCACCGTCTTGCAGCACTAAAACCATGGGCGTGTGCGCGTCGATCTGTTTCTTGTAGTAATAAATCTCCGCATGAGTTTCGGTCGCCGGCGGCTGACGCTTGCGCATCTGCATGGACGGTTGCTGCCCCGGCCTTTGCTGCGGCATTCCGCCCGGGCGTTGACCTTGCTCCGGTATTCGATTCTGCTGCGGAACAACATCGCGCCTGGCTTTCACGTCTGCCAGGGTCGTTCTGATAAGTTTGCGATTCACAATTCGCCTCCAAATTAATAGTTCGAGAGAGCGCGAGTGCGCTCGGAATAAATGCGTTCCCGCCAGTCGAAACGTGGCGCGGCTTTAGCCTTTATCAGGCTCTAGCCTTCCGAGGAGAGATGCGCATTGACCCGTACGGAAATTTCGTTAGGGATTGCGCGTCATGCTACACGACAGCGGGGGAAAACGCAAAATGCACTGGTAGTGCGGATGTTGTGGCGAGTTAGCTTGCCTCAGCCTTAATCAGCTTTCTTTCGGATGAACGTCGGGACGTCCAGGTCCTCACTTCTCGCTCTTGATCCTGATCCTGACGGCATCACGCCGAAGTCGGGCGTCGGCACATCGTAACGCGGCGACGCAGTCACCGGCATCGTCGCACCCGCGCCGACGACCGCCGTCATTGGTGTCCGATTGAAGCCGGTCGCGATCACGGTGATTTTCATCGCGTCAGCCATCGTTTCATCAATGACGTGACCAAAGATGATGTTCGCATCTTCATCGGCTTCCTGACGGACGATGGTCGCGGCTTCATTCACTTCGTAGAGCGTCAAGTCCGGGCCACCGGTGATGTTGATGAGCACGCCCTTCGCGCCCTTGATCGAAGCCTCTTCGAGCAACGGCGAGGCAATAGCTGCCTGCGTCGCCTCGATCGCGCGATTCTCGCCGCGCGCGTAACCCGTCCCCATCAGCGCCATGCCCATACCTTGCATTACGGTGCGCACGTCCGCGAAATCGAGGTTAATGAAGCCAGGGACGGTAATGAGATCGCTGATGCCTTGCACGGCTTGCCTCAACACGTCATCGGCTGCTTTGAAAGCTTCGCCGATCGAAGCAGTTTGCGAGACCGCTGCGAACAATCGCTCGTTTGGAATGGTGATCACGGTGTCGACTGATTCGTGCAACTCACGCAGTCCCTGTTCGGCCTGCTGCAACCGGCGGCGCCCTTCGAATAGGAAAGGTTTCGTAACGACCGCGACGGTCAACGCCCCCAGCTCCGTCGCTAACGACGCGACAATTGGGGCGCCGCCAGTGCCCGTCCCGCCGCCCAGACCCGTCGTCACAAAAACCATGTCGGACCCTTCAAGCACCTCAATGATCTTGTCCGTGTCTTCCAACGCGGCTTGGCGTCCCACTTCAGGATCGGCTCCCGCGCCGAGGCCTTTCGTCAGCCGTCCGCCCAACTGAATCTTCACCGGGGCGCTCGACCGCTTGAGCGCTTGCAAGTCTGTGTTGGCAACGACGAACTCGATGCCTTCAATGCCTGCGTCGATCATCCGCTGCACCGCATTGCCGCCGCCGCCGCCCACGCCGATAACTTTGATCCGGGCCCCGGTGATGGGAGGCTCGTCGTCGATGAAGATGTTTATGCTCCTGCCCGATGGCGAAGCTGAATTGTGAGTTTGGTTTACCTCTGCTGACATGCTTGCTTCCTCTCTTCCAAATCGGGAAGGCTTCCACGGCCTCTTTCGTCTATTTTGGGTTGGCTGCGGCACCGGACTCAAAATATTGCGGACAACATCTTGTGCTAACGGGGCCGCAGCATACAATAACTAGTCAGAAAATACTACTACTAAATCGATTGCGAAACTTAGAAACGAAATGCGTGAGTCGTCCGCTTCCGCCACGTTTTGCGGTGCCTGAGCGTTGCTCGAGTGCGTGCGCGCGTTGCGAAACAAGCGCGAGACCGGCCGCCGCCGCCCAGGCCGGACTTTGTATGTCTTCGACAAGTCCGCCGAACCGATCACGCTCGGGATAACCGATGCGCACCGGCGCATCAAAGACCTGTTCCGCAATCTCAACCATGCCGTCGAGCAAAGCGCCGCCGCCGGTCAGCACTACGCCGCTCGACAATTGACGACTCCATCCTGACTCTTTGATCTCGTCGGCGACGTGCATCAAGACTTCTTCAGCGCGCGGTTGCAGAATGTCGCAAAGAATCTGTCGCGAAAGTTGCCGCGGCGCGCGCCCGCCCACCGACGGCACTTCAACCATCTCGCCACGCATCGCATCGCTGAGCGACGCACTGGAAGCGCAGCCGACGGTCCGCTTAATCTTCTCTGCTTCCGGAATCGGCGTCCGCAGACCGAATGCGATGTCGTTCGTAAAGTGCGAGCCACCGAGCGGAAAGACGGCCGTATGCTGCACGGCGCCGCGCTGATACACGCACAAACCGGTGGTTTCCGCGCCAATGTCCACGAGCGCTGAACCATATTCCTTGTCGTCATCCGTCAGGGTGGCCTCAGCCGCGGCCAGTTGCTCAAGAATCATGTCGGCAACGATTAGTCCCGCTCGATTCACCGCGTTTATCGCGTTCTGCCGCGCGGTCACGGGGCTGGTGACGATGTGAACCTTCACGGCCAGACGCGCTCCCGTCATGCCGATGGGGTCGTTGATTCCGTCCTGGTCGTCGACGATAAATTCCTGTGGCAAACGATCGACGATCTCGCGGCCGGCGGGCAGTTGGATCGCGCAGGCCGAGTCAATGGCCCGGCGCACATCGTCTGTCGTGATTTCATGCTCGCGGCTGGCGACGGCCACGATTGCCTGACCGTTAAAGCCCATGATGTGCGAGCCCGCCAGGTTGATGGTCACTTCCTGCGCTTCGACGCCGCTCATGCGTTCGGCCTCTTCCACCGCGCGGCGAATTGATTCGACCGCAGCCTCGGGGTTTACGATTACGCCCTTGCGCAAGCCGCGCGAATCAGATTCGCCGGTTCCGACAACATTCAGCCGGCCGTCTTCACCCGTCGCGGCGACGATGCACGTCACGCGGCTGGTCCCAATGTCGAGCCCGACTGTGTGGGTTGATCGTTTAGCCATTCCTGTTTGCAGTTGGTCGTTTCGCTGAACGTGGTGACGCAGCCGGTTTCGGAGCCGGACTCTGCCCGCGCACCCGGGGCTTCTTGTCCGCGGGCTTTTCGCCTGGCTCAGCATTCCGGGTCGCTGCCGTCGCGGCCGCACCCGCGTTCGCGGCAACGTCGTTCGTCTGGCCCGCGTTGTCGTCCGACCCGGCTGACACCTTTGCGCCAGAGCTGAATCCCAGTAAGACGTGATCGCCCTGGTAATCCGCGTAGGTGATGGACGAGCCGCGTGGCGTCTGCTTGTACTCGTCGAGCACGGCGAGCGCCTCCTTCAAGCGTCGTCCAAGTTCCCGCGAACCTAAGCGTACTTCGATGTCCGAATCCTTTCCCGCCAGTTGCGCCCGCACGTCGTGCACATCAAACAAGCTAATTTCGCTCACACGTTCAACTACTCCGGCCGTTTGCCATTCGCGTAATGCTTCCTGATATTTCTTCACGCGTTCTGAGTTTTCCCGACGCGCTTCGTTTGTGCCGTCTTCGTTCCAACCGCGGATGAAGAACGGCGGCATCTGATCGCTCTTCATCTCGCCCAGGGCGAAGCCTTCGTCATCCACCGATACGAAATGCCCCGCCGAGGTGCGCACCACGGCGATCGGCACGCGTTCAGTGATCCGCACCCGCAAGCCGTCCGGAAGTACGCGCGTAATGACCGCGCGGCGCACACCCGGCAACCGTCCCAGTTCGACGCTTAACGCTGACAAATCAGCGCGCCAAACACCCGTGCGGGACACGCTGCGCCGAACGAGACTCTCGATTTCTTCGGCAGAAGTTCTCGAAGTGCCGATGACGTCCACGGTCCGCGCCTGAAACAGCGCCGCAGACGAAGCGGCGCGATAGCCAATGGCCAGGCCGATGATCGCAAGCATGACGACGGCGACCTTCAGCGCTCTCGGAACATAGGCGTAGAGCGATCGCACTGAAAATCTGTCGGACTCAACGGCGCGGCCGTCGCGCCGCATTGGCCTTTGCGGTAATCCCTTCGCCGGCCCGTTTCCGCGCCGTGGTGCGCGTGATGCGATGACTTGTTCTTTCATGGCTCTCGTGGCACAGACTTCAGTCTGTGTTCCTATCCCTGGTTGAAACACAGACTGAAGTCTGTGCTACTTGCTACTCCACAGCTCAACTTCGAATTCGAGATCGATTCCGTGTTCTCGTTTGACTCGCTCGCGAATCTCTTCCGCTAAAGCCAAGGCGTCCGAAGCTTTTGCTTCTTCACCTTCCGTGACGATGAAGTTGGCGTGCTTTTCCGAAACCACTGCGCCGCCGCGCCGCGTCCCTTTCATGCCGAGGTCGTCTATCATTTTGCCCGTCCCGATCGGGCTGGACGGGGCATTCTTGAAAAAGCATCCGGCTGAGCGCGTGCCATGCGGCTGGGTCGCCATGCGCTGGCCCTTCGCCCTTTCCATCCGCTCGCGAATCTTTGCAGGGTCATCGCGGTGCAGTCGCAGTGTCGCGCCCAGCAAAAGCTCACCTTCGCGAAAAGACGTATGACGGTAGTTCCACTGCACATCACTTCCCGGAATGTCAGTCACGCGCCCGTCGCGCGCCACGCGCACCGTTTCAACAACCGTTCCGATTTCCTGGTCGTACGCTCCGGCATTCATCCAGAGCGCGCCTCCGACAGTCCCCGGAATTCCATTCAGTCCTTCGATTCCGGACAAATCGTGCCGCGCCGCATCAACGCACAGTCGGGGCAATGAATAGCCGGCGCTCACGGAAACGCATTCGCCGTCGAACTTCGGTTCAGCCTTCAGATCTTTCAAGCTCACAATCACGTAGTGGTGCTCACCGTCGTCGGCCAGCACGTTACTTCCAGAGCCGAGCGGCCTCCATGCGATGTCATTCTTCTCCAACTCACCAACGAGAGCCGCCGCCTGCTCTTCAGTCTTCGGCGAAATGACCCAATCGATCGTCCCGCCGACCCGCAGACTGGTGAGCTCGGCAAAGCGTCGGCCGCGTTCCGCGTTCACGCCAAGTCGCGCTGCGATCTGTTCGATGGTGCTGTCGCTGTCAATTCTCATTTCGACTGATCGCCGCGGAGCAACGCGACTAACTGATCGCTCGCGCGGGAGACTGAACCCGCACCGAGCGTAATCACCAAATCACCTTCCCGAATCGTATCGATCATGAGCGCGGGCGCATTTTCCACCGCGCCAATAAATTCGGCGTTCTTGTGCCCGTAACTCTTGATTCTTTTCGTCAACACTTCGGCAGTGACGCCTTCAATCGGAGCTTCACTGGCGGCGTAAATATCAGTGACGAACAAAACATCGGCGTTGTTGAAGGCGCTGGCAAACTCATCCATTAAATCGTTCGTGCGCGTGTAGCGGTGCGGTTGAAACAACACCACGATGCGCCGGTTCGGTGCCGCAATTCGGGCCGCGCTCAGCGTCGCTTTGATTTCCGTCGGGTGGTGGCCGTAGTCATCCACAACCGTGACGCCCTTTTCTTCGCCCTTGAATTGGAACCGGCGATCAGCGCCCGTGAATTCGCGCAGTGCATGCGCGATCGTGTCGAAAGGCACATCCAGTTCCAGCGCAACCGCAATCGCCGCGAGCGAGTTATAGACGTTATGTTTTCCCGGGACGCGCAGCGTGACGCGACCCAGCGCGTTAACGCCGCTCAGGACCGTGAAACTTGAACCAAATGACTGATCGTAAGTGATGTCGTGCGCGGAAATATCCGCTTGCGCGCTCAAGCCGTACGTTATGCGCCGGCGCGCGACGTTTGGAATCACGGCTTGCACATGCGGATCGTCGAGACACAGCACCGCGGCGCCGTAGAACGGCACCTTGTTCACAAAATCAGTGAAGCATTTCCGCACGTCTTCCATGTCGTGGTAATAGTCCATGTGTTCGCGGTCGATGTTCGTCACCACCGCAATCATCGGCGTCAGCATCAGGAAGGAACGATCACTCTCGTCAGCCTCGACCACCATCAATTCACTCTTGCCCAGTCGCGCGTTCGAGCGATACGAGCGGACAATGCCGCCCACGACAAATGTCGGATCCAATCCGGCAATGCCGAGCACGGTCGCGACCATCGAAGTCGTCGTGGTTTTCCCGTGCGAGCCGGCACACGCAACTGTGTAAGGCTTCATGCGCATCAGCTCTGCGAGCATTTCCGCGCGCGGAATCACCGGAATCGAACGCCGCTGCGCCTCGGCAATCTCCGGATTGTCGTCACGCACGGCGGTTGACCGCACGACTACATGCGCATCGCCAACATTTTCTGCCGCGTGACCTTCGGTGATTTCGCAGCCCAAATCTTCCAGTCGCGCAGTTACTTCCGACTTCTTCTGATCGGAACCACTCACGCGGAAACCCAGGTTGGCCAGCACCTCAGCTATGCCCGACATGCCGATGCCGCCGATACCGACAAAGTGAATGTGTTGGAAAGGTCTGAACATCCTTGGCTCTACAATCAACGCGCTCGTTTCACTTCATTTTCCATTTTTCATCTTTCATTTGTCATTCGCGATTAAATCGGAGTTGGTTGCCCGCAAGGGACACGCCCCCTAAATGGCAAATGAAAAATCTGAAATGACAAATGGAAAATGCTCATTTCTTCCCTTGAGCTATCAGCTCTTCCATCAAATCAACCGTCTTCTCCGCCGCATCGCGTCGAGCCAGCTTTCGGGCGGCGTTTTCCATCTCATCAAGCTTCTCGGGGGTCGACAACAAACTCCTGATTTCGGTTGCCAAAGTCTCTCCCGACAAGTCCTTCTGCAAAATCATTCGGGCCGCGCCGGCCGTTTGCAGCGCTTCAGCGTTCTTTCGCTGATGATCGTCGGCCGCGAGCGGAAACGGAATCATGATTGCCACCTTGCCGGCCGCAAGCAGTTCCGCGGTCGTCGTTGCGCCCGCGCGCGAAACAATCAAATCAGCTTTCGCAAACTCGCTCACCATGTCATCGATGTACGCCTTCACCTCAACGTTCTCGCGCCAACCTGCTTCACCGTAGCCGCGCTGCACTTTCTCAACATCGGTCGTCCCCGTTTGATGCGTCACGCGCAAACGATCTTTCTCAGAGACAAGATGCGCGAGCGCCGCAATCATTGCTTCGTTTATGGCCCGTGCCCCTTGCGAACCGCCGAACACGAGCAACGAAGCGTGCTTCGGGTCGCGCGTCTTCGCCGGAACTTCAAAGAACTCGCTGCGGACCGGATTACCGGTCAAGACCGCTTTGCCCGGAAAGAACGACATCGCTTCCGCGAACGAAACCGCCGCTTTATCAACGAACCGGGCGAGCCGTCGATTTGTAAAACCCGGCAGCGCGTTCGAGTCCATCACGAGTGTCGGTCGCTTCATGAAAGCGGCCGTCAACAGCACCGGCCCCGAGACGTAACCGCCCGCGCCTACGACAATGTCGGGGCGAAAGTCGCGAATCAGTTGCCGCGCCGCGAAAAAACTTTTCGGCAAAAGCAGCAAGCCCCGAAGCCTGGCCGCCAACCCAACGTTTTTCAGTCCCGTGCTTTCAATGAGCGAAAGTTCAAAACCTGCACTCGGCACTACCCGGTTCTCTAAGCCTCTCGCCGTGCCGACAAATCTCACCACCGAATTCGGGTCACGTCGCATGATCTCTTTGGCGACGGCGATGCCGGGATAAATGTGCCCGCCGGTGCCGCCGGCCGCGATTAGCACACGCATCGCTCACCCTTAACGCGCCCGCGCGATCCCGACGTGTCGGGACTGGCGGACCGGCCGTTTCTTTCTGGCTGAGCGCGCCGGCTGCCAATCTTCTTCGTAATCGCCATCGTCGAATCCCGCGCCGCCGCGTCCCGCGGACTGCGAAATATTCAGCAGGATTCCCACGGCTGCCAGCGTCGGCACCAGCGACGATCCGCCATAAGAAATGAACGGCAGCGGAATGCCTTTGGTTGGCAAAAGTGCGAGCACCACACTTATGTTCAGCATCGCCTGGGCGACAATGCCAACGACGATGCCGATGCCCAGTAACATTCCGAATCGATCCGGCGCGCGTAAAGCCGCGCGCATTCCACGCCAAAGGAACACGGCAAACACAATGACGACGATCAAGGCTCCGATCAGTCCCAGCTCTTCTCCGATAACCGCGAAAATAAAATCGGAGTGCGCGAACGGCAGGAACAGAAGTTTCTGCCGGCCCTGCGCGAATCCGAGTCCATTCTGACCACCCGACCCCACGGCAATCAGCGACTGCACTACCTGATAACCCGTACCCTGCGCGTCGGCCCACGGATCCATGAAGGCTGACAGCCGCTTCATGCGAAACGGCGTAAAGATCAGCATGTTGCCGATGAATAGCAATGCCGGCACCATCGCGAACAGCATGTGCCGCACGCGCACGCCTCCCGCATAGCACATCGTGAATACGATAATCGCCAGCATCATCGCTGTGCCCAGATCGGGTTGCTTGACGACGAGTGCGGCGACGATCCCAAGCACGAACAAGCACGGCAGAAACGTCTTCCAGAAAGATTGCTCTTCTCCGGCCCGCCGCTGAATGAAATATGCAACGAAGATCGCCAAAGACAGTTTTGCCAGTTCGGAGGGCTGCGCCGAAAAGCCGCTGAACTTGATCCAGCGACGCGCCCCGTTGATGGCCGGAAATGCGAACACCGCCACCAGTAACACGATCGTCACGAACAGCAGGCCGTAAACAATCCACGCGCGATTCAAAAGCTGATAATCGAATCGCATCATGACAAACATCGCGCCGAATCCGATCAGCGTCCAGATGCCCTGCTTCATCACATAATGAAACTGGCTGTGATTCTCCTGCACCGCAATCACGGCCGACGCGCTGTAGACCATGACCACACCAAACAGCGCCAGCCCCGCCGTCGCAGAGAAGAGCCATTTATCGATGGTTAGCTTTTCCATTCCAAAACCCGGTTTCAAGTTCCAGGTTTCAAGTTTCAAGTTTGTTTGGCCGAACTTGAAACCTGAGACTTTAAACTTGAAACTGCGTCTTTAAATACCTGGCCTCGGTGTTCGAAGCTTTCGAACATATCGAAGCTCGCGCACGCCGGTGCGAGCAGAACCGTGTCGCCCGAATGCGCTGCGTTAAATGCACGTTGAACTGCCTCTTGCATCGTCAGCGCGTGTTCAAAAGCCCCGACGCTTCCCAATTCGCTCTCAATTGCGGGCGCGTCTTCGCCAATCAGAATCATCTTCCGGACTCGTTCTTTCACCAGAGAGGCCAAGGGCGCGTACGGCGCTTTCTTGCCAAGCCCGCCGAGAATCAAAACAACCTTGCCGGGGTCGTCGGCAAATGCTTCGAGGGCTTTGATCGTAGCGTCAACGCTGGTCGCTTTTGAATCGTTGAAGAAACGTACGCCATTGATTTCCGCAACTTCTTCCAGGCGATGTTCGACCGGATAAAAGTTCCGCACGGTTTCGCGCAACGATTCCGGCGCGACACCGCACGCCAAACCCGCGGCCACTGCGGCCAGCACATTCTCAACGTTGTGCGTACCACGCAGTCGCAAGTCATCGCGCGTCATCACCACGCGCTCGCCGTCCGCCGTCTTCGAAACCAAATCGCGGCCCCGCAGGAACATTCCTTCGCCAAGCTCCCTCTGGACACTGAACTGGACAACATGCGCGCGCAGTCCACTTGCCCAGGACGAAACGATCTCGTCGTCGCCGTTCAGAATGGCGACATCGCCTGCGGTTTGATTCGTGAAAATGCGATGCTTGGCCGCGGCATAGTCCGTCAAAGACTCGTAACGATCCATGTGATTCGGCGTGACGTTCAACACCGCGGCCACCGTCGGGTGAAAATCAACGATTGTCTCCAATTGAAAGCTCGACAACTCGACGACGTTCCATCCGTCTTCGCGCGATGACTCGACCATCGAAATCAGAGCCGTCCCGATGTTTCCGCCAACCTGCACGTGCAATCCGCCGTCCTTCAACATCTGTCCAATTAGAGTCGTCGTCGTTGTCTTTCCGTTAGTCCCTGTAATCGCAACGATTCGTCCACGTAAAAAGCGTGATGCGAGCTCGATCTCGCCGATTACTTCGACGCCTCGTCGTTCCGCATAGCGAATCGGAATTGCTTTCGTCGGCACGCCCGGACTGACGACAAGCAAGTCAATCTGATCGAGCAGCCAGGAAGGCGGATCGCCCTCAATCAAACCGACGCCTTCAGTTTTCAAATCCAGCGCTGCCTGCGACCATTCATTCAGCAGCTTGCGATCATTCAGCGCTACAGTTGCGCCTCGCCCCGTCAGAAATCGCGCGCTGGCAATGCCGCTGCGCGCCGCGCCGATAACGAGAGCCTTCTTGCCAGCGACCTCAAAGCCATTTTCCATCTATCATTTTTCATTTCTCATTTGTCATTTAGCTCCTGCATACCATTCGCCTCTCGACCCCGTTTCTGAATGTCAAATGACAAATGAAAAATGACAAATGGAAAATC
>DASUTF010000385.1:0-15511 GCA_036374695.1 Pyrinomonadaceae bacterium
ATCATCGCTTTGCCATACGCTTCGCCGAAAGTTTCGCCGATGCCCATTACTTCGCCGGTCGAATGCATTTCCGGACTGAGCACCGGATCGACGCCGGGAAACTTCGCGAAGGGAAACACCGGCGACTTAACGTAGAACCGATCGACCGTCAAATCGTTCGGTAAACCAAAGTCTTTCAACTTTTGTCCCGCCATCACGAGCGCGCCGATGCGCGCCAGCGGAACCCCCGTCGCTTTCGAAACAAACGGCACCGTGCGCGATGCGCGTGGATTGACTTCGAGCACGTAGACCCGGTCGTGCTTGATCGCAAACTGAATATTCATCAGCCCTTTAACTGACAAAGCGGTCGCCAGCCGGCGCGTGTAGTGCCGCATCGTTTCCAGATGCTCTTCGGCGATTCGCACCGGCGGCAGCACGCACGACGAATCGCCCGAGTGAATGCCGGCCTCTTCAATGTGTTCCTGAATAGCCGCGACGATACACGCCGTTTCGTCAGCGACCGCGTCGACGTCGAACTCCGCTGCCTGCTCGAGGAACTTGTCGATCAGCACCGGCCGCTCATGCGAGAAATCGACGGCCGTGCGCATGTACCGCTCAAGCGCCTCGTCGTCGTAAACAATCGCCATCGCACGGCCGCCCAGGACGTAGCTCGGACGGACCAGCACCGGATAGCCGATGCGCTCCGCAATTGCAATGGCCTCTTCGATTGAAGTTGCCGTGCCGTTTTCCGGTTGCGGAATTCCGAGCGCGCGCAGCAGCGCGCCGAAACGCTTGCGATCTTCGGCGAGATCGATTGAATCCGGCGACGTGCCGATGATGGGAACGCCCGCTTCATGCAGACGCATGGCGAGGTTCAAAGGTGTTTGGCCGCCGAACTGCACAATCACGCCGGTCGGCTTTTCCACATCGACGATGTTCATGACGTCTTCGAACGTGAGCGGTTCGAAGTACAGACGATCCGATGTGTCATAGTCTGTCGAAACCGTTTCCGGATTGCAGTTGACCATGATCGTTTCGTAACCGGCTTCGTGCAGGGCGTATGACGCGTGCACGCAGCAGTAATCGAACTCGATGCCCTGGCCGATGCGGTTCGGACCCGAGCCGAGGATCATGATCTTAGGTTTGTCGGTCGGTTGAGATTCGTCTTCCTCTTCGTACGTCGAGTAAAGATAAGGAGTGTAGGATTCGAACTCGGCGCCGCAAGTATCTACGCGTTTGTAAACCGGAATCAGGCCGAGTGACTTGCGATAGGCGCGCACCTCGTCTTCGCTGCGTTGTGTCAGGTAAGCGAGCCGGCGATCGGAAAGCGCGGCTTCCTTGAAGGCGCGGAGGAGATCCAGGGGGATGTTTTCAAGTTTCGGTACGCTCTCGTCCCGAGAGCCAACCCGATCATCAGTAGCTGTCGGGACGACAGCGTACCCAGGCACCGCCTCGACCTCGCGCTGAATTTCCATGACCTGCTGAAGCTGATCCAAAAACCACGGATCGATTTTCGACAGCCGATGAATCTCCTCGATCGACCAGTCATGCTCGAGCGCGTACGTGATGTACGAGAAGCGCTGCGAATTCGGCCGCGCAAGCTTCCGTTGCAGCTCGTCATTCGGCACGTCTTCGAGGCGCAGGGGCTTCACCGCTTCCAACGAGCGCAGGCCCTTGAAAAGTGATTCCTTGAAAGTGCGGCCGATGGCCATCACTTCGCCGACTGATTTCATCTGCGTGCCGAGCACGTCTTCGGCTTCCTGAAACTTCTCGAAATTCCATTTCGGAATCTTCGTCACTACGTAATCAATAGTCGGCTCAAATGACGCCGGCGTCTTCTTTGTTATGTCGTTTGGAATTTCGTCGAGCGTATAGCCGACCGCCAGCTTCGCGGCGATCTTAGCGATCGGAAATCCCGTCGCTTTCGAAGCCAGCGCGGAAGAGCGCGACACGCGCGGATTCATTTCGATGACCCGGATCTCGCCGTTCTCAGGATTGACCGCGAACTGAATGTTCGAGCCGCCCGTTTCCACGCCGACTTTGCGAATGATCTTGATCGCCATGTCGCGCATCGACTGATATTCGCGATCGGTGAGCGTTTGCGCCGGCGCGACCGTGATTGAGTCGCCGGTGTGCACACCCATCGGATCAAAATTCTCGATCGAGCAAATGATGACAACGTTGTCGGCCAGGTCGCGCATCACTTCCAGCTCAAACTCTTTCCAGCCGAGGATGGATTCTTCGATCAAAACTTCCTGGATCGGCGAAGCGGCCAGACCGGCGCGGACAATCTCTTCGAATTCCTCAGGATTGAAAGCCGTGCCGCCGCCCGTTCCGCCCATGGTGAATGAGGGCCGGATGATCGCAGGGTAATCGGTGATTTTGACGAGGGCTTCGGCTTCGGTCCAGGTCTTGGCAAAGCCCCCGCGCGCCATCAGCATGCCGGCTTCGTCCATCGCCTTTTTGAACAGCAGGCGATCCTCGGCAACTTTGATTGCCTCGCGCTTAGCGCCGATCATCTCGACGCCGAACTCTTCGAGCACGCCGGCGTCGTCCAGAGCGATGGCCAAATTCAAAGCAGTCTGTCCGCCTACGGTCGGCAGCAACGCATCCGGTCTTTCTTTCCTGATAATCGCGGCAATTGATTCGACGGTAAGCGGCTCGATGTAAGTGCTGTCGGCCATACCCGGATCGGTCATGATCGTCGCAGGGTTCGAATTCACGAGGACGACCTGGTAGCCTTCCTGCCGCAGGGCCTTGCACGCTTGCGTACCTGAATAGTCAAATTCGCACGCCTGCCCGATGACGATGGGGCCTGAGCCAATGATCAGAATTTTGTGAATGTCGGTGCGCTTGGGCATTGAAGACGGTCAAACATTCTACACGCCGATCTGTATGAAGCGAACTGAAGCGGCGCTGCGCAGTAGCGTCTGTTCTACCTTTGCGAGCCCTTGCGACTTTGCGTCTTTGCGTGAAATCGCCATTATTTGATGATGTTAGTTCACGCAAAGGCGCTAAGCCGCCAAGACGCGCAAAGTAGGAAACCGATCCCTACATTTGACTTGAGCCTCCTAACGGCATAGAAACTTTCTGCTTCGAATCAAATTCAACTGAGGTGCTTGAAATGATCAAGAGACTGGCTCTGTTTGCGGGATTACTCTCGACCATCGTGTTGCTAGTTATTGCGTGTCAGCCCGTGACCGAAAACCGGCCGACTGAAACCGGCGCCACCGCCACGATGCCTGCTGAGTTGAAATCAGGACTCGACACGATAACGACTGCTGACCTGCTGCAGCACACGAAAGCTTTATCGGCCGATGAATACGAAGGGCGCGGGCCCGGCACTAAAGGCGAAGAGTTGACCGTCAAATATCTCACCGATCAGTTTCAGCGTCTGGGGCTCAAGCCCGGCAATCCCGACGGCACGTACGTGCAGAAAGTCCCGCTCGCCGGTTTCACCGGGCAGCCGACCGCCTCGTTCACGGCGGGCGGCAAGAAGATCGATTTGAAGTTTCCGGAAGATTACGTGGCCGTCTCGCGCCGTTTTGTGGCGCAGTCGAAAGCAGAAAACTCCGACATGGTGTTCGTAGGCTACGGCGTCGTCGCGCCCGAATACGGCTGGGACGATTACAAGGGCGTGGACGTGCGCGGCAAGACCATCGTGATGCTCATTAATGATCCGGCCGTCCCCGACCCGAGCGATGCTTCGAAGCTCGACGATAAGATCTTCAAAGGCAAGGCGATGACTTACTACGGTCGCTGGACTTACAAATACGAGATTGCGACTGAGAAAGGCGCCGCCGCCGCCATCATCATTCACGAGACCGGCCCGGCGGGCTATCCGTACGAAGTGGTTTCGGGGAGCTGGTCGCGCGAAAACTTTGACATCGTACCGCCCGACAAGAATATGAGTCGGGTGGCCGTCGAAGGGTGGATTACTATGGATCGCGCTAAAGAGTTGTTTACGGCCACAGGTCAGGATTTCGACGCGCTGAAGAAAGCGGCGATAAGCAAAGACTTCAAGCCGGTTGAATTGAAAGCGAAGGCAAACATCACGGTGAACAACACTCTGCGCGAGATTCAATCGAACAACGTCATTGGCAAAATCGAAGGCTCCGAGAAGAAAGACGAGTACGTGGTTTACTCCGCGCACTGGGATCATCTGGGCATCGATCCAAAACTTCAGGGCGATCAGATTTTCAACGGCGCGCTCGACAATGCTACCGGAACCGCGGCAATGCTCGAGATTGCCGAAGCGTTCACGAAACTTGGCACGCCTCCGAAACGCTCGATACTTTTTCTCGCCGTGACCGCGGAAGAGAAGGGCTTGCTCGGCGCGAAATTCTATGCCGAGAATCCGCTCTATCCCCTCAACAAGACGTTGGCGAACATCAACATGGATGGCGCCAATCAATGGGGCCGCACCAAAGACATCACGATGGTTGGGGACGACAACAGTACGCTGATCGACTTCCTGCGTGAGACGGCGACTGCCCAGGGTCGCACCGTCGGGCCAGACCCGGAGCCGGGGAAGGGTTTGTACTATCGTTCGGATCATTTCGAGTTCGCAAAGCAAGGCGTCCCGGCGTTGTACACGAAGTCCGGCGTCGATTACATCGGCAAGGACCCGGCGTTCAGCCAGCAGAAGCGCGACGAATACACGGCGAAGGACTATCACAAAGTTTCGGACGAGATTAAGCCGGACTGGGATTTGGCCGGTGCCGTAGAGGACGCACAGTTGCTGATGATTATCGGTTATCGCATCTCGCAGGCGGACACGTTTCCCACGTGGAAGTCGGGTAGCGAATTCAAAGCAAAGCGTGATGCGATGATGGGTGGGTAGCTGAAGACGATGAGCAAACTCTCACTTTCTCTAATCGTTCTTGTGCTGTGCTTCATGGGTTCCGCCGCCGCGCAGCAGCCAGCCGTGGTCGCTGATGAACCGCTAAAGCCAGCCACGGAAAAAACAGATCTCTATCCAGCCGGCGTTGATGCGAAGCAAAAGATCGAGGCGTCGCTGAAGACAGCTGCCGCGGAAAACAAGCGCGTGATACTGATCTTTGGCGGGAACTGGTGCTATGACTGCCACGTCCTCGATCAGGCGTTGCACGAAGGCGAAGCAGCAAAGATCGTCAACGAAAGTTTTCTGCTCGTGCACGTGGACATAGGCGAAGGCGACAAGAACCTCGATCTGATCAAGAAATACGAGACGACGCTGGGCTTTGGCGTGCCTACCATCGTGATAATCGACGATGAAGGTCGCGTGGTCTACAGCAGCACGAAAGGCGAGTTTGAAGCGGCGCGAAGGATGATGAAGAAAGACTTAGTGGCGTTTCTGAATCAGTGGAAAGGATCGGGGCAGTAGCCGACCGAGGGAGGTCGTCCTGAGATCTCAAATCTCAGAGCTCAAGACCTCAAATCTCAGATCTCAAATCTCATCGCCCTCCCTGACGGTCGGGCTACTGTCCCGATGCGCCTAAGCGCGTCTTCTTGAGTAAGGTCGCGCTTTTTGATAGCTTCGTGCTTCGTCTCCCCCTAACCAATTATCAATCGAATGGAGCATTCATGAAGTTCAGATTTTTTCTTTTTGCGTCTCTCGTATTCGCAGTCTCTCTAGTTTCGGCAATCACGTCGGCTCAACGCCGCCCGGCAACGGACCAACCGCTCACCGGTGATTTCAAGATCTCCTTCAAGCAAACCGTCTCCGGACAAACAATGCAAAGCACGACCATGATCAAGGGTCAGCGCGAGCGCAGCGAAACCAGCGTCAGTGCCGGCGCTTACACCATGAACACGGTCAACATCACGCAGTGCGACATGAAGCGCACAATCCAAATTAACGATCGCGCGCGTAAGTACCTGATCACCCCGATGGATGACGGTTCGTCCAGCAGCAACACCGCCACCGACGCGCCCCGCACCGGTGCGCCTGCGACGCGCGGCGGGGTGGTGACGATGACGGTTAATACCGTGGACACTGGCGAGCGGAAAGAAATCATGGGTTTCACCGCGCGCCATATAAAGCGAACCACGATCATGGAATCGTCACCAGACGCGTGTTCGCAGCAGAAGATGAAGATTGAAACGGACGGCTGGTACATCAATCTCGAGTACGGATTGAACTGTCCGGCTAATCGCGGGTCGAACTGGGCGGCGACTACGACGGGCGGTTGCCGCGATCGCTACGTCTACAAGACAACGGGTCCCGCGAATATCGGCTATCCATTGCAGGAAACGACGACGATGTACGGCGCCGATGGCAGCGTCACGATGACGATGACGAAAGAGGTCATCGAGATTTCGCGACAACCACTCGATGCAACGCTCTTTGATATTCCGGCCGGCTACACTCAGGCCCGGGACCAGCAAGAGATGTTTTCAATGCCGTCGATGGACGAGATGACAGCCAGCTCGCGCCCGCCGAGTCGGACGGAATCCGTCAACCAGTCGCAGCCCAGCACGCCAGCCGCGCGAATTCGCGTCGGTGTGGTTCGGCTCAACAACAAGACCAAGACTTCGGCCGCGACTGATTCGCTGCAACAACAGCTCATTGCGGGGCTGACCGCCCAGGGTATCGACGCCGTGGCGCTCAATGCGATTTCGCCCAGCGAAGCCGTCGCTGAGGCGCAGGCGAAACAGGTCTCGTACATTCTCTACACGGACATTGCGACTTTGAAGGCCCCTTCGGCCGGCAAGAAGATTGGCGGAATGTTCGGACGCGCCACGGGCATCGGTTCCGGCGACAGCGGCAAGGCGGAAGTGAAACTCGATTTTCGGCTGGTGCCGACCGCAGGCTCCGGGACAACTTTGGAATCGTCCGCGACTGCGAAGGCAGAAACAGCCGAAGCAAGCCTGGACACGGCGCTCCGCAGCGAAGCACAAAGTGTCGCTAGCGCGCTTTCCCGGCCGTAGCGTTTCTTTTAATCTCGAAGATGGCTCAGACTCATTCAGACGCGGAGGGCGTTTCAGCAGCGAAAGCTACTGAAGCGTCTCCGCGTTCTGACACCGGTTTCGCGACAAAAGCTGACGTCGAGACTCTCCAGGACCAAATTCGCGAACTACAGCTGGCGACGAAATACCGCTCGCTATTTCTGGCCCGGCTGGCGCATGAGCTGCGCACGCCACTCACCTCCATCCTGGGCTTTTCTGAAATCATGCTGAGCCAGGAAAAACTTACAGACGCGCAACGCGGTTTCTGTGAACGAATCCAAAGCTCAGCTCACCAACTGCAGAGCAGTCTCAATCAATTGTCGGATCTCGCACGATTGGAAGCGGGCCAGACAAAGCTCTCGGAAGAGAGAATCGCCCTCGATGAAACGTTGCGCGACGTTCTGCCGGCGCTGGCACGCAGTGCGGAAAAGAGGCGCGTCCGGCTCAGGTCCGCTGCCGCTGATGACTTGCCAATTGTGACTTCAGATCGAGCACGCGTGCGAATGGTCATTTACAATTTGCTGGGGCACGCGATTTCCAGAAGTCCGGAAGGTGCTGTCGTCATGGCGGAAGCCAAGGCCCTGCCGGATGGCATAGCGATTTCAATCACGGATTCGGGCGATCCAATTGCTCACCCTGAGCGCATTGGAATTCTGGACGCGGATGATAATTCCAACACCGGTGAACTCGGGCTTTCGATCGCGCGCCAGAATGTAGAAATCCTGGGCGGCTCGATCACTGCCAGCAACGGCGACGGAGAAGTGCATCTCACCTTCACTTTGCCGCTTCATCCCGCCAAATAACTTTCCCTGGTAATTTTAAGTTCTCTGCGCGTCCCGGCGTTCTCTGCTGAGTGTTTTCCAACCGCCATTCACTGCGGAGATGCTGAGGTCGCAGAGGCTTTTGTGGAGAACGAATCAGTCTGTACCACTACCTTCCTCTCGATAGTTCGCGAAACTGCCGTGTTATCATGTCGGCTCGCAGCAACCGTTCAATCCAGCTTTTTCAGATTTCGGCCGTGGACAAACGAGTCGACATTCGCCAGGTAAACACCATCGAAGAGTACGACGCGTGTGTGTACCTGCAGCGCGAAGTGTTCGGGCTGCCGGACCTGGAAATCTCGCCCCGGCGGCATCTGATCGTTTCAGAGCAGGCCGGCGGGTGGACTCTCGGGGCATTCGTTGACGGGAAGCTCGTCGGCTTTGTTCATCACCTGGCGGCGGTGCGGGGGAATGAAATCTTCGGCTACTCGCACATGATGGCCGTGGCGGCTGAGTACCAGAATTTCGGCATCGGCGCGAAGCTGAAATGGGCGCAACGCGCGCGCGTCCTGGCCGAGGGCAATTCATTCATCAAATGGACTTTTGAGCCAGTTCGCGCGCGCAACGCGCATTTCAATCTGAACCGGCTTGGAGTGGTGGTGCGGTCGTACGCCGTAAATTTCTACGGGACGGATTACGCTACGAACGCGACTGAACGTTCCGCCGGCCCGCTCGGAATGGACAGCGATCGTTTGTTTGCGTCGTGGGAATTGAAGTCGCCCCGCGTCGAAGCTCTGGCAGATGGCCGTGACGTTTCAGCAGGCACTCCGGATGAAATGATCGAGATTCCGAACGACTTCAGCGCGCTCCTGAAATCCGATCCGCCCGCGGCGAAAGCTGAGGCGTTGCGCATCCGTGAAGAGTTCCTCCGCGCTTTCAGCTCCGGCCTGGTGTGTCGCGCTTTCGCCCGCGACGACCAGCGGCCCAGATATTTGCTTTATCGAGAATGAACGAAGCGCTAAGTTTAGAGTCGGGCTACTGCCTGACGGGCGGGCGGTAGCCCCGCTAAACGCGAACAGAGGTAGTGGCACAGACTTCAGTCTGTGGTTTCGTTAGGGGAAGAATCACAGACTGAAGTCTGTGCCACTTTTAATGTACCTTGCCCAAACGACCAGCAAACGAAAAACAGATCAACTCTCTACGCGACGAAATCCGCCGTCACGAAGACCTTTACTACCTCGAAGAGAATCCCGAAATTTCGGATCAGGAATACGACGAGCTGCTTGAGAGGCTTCGCACACTCGAAGCACAACATCCGGAACTAATCACGCCTGACAGTCCAACTCAACGTGTGGGTGGCCGGCCCGCCGAAGGCTTTCCCGAATTCGTGCACCGGCGGCCGATGCTTTCGCTCGACAACAGCTACAACATCGACGAACTGCGCGCGTTCGATGCCCGCTGCCGGAAACTGGCTGACGGCCAGTCGTTGGAATACGTCGCTGAGTTGAAGATTGATGGACTTTCGCTGGCGGTGCATTACGAAAACGGGGTGTTTGTTCGCGGCGTAACGCGCGGCGACGGGTTCCGGGGTGAAGACGTGACTTCGAACGTGCGCACCATTCGCAGCATTCCGCTGAAGCTGAACGATCGCGCAGAGAAAGTGGCGAACGAAATCGAAGTGCGCGGCGAGGCGTATCTGTCGCGCAAAGTGTTCGAGAAGATCAATATCGACCGAGAGGAGGCCGGCGAGCCCCGCTTTGCGAATCCGCGGAACGCAGCGGCGGGGACTTTGCGACAGCTCGATCCGTCGATTACGTCGCGCCGGCGTCTGGAAATGTTCGCCTACGACGTGTTCGCGGGCGAGCGCAAGGCGTTTGCGACGCACTGGGAAGCGCTTAATTGGCTGGAAAAGGCCGGGCTGCGGGTTAATCCGCATCGAGCTCGGTGCAAATCAATCGAAGAGGTGATCGACTTCTGCGATCGGATGGAAGCAAAGCGCGAAGCACTCGACTACGAGATCGATGGCCTCGTGGTGAAGGTGAATTCAACTGCGATGCAGGAAGAATTCGGCGCCACCGGTAAGGCGCCGCGGTGGGCCATTGCTTACAAGTACGCGGCGCGCCAAGCGACTACGCGCGTCAACGAGATTCTGGTCTCGGTGGGCCGCACCGGCGCGCTCACGCCGGTTGCGATGCTCGAGCCGGTGCCGCTCGGAGGCGTAACCGTTTCGCGTTCGACGCTGCACAACGAAGATGAAATCGCGCGGCTTGGTTTGAAGATCGGCGACTGGGTCCTGATTGAGCGCGGCGGCGACGTCATTCCCAAAGTTCTGAAAGTCATTGAGTCCAAACGCAGCGGTAAAGAAAAGCCGTTCAAGATGCCGGCAACGTGTCCGGTGTGCGGCGGTCGTGTCTCGCGACCTGAAGGCGAAGCCGTTTCGCGTTGCATCGCTGCGGACTGCCCCGCGCAATTGATCGGCCGCTTGCTTCACTTCGCTTCACGGCGAGCGATGCGCATTGAAGGTTTAGGCGGAGCTCTTGCCGATCAATTGATCGAAAAGAAGTTGGTCAAGGACGTGGCCGACGTTTACAGCCTGACACTGGACGATCTTGTGTCGCTGGAACGGATGGCGAAGAAGTCAGCAACAAATGTCCTTAATCAAATCGAGGCGAGCAAGTCGCGCGACTTGTCGAGTCTGATTTACGGCCTGGGCATTCGGCATGTTGGTGAACGCACCGCGGGAATTTTGGCGCGCGAGTTCGGGTCGCTCGAGAAACTGGCGCAGGCGACGGTTGAAGGTCTGGATGCGGTTCACGAAATCGGCTTGACGATGGCTGAGAGCATTCACGATTGGTTCGCCGATCCCGGCAACGCGCTTCTGTGCGAGCGTTTGCGCGACGCCGGCGTGCGAACTGAAATCGACAAGGCGGCGCAGCCTCCAGCGGCGCAGACGCTGGCCGGTAAAATCTTCGTTCTGACCGGCACTTTGCCGAATACGACACGGGACGAAGCTACCGCGCTGATCGAAGCCCGAGGCGGTCGCGTTACTTCATCCGTCAGCAGGAAAACGGATTTTGTGCTGGCCGGCGCCGAACCCGGATCGAAGTTGGATAAGGCGAATCAGCTCGGGGTGAAGGTTATTGATGAGACGGAATTTCGAAAGCTGCTGAAGTGACTGGAGCGCAAGCGTCCCGCTTGCTGTCGCGGCACGTTGAGCCGGCGAGACGCTTGCGCTCCACTCCGAAGGCCAACTTGTCGTCAGCGTTTGCGCGGGATGCACGTCGAGCCTAAACTAATTTCAAATGCAACCAACTCAGCAGATGGAAGCCGAGCAGAAACTCGAATTGGTCTATACGCTCCTTTGCGACGATGTGCGCCTGGAAGTTGGCAACAAACTCTCTTACATGGGAGTCTTTCAGAGCATCATCGTGCCGCAGTTGCCGGTCTGGCTCCCGAAGTTGGCAGTGGTGAATCACTGGCGCGGGAACGGCGCGCACCTTTCAGAAGTGAGAATCCTCATGCCGGATCGGCAGCAAGCGCTGGTTGTCTCACAGCCGGCGCGCTTCGAAATCAACCAGGGGTCGGCTGACAACATCAGCTTTTTCGTGAATGTGACTTTTCCGGTTGCGGGAGAGTACTGGGTGCAGACTCTGGTAGATTCGACTTTGTTTGAAGAACGTGCGCTGATGGTCTCAGATCAACTGATCGCCCCAGCCGAAGAGACCTCAGAAGCCGTCAACTGAGTTGGGTGGCCGAGCAAAATCACAGACTGAAGTCTGTGCCACTAAAGCAGGCCGTATGTCTTGACCTTGTAGTTAAGGGTCGTCGTACCCAGCCCCAGCAGCTGCGCTGCGCGCGCCTGGTTGCCGCCCGCTAGTTTCAGGGCGCGGTTGATCAGTCTAACCTCGAACTGACGGACTTCCTCGAAGAAGTTTATCGCGGTATTGGCGCTGAGGGTCGCGATCGTGTGCGACGCTTCAGCCAATTCACCTTCATGCTCGAGCGCTTCGCTCTCTTCGAGCAGCTCTGACGCCAAATCGCGCATTTTCTTGAGACGGTCGTTAGGTTGACCTGTTTTAGTTCGCGACGGCAGTCCGCGCAGATGACGCTTGTTTATTGATTCTGTAAATTCTGCTTTGGCTGTGCTCATGTGAGTTCCCTGGTTCTATATGACGCTGTGGGGTCTTCGTTCATTAACGTCTGGGGTTCACCAAGTAAGACGCGCAATGCATGTCCCAGGTTCCAGATTTTTGCATGAATCTGCCTCGTGAGTTGTTAATTAGTGTTAAGTGATTATCACGAAAGGGCGGCGCTAGCGGGAAAGTAGTTTTTTGATGTCTTTCGCGGATCTCCGATTGTGCTTCGTTGTCTGCGCCAACCTCACGGCCCGGAGACCGAGCGCGGAGTACAAATCCGCAGCCCCGGTCATCTTCCTTGCCTTCATTGCGGCCAAATGTTTTCCGACGGTGGCGACGTCGCCACGCGCGAACGGGCCCGTCAGCGCTTCCGCGGGACTTTGTGCGTCGAGGTTGGCGACAGTGCTCTTGAGAAGTGGCGCGAGAATTCGTCGCGCCCGCCGTTCTGTTACACCACACTCCTGCAACATTTCAATAGCGAGGGCAAATAGGGCGGTAACGTGTCCTGATGAAACTGTTGCGGCGGCGTGGTAGAGCGGTTTAGCTTCACGGGAAATAGTAAACGGATGGCCACCGAGCTCTTTGACCAGCGACCTGGCGACACGTGCGGCTGCCTGATCGCCTTCTACGCAAAAGTGAGCACCGCGAAAGGCATCGTGGGCAGGAGCGGCATCCGCAACCGAGACCAATGGGTGTAACGAGCCGACCGAATACCCGAGCGCCCGCAGCGGCGCAAGGACTTCCGAGGAAACGGCGCCGCTCGTGTGGAGTGCGAATCGTTGAGCATTGCCTCGACCGGTGCCCGCGCGGCGAATCATGCCGGCGAGTCGTGCGACCACTGCTTCCAGGGCATCGTCCGGCGTGGAAATCAGCAAAAGTTCACTTTGCACGAGCCGGCTCACCGTCACTGCCGGCGCGTTGGCGGGTTGGCGTTCGGCCAATGCTTCCGCGCCGCCGCCAATCAGTTTCGCCGCGCGCCGGGCGTTCGTCGGGGTTTTTGTTACGATTACCTCGATGCGATAACCGGCCCGCCCCAGGGCCACACCGAGCGCGGTTCCCATGCGGCCGGCGCCGATAATTGAAATCCGGAGGCCCTTCGCTAGTTTCAGTCTCGAGGCGGACGAACGCGAGGTTTCGGACTTAGGGTGCAGTCGCTTCCTGGCTGGCATTGAGTTTGAACCTTGAGCGGGTTTGCGCCGCGGACTTTAGCATGGCCCCAACACCATCGCAATTCGGTAGGTTTTCTCGGCTTGTAGTCTATAATGCCGGATGACGCGGTTCGCGAAACGGTGCCGAAAGAAAGCTGAAAGTAAGGCGCAACCTCGGCTTACGGCCCCGCATCCTAGCGTTGCCTTAATTAACGCAGTGCCGACGCCTCGGGCGCTGTCCAGGGAAAAATTCATGACCGCGATGCTGCGGTCGCTGAGGACAAAATCCTCGGCAGTTCTGGAGGATAAGAATGAAGCATAGCCTCTCTCGCGCCGTCATCGCCCTCGGCATTGCCATGAGTCTGTGGCTGACCAGCGTTGCCGCCATCGCCGCGCCGCGTCGCACTCAGGACCAGAAATCGTCCAGCTCCCAACAAAAGGACAAAGACAAAGCGAAGCCGCAGCCCGCTACTACCCAGAGCGCCCGCACCAAGCCGCTCTCGACAAATGAAGACCCGACGATGATCGGCAAGCGGAACATTAATAAGGGCATCTGGGGAAAGATGGCCAGCGGTACTGAGAGTGAAGTGAAGGTCGGCCGCCAGTTAGCGGCCCAGGTCGAACGCGAAGCCAAATTCGTCGATGACCCCATCATCACTGAGTACGTAAATCGGGTTGGCCAGAATATCGTGCTGCATTCCGACGCAAAGATTCCATTTACCATCAAGGTCATCGATTCGGACGAAGTAAACGCCTTCGCCCTTCCTGGTGGCTTCTTCTTCGTCAACAAAGGACTGATTCTGGCGGCGGACAACGAAGCTGAGTTGGCCGGGGTGATGGCGCACGAAATCGCGCACGTCGCCGCGCGTCATGCGATGGAAAACCAGCGCAAGATGCAGATTCTCGATTACGGCATACTGGCGGGAATCCTTCTGGGTGGCGGTGTAATCGGCAACGTTCTGTATAACGCGGGCGGCTTGATCGAAGGCCTCAGTTACCTCAAGTTCACGCGCGGCGCCGAAGAAGAAGCCGATAAGCTGGGCGTGCAGTACATGTGGGCCGCAGGCTACGACCCAAATGCCATGGCCACGATGTTCGAAAAGCTGGAAGCCAAGAACAAGAAGAAGCCGGGCACGATTGCCAAGTTGTTCGCCTCGCATCCGGCCCCGCCCGATCGACGCACTAACGCAATCGCCCTGGCCGCGCGTTTCCCTGAGCGTGACGAGTACGTCATCAGCTCCTCAGAATTTCAGCGTGTGAAGAATCGTCTGCTGCGTCTATCAAATGCGCGCGCGAGTTCCACAGGGGCGATTGCCGGCAGTGAAGACGGGACGCCTGGACGTCCGACGTTGAAACGACGTCAGCCGACCCCGGATGATCCGGCCGCGACAACTCCGGACGGCACGCCCAAGACGGAACCGAACAAGCCCGCGCCGCCAACATTGCGCCGCGATCCAACCGCGCAGCCGTCGCCGTCGCCACAGCCATAACGGGGCAGCAGCCCGATCGTGAGGGCGGGCGTAATTAACAAAAAGAAAAAGGCTCTCGAGCGAATGCTTGAGAGCCTTTTTCATCCCGGTACGCGCGCCTCTGGCGCGCACCAGCACCTGAGGCGTGCGCACCGGAAACTGACTTAAATCTGCTCCTGAGCCGTCGCGGCGGCGGCGCTTGCTTTGGCTTTCGCCTGTTTCTCTCGCACCACCTGTGCGTAAAACGCCCGAAAATAATCCCACATTGAATAAATTGCCGACAGCACGACAATCCACAGCATCGCGCGGCCGGTCGTGTAAAGCAGCACCTGCCAGTCAGCCCACGTCGTATTTCCGAGACCCGTCAAGTGACCCCACGCCGTTTGCAATTCAGGCACAGTCCAAAACTTGATCGCCGGAAAAGGCTTTCCAAAATTTGAAACCGGCGCGCCACCGCCCGACGGCGGTAAAGACAGAATCAAAAGCCCAACCGTGATCACCTGCATGACCATTTTGAACTTGCCCATCCCGGACGCCGAAATGATCTTTCCCTCAGTCGCTGCCACCGACCGCAGGCCCGTTACGGCAAACTCGCGACCGACGATGATCACAACCGCCCAGGCCGGCGCTAAATGATTTTCAACGAGAGCGATTAGCGCGGCGGAAATCAATAGTTTGTCGGCAATCGGATCAAGTAGCTTTCCGAGCTTCGAAACCTGTTTCCGGCTGCGCGCCAGCCGCCCATCAAAAAAATCCGTCAGCGCGGCCGCGGTGAAAATTAAGACGCCCAGAATGTGTTGCGGCACGCCGATGCGGTTGCTGAGCGGCGTCAACAGCACAACCACCAGCAACGGCACAATGAAAATCCGGGAAAGCGTCAGTGCATTCGGAAGGTTCAACGTGGACTCCCAATCTCAGCGGGCAATCGAAGTCTAGGTTGCGACTGATACAACGTCAAGGCGATGTTTCGCGCTTGCTGGCGAGATTTCGCTCAGCTACAATCGTCGGTTCTGCGCCTCGCCAAATTCTTGTCTGTGGCGCTCGACTTTGTTTAGAGCAATGGCAATTGATCGCATCAGCGTCCGTGG
>DASUTF010000386.1:0-8551 GCA_036374695.1 Pyrinomonadaceae bacterium
TGACCCTCGTACTTTGCCTGACCCAACGAAACTTGATCGCTACGACGTCAGGCTGTTCGGGTGGGGGCGTTTGTTGGCGCTGGGCAGGGAAAGCCGCGCAAATGAAAAGGAAAAGACTGAGTACGAAGAAATTGCAACGAACCATTTGGACCTGCACTTAGCCAGGATTGCGGGCAGCTCTAGGTTCTGCTCCGTTGTCGGGGCGTCTACTTATCGCTCTCCGGCGCCGGCCGCTTGTTCGGCGGTGTGTTCGGGCTCGGGGTCGTCATATTCGCGACGGCGTGGAAGGGGATCATTCGCGCGGCGGCGGGGAATTGAATCGCCGCGGCGTTCGTCACGCATCTGCGCGGTCAGCCCCCGCACGCCATGCTTGTCGAGCAGGTGACGCAGAGAACGCACAGACATCTGCAGAAGCTGCGCCGCATTCGTCTGATTGCCTTCCGTGCGGCGCAAAGCTTCCATCACGTAAGTCTTTTCCAGTTGATCGAGATGCGCGGTGAGATTGATTCCGTCATCCGGTAGTTCGAACGCGGACGCCACGCGCGTCTGGCTGTACTTCGTAATCTGGTCAGGCAGGCGCTCGGGCTCAATCACTTCAGTTGTTTCGAGGGCCACCGCGCGTTCGATCGTGTGTTCTAGTTCCCGCACATTCCCCGGCCATGAATAATTTTCGAGCAGGCGCATCGTCGATGGGCTGATAACCAGCGAACGCCCGGTTTGGGCGCAGTGCTTCTTGATGAAGTAGTCGGCCAGCTCGACAATGTCGCCGGCACGTTCTCTCAAAGGCGGCAGTTCCATCGGTATGACTGAGACGCGATAGAAAAGATCCTCGCGGAAAGTTCCGTCCTTCACCATGGCGGCCAGGTCGCGGTTCGTCGCCGCAATGACCCGCGAGTTCACTTCCATCTCTTCGTGCGCGCCGACCGGACGTACTTTGCGTTCCTGCAGGACGCGCAGAAGTTTCACCTGCATCGCGGGCGACATCTCGCCGATTTCGTCGAGAAAGATTGTGCCTTGGTTGGCAGCTTCGAAAAGTCCTTTGCGGTTTGCCGTGGCGCCGGTGAACGAGCCTTTCACGAAACCGAACAGCTCAGACTCGAGCAGCGTTTCGGTGAACGCGCCGCAATTGACTGAGACGAAAGGCTTCTGCGCGCGCGGACTGAGATCATGAATCGCGCGCGCGACAAGTTCCTTGCCGGTGCCTGATTCGCCGGTGAGCAAGACCGTCGAAGGCACTTGCGCGACCGTCTCGATCATCTGAAAGACGGCCTGCATCCGATCTGAGTGGCCAATGATGTTACTGAGCCGGCCGCGAGCCCGCTGCCCTTTAATCAGGGCTTCGTTTTCGACTTTGAGAGTTTGCGCTTCGGCTTCTCGGGTAATCTTCGCGAGGGCGCGCGCGATCTTTTCTTTCAGCAGTTCGTTGTCGAAAGGCTTGTGAACGAAATCGAACGCGCCCAGCAGAAACGCTTCATGCGCCGTCGATTCGTTGGCGAACGCGGTCATCATGATCACTTCGACGTTCGGGTGAAGTTCGCGCGCCGCGCGCAATAATTCGATGCCGCCCATGTCCGGCATCTTCACGTCTGACAGGATTACGTCGGCCGGGTGCGTGCGAAGCAGCTCCATCGCCTTGCGCCCATTCTCAGCCACGTGGACGGTGTGGCCCTCGCGCTGGAAAAGATGCGTCAGGAACTGGCGCATGCTGAGTTCGTCGTCGACTATGAGTAAGTTAGCCATGGCACCAACAGATCATTTTCCATTTCTCATTTGACATTTTCCATTTGTCATTCGTTTTGCCGTTGACGAGTCGTCTTCAATGATGCCGTAAAGATACGGCATAGCTCGACGTTCTCGTTGATGATCTCCACGAGCAGATCGTGGCGAATAAGCTCGCTGCGATCGATTATGCGTAGCCAGATTGACGTTTCATTCAACTCCTTTAATACGATTCGCAACTTATGAGTAAAATCTGCAGAACTCTCGCCGCCTCTTGCCTCGCCGTAATTTGGTGCCGGTGATGTGCCTGACCTTAAAATCTGGCCGGCGATGTGGCGCCCTGCCGCATTTCGTGGCAATCGTGAGGCGAGCTTGATTATGCGTACCGCGAAATCGATAAGACGTTCCTCTAATTCATCTGCACGCGACTGCGGCTCTTTTGCTTTTGCGGTCGCTGTTTCCATCTTTGGGAGTCCTCCTTCACGTCATCTCAGCCGACTGGAATGCTATGTCAAATGACAAATGAAAAATGACAAATGGAAAATGGTCTTATTCTCACCCCACCCCCGGCAACTCAACCGTAATAGTGGTCCCAGAGCCCTCTCGGCTGCGAACGTTGATTGTACCACTATGGTCGCGGATAATTTGATAGACAATCGACAGCCCCAGACCGGTGCCGCCTGTCGTCGAAGTGAACGGTTCGAATAAGCGTTCTACTTGCTCTGGCGTCATGCCGCAACCCGTGTCCGTAAAGCTGATGTGGACGCGATCGGCATCGGTACGTTGGGCCGTAACGCGAAACTCACCGCCGTCAGGCATCGCCCGCAACGCGTTACGCGTGACGTTCCAACAGACCTGTTTCAACTGTTCCGCGTCGCCTTTCACCATCAACGGTTCCGAGGGTAACTGGTCTATTAAGCGGTGGCCGTCGGTGATCTCAGGACTATTGCGCAGGAGTTGGAGGGTCTCACCGATCAATTCGCGCACATCCACTTCCTGCATCTCGGCCGCACGCGGCCGGGCGTAGTTGAGATAATCAGTCACAATCTTGTTTAAACGATCAGATTCGCGCAGGATGATCTCCATCAGCTGGGAATGATCGGAATCGTTGGCCATCTCAGACCTGAGCATCTGAATCGAGCCGCGCATCGCCGCCAGGGGATTGCGAATCTCATGCGCGATCGAGGCAGCCATCCGGCCCACCGCGGCCAGACGATCCTGACGTCGCGCGGTTTCTTCCATCACGCGCACGTCCGTAAGATCCTGAAAAGTGATCACGAGTCCGCTTGTCTCGCCCGATTCCGCGAACAGAGGCGCGATGCTGTAGCCGAGATGCAACATGAACCCGCTCTGCGTGAGTGAATCAATCTCGTATCGCGGGCTGACTTTGCCTTCCGCCGCCGCGGCCATCGAGTCGGCAATCTGGCGCGTCATGTCGCCGAAAAACATCGAAGCGTTCTTGCCGCGAACGTCGGCGGCTTCATAGCCGGTGATTTCTTCCGCGGCTGCGTTGAACGTAAAGATGCGGCACTCGAGATCGGTCGTAATCAAACCCGATCGGATCGATTCGACGATCCGCTCATGGAACAAGCGCAGGTCGGCTAAGGTGCGTGTCGCCTCTGCCAGTTGCACATCTGAAGTTAGCTGTCTCTCGGCGAGCTTCGCCGCCAACAGTCCCACCACGAGAAACGAAACGTCGGCCAGGCCCATCGACTGAATAACTGTGGGCAGTGACTCTTCCGTCACCAGGCCACCCCGGGGTACTACGCCATTCAACAGGAGCAACGACACGGCGTTGAATGCCGCCGTGCTGCCAATCGCGGTAATCAGCGCGCCACGCGGGCCGATGAACAAGCTCGCGATCGAAATCGCAACGATGTAAAGAGCGGTATAAGGCGAGCGGACGGCGCCGGTAATCCAAACCAGCCACGTGACTAAAAGCACGTCCGCGAAGAATTGAAAGCGCGCCTGGACGAGATAATTGTTCCAGAGGATGTGCGCAACGCAATAGATGACGGTGAGTAACGCGACAACAAGGAGGAGCGGCTTGATTGATTGCAGCGAGTCATCGACGTTCGGCCCAAACGTGCCGCGCGCCCAGATGCCGCCGGCCAGCATCACGAGCACCGTCACCGCCGCCCGTCCGCCAATCAACCACCACAGACGAGCGCCGAACGCTGGTTGCGTGGTACGGCTGCCCTCACTCGCCATGCCGAAAGCGTACCATGAATTTGAAAGGCCGTGGGTGGCAGGACCTGGTGCGTGCGCCTCGGGCGTGCAGCCAGCGGACAGTATTGGCGGCATTGACTTTGTCCTGCTGCGGGCTTATCTTCGCGGCGTTGCCGCAAGCGTAAGAGTGCCCGCTACAACCCTCGGTCTCGATCATGCGTCGTCAGGCTCGGTTTCTCTTGCCCCTTCTGTGTCTGGTCGTGTTGTGTGAAGCCGTTGGCTCTCAACAACAACCTCCCACAGTAAATCTGCGTTCGAGCTCCGTTGTCTCACCGCCAGGCACTCCGCAAGTTCGCGTAAGGGCCGACAAACAGCGCGTGCCGCTGGGCACCAGAGTGACCTTCACTCTCTCCCCCGCCAGCGTCGTCACTGATTACGTGGTGACGCTGTACTTCGGAGACCGTCAGCGACAGGTAATGACGAGCCCTCAGGCCACTCACGTTTACCAGGCGGTCGGAAACTACACTTACTCAGTAGACGTCAAACCTCGTCAGCGGTGTCAGCCGCGCGTCACCTTGAGCGCCTCGGCCGGTTCGGTCCCCGAAGGAGAGGCGGTCACGTTCTCAGCCCAACTCTCGGAAAACTGTCCCAACATTCAGTATCGCTTTGTGTTTGGCGACGGGTCGTCGAGCAGTTGGCAAAGTAGCGCGGGTGCGCAACACAGCTACAGGCCGGCGGGGAAGTATCTCGCATACGTTGATATCCGTGACGGCAACAGCCGCATTGGCGGCAGCCCGCGTAAACTGATTGATGTGACGCGTCGGGGACCAGTTGTTGACCCGCGCACCAATGTATCCGTTTCACTGACGGCCGAACCGTTCCCAGCGCGAACAGGAAAACCGGTCACTTTTACAGCGAAAGCATCGCCGGCCCGCGCCGATGCGCGTTACCTGTTCATTTTTGGCGATGGGCGGCAAACCCCGTGGCAAACTGATCCGCAGTCAACACACACCTACAGAGCCGGCGGCGTCTATCGCCCTTACGTGCAGGTCAGTCAATTCATAAACAATCAAACCGTGAGCGCGAAAAGTGCGCCGGCTGTGTTGAGAGTCCAACGCGCGCCTGACCCGAAACCGGATCCAGGTCCCACGCCGACACCCGGGCCTGGCCCGGGTCCATCACCGACGCCCGTTGCTTCGCCAACTGCGAGTGGCACACCGGCACCTTCTCCGGGAAACGGATCACCTTCGCCAGGTAATGGATCACCCTCGCCGGCTCCGTCAGCCACCGGTTCAAATGGAACGACAGGAACGGAAGGCGGAGAATCTTCGTCGTCACCTTCCGTCACGCTAACTTCCAACGACGGGGCTTCAGACAACAAGTGGTGGTATCTGCTGATTGCGGCAGTCGTTCTGTTTCTGATTTACCAGGCATCCGGGCTTGTGTTTGCCACGCGGCCCACCTTCGCGCCATTTGCAGACCAGGGAGTTGCGGCGGTCGCCCACAAGAAAGGTGCAGTGCCGATCGATTTTGAGTTGGTGCTCGACAGCAATGTCTCAGGCGGCGACTATTCCGTGACCACGGACCAGCCGCGCCTGATTACGAATCGTTCTGAACCTGAAGACCGGCAGATAATCGAAATTTAAGGAGAAGTAATGGCTGAACCCACGACCACCATTAGCGATGTTTTCGAACTTCCGAAACCCGGCGAGCCCGATCCGAAAACGGATCGCTGGGAAGCCGTTCAGAAGCGGATTAAAGAAGAAGTGAAGGAGGTAAAGTTCCCGGCGGCGCTCAGCGACCTCGGGCCGAAAATCTGCGAGCTGTTCGACGTGCCGCTCCCGAACGTGCTCGTTACATCGTGGAAGAAGGTCGACGACCTGCGCGCGCGTCTCGAAAAATCCCGCACCGCGCCGGACAAAGTGGAATATCTCGAGCTGGCGCAACACACGATCAACTGCGACCAGAAACCCTACCTGGAAATGCGGCTCAAGGACATGCCGGTGAAGAAAATTCAGTTCGCGGTCAAACTCGTCTTCACCTTGAAGGGCTTTGTGCTGAAGATCCAGGGCGGAGCGATTCAGGAAATTCAGACCGGGGCCTGCGAAGTGAAGGGCACCATCTCGTACGCGGGTCAGGTGATCGTCGACAAGAAACTCTCGCCCATCAAACTGCCGGGCACGCTATCCGTGCCCGCCGCTATCGGTTTATTCCAACCACCGCCTGAGCAGGCGAAGGCCGCGGCAACTTAATCCAACGCACCAACGTCGAAGTGGCACGCGCATTTTGCGCGGGATTTCCCGGGCGAGACGATCGGGCCACCCCCTCAGGAACAAATGCTTATCAACGGCAAACTCTTTGTCTGCGCAGTGATTCTGCTGCTCTCTGCGCACATCCTGGTTGCTCAACAGGACCGCAAGCCCCAAACCAGCGATGATGTTTTGCGCATCAGCACTGAGCTTGTGCAGACGGGTGTCAGTGTCTTTGATAAGCAAGGTCGCTTCGTGGAAGGGCTGACGAAGGAAGACTTCGAGTTGCAGGTTGACCAGCGGCCGGTTCCTATCTCGTTCTTCGAAAGCATTGTTGCGGGAAGCGCGCGTGATCGGTCGGCCCGCCTCGGCACTAACAATGATCCGGTGGCTGATGATCGCCCGGCCGCTCCATCAGTGCGGCGGCGCACGATCGTCTTTTTCATAGATGACCGTCACCTTTCACTGGACGGAGTCGGCCGCACACGAAAAACCATCCTTAACTTCATTAACAAACAAATGGGCCAGAACGATCTGGTGGCGATCGCTTCCGCCAGTGGCCAAATCGGATTTCTGCAGCAGTTTACAGACAACAAAGAAGTCTTGCGTGCGGCGGTCGGGCGCATCAGTCATGTGCCGTACTCAGTGACCGATTATGGGAAGAATCCAGGTAGTCCGATGACGGAATACATGGCGCTTACCATCGAGCGGAAAGACGATCCGGCGGTGTTCGAGTTTTTTGTTAGCGACTGCTTAAAGTGGACGCTCAAGGCGCCCGGTGCAGCCAGGCGAAGCCCCCGCACCCAATGCGAAGTCGAGGTCAAGAACCGCGCGCGACAAATTCTGTTTCAGGCGGGCGCCGTCACCTCGAGCAGCTACTACTCGCTGGAGATGCTGCTTCAATCCGCGCAAAGAATGCCGGGCAGCAAGCTCGCCTTTTTTATTTCCGATGGGTTCCTGGCTGATACAGGCCCGCGCGGTGGGGTTGGCCGCGATCGGCTCGGACGCATCACTGACAACGCCCGGCGCGCCGGCGTGGTGATCTATACGATCGACGCGCGCGGTCTGATTTCTGGCGCATTGGATGCCACCGGTAACGTGGCGTTTGATGGCGGCGGGGCGCTTGACAGCGCAAGTATGCGCGAAATCGCAGCGACGCAGGACGCGCTGAACGCGCTGGCGGTCGATACCGGCGGTCGCGCGCTGCGAAATCAGAATGTGTTTGATCAGTTCATCGACACCGCCCTGGACGAGACCTCGCGGTATTACTTGATCGCCTGGCGTCCAGAGGCTGATGATGAAAAGGACGCCCGGCTCAGAAAGATCAGCTTAAGCGTTATCGGGCGTCCGGACTTAACGGTTCGTTCCGCGCGTGGATTCACGAACACAAGCGCCGGCGCTTCCGGGACGGACAAACGAGAGCGGGAAGCCGAAAACGGAAAGAGTACGCGAGCGAAACAACCCGACGCCGACATTCAGGACGCGCTCAAGGACTTTTATCCGAAGCGAGCTCTTCCTTTGCAGCTTTCATTGATCTATTTGGACACGCCGGCCAGCGGCAGCGTGCTGACTACGTCCGTTCAGGCGCCGGCGGATTCTCTTTCGTACGGCGATGAAGGTAAAGATTCCGCGCGTTTGACGATCGCGGGTGTGATTCTCAACGATCAGGGCAAACCAGCCGCGACTTTCCGCACCGGCTTAAAAGTTAATCCGGCTTCCGTTTCAAGATCGCAGGGAAATGCTTCGAACGTTATCTACAACTATCCCGCGCCTTTAAAGCCAGGTATTTATCAGGTTCGCGTAGCCGCCCGGGACGATCAGAGCGGGTTGGTTGGCAGCGCGATGCAATGGATAGTGATTCCCGACCTTTCAACTCGTATTCTTTCGATGAGCAGTCTGCTGGTAGGGCTTGAAAGTGTGGCAACAAACAGTGTCAGCGCGGAACGAATTCAATGGAGCGTCGACCGAACGTTTGCGCACGGCTCTCACGTTCGATTCATTACCTTCGTCTATAACGCCGCGCAGGCGAGCCCGGGACTGACCAATCTCGCAGCACGAGTGAACGTTTACCGGGATAGCCGTCCCGTACTCTCGCTTCCATTTGCGAAGGTCTCGGCGGCGACAGACACAGATGCGGCGCGCGTGCCTTTTGTTTCGGAAATCGACCTCACCCGATTGCCGCCGGGCGCGTACGTGCTGGAAGTGACGATTGAAGATCAAGTCGCGCACAAATCCATCTCACAGCAGACGACGTTTTACGTTCAGTGAGTTCGCGTGGCCACGCCACACACGCAACTCCTCTTTGCTAATACAAACTCTTCGAGCTGCGTAGCAGCGGTCTTAGCTAAGCCCAAGGCGAGGCGTTGCGAGCCTTGGGAAACCATGCCCGTTATAGATCAGTGGAGCCCGCGAAG
>DASUTF010000387.1:0-9344 GCA_036374695.1 Pyrinomonadaceae bacterium
TGGCGATCGCTTCGCTTATCAGGTGGGTCCCATTAACGCGGCTGTCGCGAATCCTTTTTTTCTTCTCTTCAGTCCAACGGCCTTCGGCGATGCTCTCGCCGGCGAGATTGATGATTGCGTCGAAACCATCGATGGTCGCCGGATCGATCTCATCCTGGTTCGGATGCCATTCGATCTCGCCGGCTTTCGGCGTGTTGCGCACGAGACGAACGATCTCGTGACCGTCGCTTTCAAGTTCCGGAATGAGGGCCGAACCAACAAGGCCGCTTGCCCCTGCGATGGCAATTCTCATGAGTCTCCCCGTGTCCGAATATTCGAAGACGAGAAGCATCCTAACTCAGCGCGCAAAGCCACGTCACCTGCACCCGTCGTTTGTAACAATATTTGCATTGTAAAACGTATAGAATCCCCGCGCTTTTCCATCATGTCCCGTGACGTGTAGCCTGCGCATTGTTTTTTTAGCTCTCACAGCTGCGATGGCCGTTTGTTTCGTGTGCCTGAGCTCAGGCGAAACACAGTCCTCTCTTCGACGTATCACCGACACCACGGACGAAGGCATCAGCATTAATCCGTCGATTAGCGGCGATGGCCGAATTATCGGTTTTGAATCGACAGAAGATGTCGCCGGCGCCGGAGGAACGAATCACTTTCGCGCGATTCGCGCAAACATCTCGGTCGATCCGGCCACGTTCTTTCAAATGGGAAGGACGCGCGCGGGCGTTCCGGGTGTTTCGCAGGACGGGTCGCGGATCGCGTTCGCTTCGAACGACGATCCGCTTGGAACAAACAACGATGGAAATTCAGAGATTTTCCTTTTCAACGGCTCGAACCTGGTTCAGGTAACCAACACGACGCCGGGCAGTCCTGCGAATCGAGTCACCGAAGGGAGCTTCCAGCCTTCAATATCTGACGACGGCCGGTTCGTCGCGTTCTCGTCAAACCGAAATCTGACATCACAAAACGGCGACGGAAATCTCGAGGTCTTTGTTTTCGATTCAGTAACAGCGGCGTTCACGCAACTGACGGATTCGACGGGTATTGTCGGTTTCAGCGACGCAAAAATCAGCGGTGACGCGTCAGCCATCGCGTGCATCCGCGATCCTGGCGCGACGGCGAGCGCTAGTCGCGACCTAATCAGAATCAATCGGACAGACGCGGCCCAGACAGTGATCTCGACGAATGTTGCGGGGCTCGCAATGACCTACGGCCGGGCCATCAGCGACGACGGCACGCGCGTGGCTTACTCGGCAGAGACTGCCGCGGATTCAACCCAGGTGTTCTACTACGACGGGCGCAGCGGAAACGTTAACCGCCAGGTGACGAAGCTCGGCACGCGCGTGAGTGAAGTGCCGCTGCACCCAACGATCAGTGGCGACGGCCGCCGCATCGCTTTCGCCGCGCGTCGCGCCCTCACTGGATTCAGCAACTCAGACGCGAGCGTCGAACTTTACACACACGACATACCGACGGGCGCCTTCGCTCGGGTCACGAACACTTCAAACAGCGATGCGGACTGCTTCGACGGCAGCAACGCAGCTTGTGAAGTCGTCTCGTCACTGAACGATGATGGATCGGCGGTCGTCTTCAATTTCCCCCGCACTTTGTCCGGCACAGTGACGGCCGGCCTGGAAAACAAATCTGAGATTTATGCGACTGGTTTTCTGGCACGGCCCCCGTTCGGCGCGCTGACTTCGATCCTGAATCAGGCATCACTCGGGCATGAACCATCACCGATCAAAGCGTCGGCGCCGAACAGCATCGCTGCCGCGTTCGGCAGTGTGCTCGCCAACACCACGCAACAGTCGCAGAAGCAGCCCAATGGAGAGTTTCCGACGAGCGTGGGCGGCACCACAGTGACGGTCAATGCCCGCGCGGCGCAGATATTCTTCGTTTCGCCCGAACGCGTTCACTTCCTCATTCCTCCGCAAACCGAAATCGGCAACGCCGAAGTTGTTATCACGAACGCGGACGGCTTTGCTGCGAAAGGAACGGTGCCGATCCTGCGTGCCGCGCCGGGCATCTTTACCAAAACCGGCGACGGCATTGGCGAAGGGATGATTCTGGATGCCCGCACGCTCGCGGAAGGGCCCTTCGACCCGAGCGGCGGCAACCTGCGCCTGCTCATCTTTTCGACTGCAGTCCGCAATGGAATTACGAGGACCTTGAACATCGGCGGCCGAGTAATCACCCCTGAAGGAGTGAATGAATCGACCGAGATGCCGGGCCTCGACGAGGTTCTGGTGAGCGTGCCGGCGGATTTGCGCGGAGCCGGCAACGTCAAATTGTTCATCCAAGCTGATGGGCGCGACAGCAATCCGGTAACGGTGAAGTTCCTGGGCGACCCGGGACGCAATGTCCTCATTAACGAACTCCTGACCGATCCGCCTGACGGAATAGGCGGCGATGCGAATCACGACGGCGTGCGCGACGGCACCCATGACGAATTCGTCGAACTCGTTAACGGCACTTCGGGAGAAGTAATCAGTTTAGGCGGATGGACGATTCGCACGCGGCCCACCGGCAGCACGGCAGAGACAACGCGCTTTACTTTCGCTTCGGACACTTCCCTGCCCGCGGGCGAAGCGATCGTCGTGTTTGGCGGCGGCAGCTTCAATCCTTCGGACACGGTCTTTGGTTGTGCGCAGGTGGTGAAAGCCACGTCGGCCGCGGGTTTGTCGCTCACCAACTCAGGTGTGACGATTTTGGTTCGCGACGCTTCCGGAAATCTGATCACTGAATTCAGCTACGGCGGCAGCACAGGTTTCGAAGGCAGCAATAATCAGTCGTTGACTCGTTCACCCGACATTACGGGCGCCTACGTGCAACACACCGCGGCGGCGGGCGCGAACGGCCGAAGATTCTCGCCCGGATTGAGGGCCGATGGCACACCTTTCGGAACGTGCCCTTCGATTCTGACGACCGTTACGATCTCGCCGCCAACCGCCACCATTGAAGTCGGCCAGACTCAGCCGTTCACGGCCCAGGCATTCGATCAGTACGGCCGCGCGATGACCGGCGTCACCATCACTTTCAGTTCCGATAACACCACCGTCGCGACAGTTGCGTCCGGGACAACGAACTCAACTACCGGGGTGGCTACGGCAAACGTTCAGGGACGCAACCCGGGAACAACTCACGTGACCGCGTCAGCCACCGACGGCGCGAATACGGTCAACAGCACTCAGGCGAATCTAACGGTTACCGGCCCGGCTCTGAGTATCAGCGACGTAAGCGAAAGTGAAGGAAATGCAGGCACGTCGACGTTCACCTTCACGGTCACGCTTTCGACTGCCGCGCCCGTGCCCGTGACGTTCGACATTGCGACGGAGGACAGCACTGCCACCGTGGCAAACAGCGATTACCTCGCCCAGTCGCTGACGGCTCAAACCATTTCGACCGGCCAACAGACCGGGCAGTTCAACGTCACCGTCAACGGCGACGCGACGGTCGAAGCGGATGAGATCTTCTTTGTGAAGGTCTCGAACGTATCGGGCGCCAGCGTACTGGACGCTCAAGGTACGGGCACAATTCGCAACGACGACATAGCGGGCGTGGACGTAGTCATCAATGAAGTCGATGTCGAACAGGCTGGCACCGACACCCTGGAATTCGTGGAGCTCTATGATGGCGGGGTGGGCAACACTTCGTTGAACCGCCTGGTCGTCGTCTTCTTTAACGGCGGCACAGACCGGTCTTACCAAGCTTTCGATCTCGACGGATTGAGCACGAACGCGAGCGGCTATTTCACTTTGGGTAATGCCGCTGTGCCCGGCGTCGATCTAATTATCAACGACAGCCTCCTTCAGAACGGGGCCGATGCGGTGGCACTTTATGTCGGAAGCGCCGCCGATTTTCCGACTAACACAGCGGTGACAACGGCGAATCTGCTCGATGCTCTCGTGTACGACACGAACGATGCAGATGACCCGGGCCTGCTTGTGCTTCTGAGTGCCGGCCAGCCGCAGATCGACGAGGATGCCGGCGGAAATGCACTGACGAATTCGAATCAGCGATGCCCGAACGGCACAGGCGGACAGAGAAACACGAGCACCTATAGACAACTTGCGCCGACGCCTGACAGCAAGAACCCATGTGCGACGCCCTCACCAAGTCCATCTCCGAGCCCCTCCCCGTCGCCAAGTCCAAGTCCGTCGCCGAGTCCGTCACCCTCACCGAGCCCGTCTCCAAGTCCATCACCGTCCCCGTCGCCTGCGAGGAACGTGATCATCAACGAGGTCGATTCCGATCAGATTGGCGCCGATACCGCCGAGTTCATTGAACTGTATGACGGCGGCGTCGGAAATACCGCTCTAAGGGGTTTGGTCGCGGTGTTTTATAACGGCAGTACTGACCGGTCGTACGCGGTATTCGATTTAGATGGCTTCAGCACAAACGCAAACGGTTACTTCACGCTAGCTAACAGCTCAGTTCCGGGCGTCGATTTGATCTTCAATAACGGCATGCTCCAAAACGGTGCTGATGCAGTCGCGCTTTACGTCGGGAGCGCCGTCGATTTTCCGGCCAACACAACCGTGACAACGGCGAATCTTCTCGACGCGCTGGTTTATGACACTGGCCAGGCAAACGACCCGGGCTTGCTGGTGCTTTTGAATGCGATCCAACCTCAGGTTGATGAGAATGCAGGTGGCAACGCCACAACTAAGTCGAATCAACGATGTCCGAACGGCACGGGTGGACAAAGAAATACCAGCACCTACGGGCAGTTTGCGCCAACACCTGACAGCACGAATCTGTGTGCAACGCCCTCACCAAATCCATCTCCTTCGCCATCGCCGAGTCCGTCACCGAGTCCATTGCCGTCACCAAGTCCGTCTCCTTCGCCTTCGCCGAGTCCCTCACCGAGTCCATCGCCGTCACCAAATCCATCTCCTTCGCCATCGCCGAGTCCCTCACCGAGTCAATCACCTTCACCAAGTCTGTCGCCAAGTCCGTCACCTGCCCCGTCGCCCGCGACGAACGTGACCATCAACGAGGTCGATTCCGATCAGATTGGCGCCGATACCGCCGAGTTCATTGAACTGTATGACGGCGGCGTTGGAAATACTGCTCTAACAGGTTTGGTCGTGGTGTTTTACAACGGCAGCACCGACGTCTCCTACGGGGTTTTCGATTTAGATGGGTTCAGTACAGACGCAAATGGTTACTTCACGCTGGGTAACGCAGCGGTTCCGGGTGTGGATCTGATTTTCAATGACGGCGGGCTGCAGAACGACGCCGATGCGGTCGCGCTCTACGTTGGAAACGCGACTGATTTTCCGACGGGAACGTCCGTAACGACGACACATTTGCTGGATGCGCTCGTGTACGAGTCGAACGATGCGGATGACCCAGGTCTGCTTGTACTTCTGAACGCAGGCCAACCGCAGGTCAATGAAAACGCAGGCGGCAACGGTACTACGAATTCGAATCAACGATGTCCGAACGGGACTGGCGGACAGAGAAACACGAATACGTACGGACAATTTGTGCCGACGCCTGATGGCGCAAACCTGTGCGCGACGCCCTCACCAAGTCCTTCTCCATCGCCGAGTCCCTCACCGAGTCCGTCGCCTTCGCCGAGTCCAAGTCCTTCTCCATTGCCGAGTCCGTCACCGAGTCCATCGCCGTCACCAAGTCCGTCGCCTTCGCCAAGTCCGTCTCCTTCGCCAAGTCCGTCTCCATCGCCGAGTCCCTCACCGAGCCCGTCGCCAAGTCCTTCTCTGTCGCCGGGTCCCTCACCGAGTCCGTCGCCCGCGACGAACGTGATCATCAACGAGGTCGATTCCGATCAAACGAGCGCAGACACCACTGAATTCATAGAGCTTTTCGATGGCGGGGTGGGAAAAACTTCGTTGGATGGATTGGTTGTGGTCTTTTACAACGGCGGAACTGACCAATCTTACGCGGTGTTCGATTTGGATGGCTTTAGCACAGACACAAACGGTTACTTCACTTTGGGTAACACAGCAGTTCCGGGTGTGGATCTGATTTTCAATGACGATACTCTTCAGAACGGGGCCGACGCGGTGGCTCTTTATAGTGGCAACGCTTCCGATTACCCAAGCGGCAGAGCGGTCACGACAACGAAGTTGCTGGATGCTCTCGTTTACGAGACCAACGATGCGGATGACCCAGGCCTGCTTGTACTTCTGAACGCAGGCCAGCCGCAGGTCAATGAAAACGCAGGCGGCAACGGTACGACGAATTCGAATCAACGATGTCCGAACGGGACTGGCGGACAGAGAAACACGAACACGTACGGACAATTTGTGCCGACGCCTGATGGCGCAAATCTGTGTACGACGCCCTCACCGAATCCATCCCCTTCGCCAAGTCCAAGTCCTTCTCCATCGCCGAGTCCCTCACCGAGCCCGTCGCCTTCGCCGAGTCCCTCACCGAGCTCGTCGCCAAGTCCTGCGCTTATCATTAACGAAGTCGATTCAGATCAGGTCGGCTCTGACGCAGCAGAGTTCATTGAAATTTACGACGGCGGCGTCGGCAATACTTCGATGAGTGGACTCGTACTGGTTTTTTACAACGGCGGCACTGATGTCTCTTACTTCGCGATTGACCTGACGGGATCGACAAACGCGCAGGGTTACTTCACGATCGGGAACACGGGCGTCTCGGGAGTCGATCAGACTTTCTCAGGCAACTTCCTGCAGAACGGACAGGACGCAGTCGCGCTGTACGTGGGATCGGCCGCGTCGTTCCCGAACGGTACGGCGATCACGACGTCAAGTCTGCTGGACGCGGTCGTCTATGACACGGGCCAGGCGGATGACGCGGCTTTACTGCTGCTTCTCAATGCGGGCCAGCCGCAGGTGAATGAAAACACCGGCAGTGCGAGTACCACAAATTCGATCCAACGATGCCCGAACGGAACCGGCGGCGCGCGCAACACTGCAACCTACTCGACGTTTGCTCCAACTCCTGATGCGGTGAACACTTGCGGAGCCGTAGCGCTACCGCTTTGGAAGAAGTTGTTGGCGATGCTGGGGATTCAAGTTGCGCGGGGTGCACTTCGCGCGGACAGCGCGCGCGATTTCCTGGGCAGCCCGCTCTTGATTTCGGGTGATGAGGCAAGAGGCGTTTCAGGCCACGCGCCGAAGAAGTTATTCACCCGACTCAACCGATCAGACACGAGGCTAACCAGCTACCTGGCTACTGATTACTCGCCGGGGGGAAGTCCGGTTTGTGAGCCGATTTATCGAACAGCGCGGAGCACTGGTTTCCACGACCTTCTGTAGGGCCTCCTCGTCAAACGCCTGCTCCGCGCCTACGATCTTCTTACCGTTTAGCATCCGCATTCTTTATGTAATTCTTCTGTACAGGCCGCCTTATCCCAAGCACGCTTAGTCATAAGAAAAGCGGAGTGATAATGTTGTTGCCGCTAGTCGGAAACCCTGCTAGATTACGCGCCCGGAATCCTCGCTTATCGCTTCTTAAAGACATTGGAAGCGTTCCGTTGGTGCATTATGAGGTTGAACTTCTCCCATGATTATCGATCGGCAAGCGGCGAGCTTGATAACGCTGCGCTACGGAGCGACTCACACACTTACCCACCAGCCGTTGAACTCTTTAGCCAGGGTGCTTATCCGGCCGACGTCTACCTGGTCCAAACAGGTATCGTGAAGTTTACGCGCAGTGAAGCGAATGGCCAGGAGATTCTACTGGATCTTAGGTTTGCCGGATCTTTGGTGGGCTCGGCGGCGGCCATAAGCGAAAAGCCGCATCCGTTTGCGGCTGTTACGGTCACACATTGCACACTCAGCAGATTGAGTGCCCGAAGTTTTGTTTCGTTATTAGATACCGATACCAGCCTGGCCGCGCGCGTACGAGAGATTCTTAGCGACGACATCCTCGATCATGTAGCGCGAATATCGCAGCTCACGTGTCTGCCCGCGCGCCAACGCCTGGAGCAACTCCTTTGGCAATTCTGCGAACGGCTCGAGCCGAACGCACGCGGCCAGGCAACTGAGGCTACATCTAAGCTCCAACTGCCGCTGAAGCATTACGAAATCGCAGACCTGCTTTCAATCACGCCCACGTATCTTTGTCGGCTGCTGAATACACTGGAGCAGGAGAATGTCATCACCCGAAGCAAAGGCTGGATCGTAATTAATAAACCATTAGAGCTCTGGCATGACGGACCTTCAGAAACAATGTCCAGCCCCAGGGTGGACTTGTTCGATGTCGAGGTTCACAAAGATAAATGACTAAGGACATGCCGTTTGGTAGAACCGCGCGGCGCTGAATTGAGATGGCGAGTAAAGAAGATCGGGGAGGCCAGTTCGGCATCAGGGTAGCCTGCGCGTATGTTCCAGCGGTCGTCTCAGCGCACCTGGCAGGTAACTGGTTGCCTAAGTCGTGGGCCTGGGCGATAAGCACTTTCGCCTGGCTTCTGTTGGCCTATTGGCTTCCTCCAAAGTCCAGAATGGGATTTGGTCGATGGCTCATCATCGTGACATCAATCTCCTTCCTCATCTGGGTGCTCGTCAAACTTCAACCTGCGGTGTTCTAACAACAAAGATTTGGAGGTCCCATGACACTACGTCGGCTTTTGTTTGGAATTACGCTTGTTTCCCTTTTCGTCCTGACGACTACGATTGACACCCAAGCCAGGGATCAATCTGAGTTTCAACGCAGTCAATATGCTTCGATTAGCACAGACAACTTAATAGAGAACGAGCAAGTTCGAGGCACATCGAAACGCCTGCGAACGCACGTGCACGCCATTAAGTTGTCAAAGTCCGAACTCGAAAAGCTCGTAAAATCTGCGGCAAGATGCGGCTGTAACTCCGCGACTACGGGTCTAGGATCCTGGACGTCGTGTTTTACAGGTTGTCTACAGAGTAGCGGTGTAAGCCCGGCGTCCGCAGCAGCGTGCGCCGCAGTGTGCGCCGCCAATCCCGTTGGCTGTGCCATCTGTGCCGGCATCCATGAATGGATCGTCCTGGGATGCGCACAGTACTGTGTTTGGCGCGAGGTCTTTATTCCAGAGGAAAACTCCGTTTCAAACCGGCGCGTGCGTCCTCTTCGATCACGGGCGACGCATCAGGCAAAGCTTCTAGCCAACTCAGGAGACAACGGCTCGTAAACGGTAACTTGTGTTTTCGATATCTCTATTTGTTTGGCCTTGCGTGCATAGGGACTGTCCCGTGCACGCAAGCCTCTCCAAAAGTAAGGAGGAAGGTTATGGCAAGATGGGTGATCATCTCTTGTTTGCTTCTCAATCCCGCGCTATCAATCGCACAACAATCCGTGGATCGGGCGAAGGACGATCGCGCCATTGCGGAACAGGAAATCGAGGCCGTAATCACAGAAACGAACAAGCTTAATAA
>DASUTF010000388.1:0-11031 GCA_036374695.1 Pyrinomonadaceae bacterium
ACCGAAGGCATCAATCTGGTGATGCACGGCTATGGCCGGAAATTCATTGGCGCGGGCGATGAAATAATCATCTCGGCGATGGAGCACAACGCCAACATTGTTCCCTGGCAGATGCTGTGCGAAGAGAATGGCGCAAAGCTGCGCGTCATCCCCATGAATGATGCGGGTGAGTTGCTGATCGATGAGTATGAAGCGCTGCTCAACGACAGGACAAAGCTGGTCGCGTTGGCGCACGTCTCAAACGCTCTGGGGACGGTCAATCCCGTCAAGCAGATGATCGACAGCGCGCACAAGTACGGGGTGCCGGTTTTAATCGATGGCGCGCAGTGGGTGCCGCACAAGCGCGTCGATGTGCAGGACCTCGATTGCGATTTCTACGTTTTTTCCGGTCACAAGATGTTTGCGCCGACCGGCAGCGGCGTCGTCTATGGCAAGGAGCATCTGCTCGAAAAGATGAATCCCTTTCAGGGCGGTGGCGACATGATTAAGAGCGTCACGTTTGAAAAGACGCTCTACGCCGGACTTCCGAATAAATTCGAAGCCGGCACGCCCGCGATCGCCTCGCAAATCGGCCTGGGCGCCGCCATCGATTATCTGCACATCATTGGCCAGGAAAAGGCGGCCGCGTACGAACACGATCTGCTGGACTACGCGACTAAACGTTTGTCCGCGATCGAAGGTGTTCGCATCATCGGCACGGCGCGCGAAAAACTCGGCGTGCTGTCATTCACGATTGAGAACGTCCATCCGCACGACATTGGCACGATTCTGGATCAGCAGGGTATCGCCATACGCGCGGGCCATCATTGCGCGCAACCGGTGATGAAGCGATTCAATGTGCCGGCGACGGCGCGCGCGTCGTTCGCGTTTTACAACACGAAAGCAGAGGCCGATGCTTTGGCGGAAGCAGTGGAAAAAGTGATCGAGGTTTTTAGCTAAGGGAAAGTCATCCACAGATTTCACAGATTACACAGAGCAAAGCAGTAAGCAATAAGAAGGCTTCGCTTCTTCTTACTTAATCTGTGCAATCTGTGTAATCTGTGGATTATTCATATGTCGGAACTAAGCGACCTTTACCAGGAAGTCATCCTCGATCACAACAAGAAGCCGCGTAATTTTCGTAAACTCGAAAATGCGAACCGGTCGGCGCAGGGTTTCAACCCGCTCTGTGGTGATCAACTGGATGTTTATCTGCTAATTGAAGACGACCTGGTTAAGGACGTCAGCTTCGAAGGCTCAGGCTGCGCGATTTCGAAAGCTTCGGCCAGCATGATGACGCAGGCAGTGAAGGGAAAGACGAAAGTTGAAGTCGAAACCCTCTTCAACGAATTTCATCGCATGGCAATGGGCGAGCTGGACGAGGAGACCGAACCGAACCTGCTCGGCAAGTTGAAGATTTTTTCCGGCGTTCGTGATTACCCGGCGCGCGTTAAGTGCGCGACGCTTTCCTGGCACACGATGCACGCGGCGCTGGAAGGCGAAAACACGGCAACCACCGAATAGATTACCGATCGAGAAACCTACGGCTCCGCCATCTGATGTGCGGAAGGCCTTCGGCCTTGCGGCAGGCGGAGTTTTGCGATCGGGCTACGCCTTGATCATCGGGCAGAGCCCCGAACTCTGGATGAACTTAAACGGAAGCGCAGAGCGCTTCCGCACATCAGTCGGCAGAGCCGAATTGCCGGGTCACTTTAGACCGTCAAGCAGACTCACTGTGGCGGAACCGGCGCCAAACCATAAAGACTTTCTGCTGCCTGAAACGTCCATTCCGATTTGTATTTTTGAATAGCTTCGTTGCCGTGGTTCACAACCAGCCGGCCGAGCGCGCGGCGAACGCGCACGCGCTTCTCCATCGGCTCACCTAAACGTTCCGCGCGCAAAAGCCATAACTGCGCCGCGTTGATGGCCCACGGATACCACATGAAACCCAAAGCTTCGCGCGCCACATACTGTATGCCGCGATGATCGGTGAATGTTGAGGCGAATTCGCCGCTGTCATTTGGAAAACTCAAGTTACGCTCACCGCACTTCGTTAGGTAATTCGGCATGTGCTCGAGAATCTTTGGTGGGATCACAAAACCAGCTTCTGCTTCAGCCCTTAGCAACTCGCCGAAGATTTGTAGCGTGAGTCCGTCCACAGTGTTTTCGCTCGTTTCGCTCGCGGCGTGCCGCCAGCCAGGCTCTGGCGATTTTTCGTCGTACCTGTCGGCCAACCATTCTGCGGCCCTCAGCAACAACTGATCGCGAGTTTCGAAACTGCCGTCCCAGGGGAGGTTGGCTTTGCGCGTTTCCAGTAATGCCAGCAATGCGAGGGTGGTCGTGTACACGTTATGCAGGTGTGGGTCCTGTTGATTCGGAAACATGTTCCATCCGTTTTCATCGTCGGGACGATAAGTTTTTAGGACCTCCTGAGTGTACGCGAAATTCTTCAACATTCGCTCGCGCGCTTCACCGGTAACAAACCCTGGGCGGCCTAAGGCATTCGCCAGCGCGGCAGCGGTCCACAGTGCAGGTTCAGCCTGAGTACGCACCTCGTTGGGGTGCGCGATCCAACCATACTTTCGCCCATCTGAGCCTTCGATCGTAAGGCCTGGTGCGAACGGCGCTTCCAGCCCCTTGAGCAATTGACGCGCTTCGTCTTGGGTCAATTCAGGGGCGGTGAAGATCGCAGCGAGTGCCTGACCGTTCGACCAGTACTCAACTTCTTTGGCGCCGCCCACCTTGAGGCTCGGGGCAATCGCACCAGTTGCTGTTTGGCCGTTAGCCAGTGCGGTCAGCAGTTCGCGCCGGAACGTGGCTGCGGCTGCGCGGATCTCGGCGTTGCTGTGCGCGTGACGCATGACGGCAATGTCGTGCCGATCGAGAAACGTGCGCACCCTTTCTCCGCCGGGCACATTCAAGCCTGCGTCAGCCACAAGCAGGTATGTCGTCGCAATCAGAAGGAATACACCCAGCGTCGCAGCCGCCAGTCGCAGGCGCCGCTGGCGCTGGCGTTGACGTTCGCGCTGGCGCAATTCGTCGTACCCGACGCCCATAACGCCGGAGAGCAGTTTCAGCAGCGCATTTGTCTTTCCATCTTTTCCGGGACGGGCGTCCGCCGCGATCGGCTCCGCCGGTTCGGTGGTGACCTGGCCGTCGGGCGTTACCTGAAACCGGACTGCCGGTGGGAAACACTCCAGCAGTCCGCTGTCCGGCGCGGCGTTCGGTTCGCCATCAACGATCAGGCACAAGACGCGAGCCGCGTGACCGAGTGCTTTGTACGTCTTGACCTCTTCGTTGACCCATTTCGAAACCGCGGACTTTGGCGAGCAGATCACGATTAAAGAGCGCGATGTTCTCAGTGCGTCCTGCAACTTGCCGCCCAGGTCGGAAGCGCCCGGCAGCTCGTCGCGGTCACGGAATACGGGCAAGAGACGTTTCGGAATCTCGCCTTGCGGCGTCGCGCGCCCGACAATCTTGCGCGGCACCCGGTACGTTTCGATCGATTTGTGCAGCCATTTCGCCCACTCTTCATCGGCGTGGCTGTAGCTGATGAAGGCCCAGTATTTGAAATCCGAATTATTCATTTAGTTCGTTTGGATGCGCTTGAATGAGCGTGGGCATCGCGCACGTGATAAGTCGCGAACGTGCCATAGCCTTTCGCCAGGGGAGTTTGTCCGACGTAGTCGCAGGTGAATTCCGTAACGCCTTGGGCGGCCGAGAGCGCGGCGAACGCCTGACTCGCATAAACCTGTCCCGGCGGCGTGATAGGTTCGATGCGCGCGGCGCGGCTGACGTGCGTGCCGGTGAAACTCGCAAGTCCAGTCACGGGATCGACGCACGAATAAACTGGCCCGGCATGAAGCGCGATGCGCAGATTGATCGCCTTGGGAAGTCCCTTCTTGCTCCAGTCTGTGTCGACCATTAGCTCGCACAAATCCAACGCGAACAGACCGGCGTCGCGCACGTCAGAGAACACGAAGTAGAGTCCGTCGCCCCAGGTGTTCTTAATCGAAGGGGCATGCGGTGAAGTTGAAATCAAGTTTCCGATGGCGCCGAGGAAGTGATTCAGGAAGAGAGGGATTTGTGGCTCGGTGAGTTTGCTGAAGTTCACTGCGTCGGCAAAGAGCATCGCCATGATGCGTGTGGGAAGGGTGGCGGTCGTCGATGCGGCCTTGCGCATTTTTGTTTTGAACCCGCCCGCTAACGCAGGCGGTTCTGACACTGCGCCCTCCCTCACGGTCGGGCTACTGCCCCGTTCGCGCTTAAGAATCTTCGCCAGGTCAATCACCTGAACATTCAGTCCCAGGTTCTTCCAGTGCGCAACCGCACTGGCCGTGCCGCCCGGACCGTCGCCGGGTTTTTGATCCCAGACCGCGAGTGGCACCAGATGAGTCTCCAATTGACGTGCGCGAATGTCCGCCAACCCATACAGCAGAAGGTTTGCGTATTCGAAAGACATGCTGCCTTCCTCAATGCGCTCGCTGGAGGCAGTTGTCACAGTCGTTGCGCGTTCAAGCACGCTTGCAAACCGTTTCACCCAGTCGCCGCCGGCGAACGCCACGCTGTCCTCGATGAATTGCTCTTTCGCGTAAGGCAGCACGACGTTAGCTTCGGCGCCGGCGTCGAGCAATGCTTCGAGAAACATCACGTCGGCGCCGCAGCCGGCCGACGCATAACCAAAGCCAGGTGCAATTTTCTTAACTTGTTTTTGAATTGCTGCGCGCACTGCCGGTTCGATTTGAGCAGGGAACCGCGGCGAAGCGCGCTCGGGCCGATCAATCAAATGTCCGGCGAACACGACGATGTCTGGAATCTTCAGCGCTTGTTCGATTGACGTCGAATCGCGTTGCAGATGATTAAGCAGAAGACGCGCGTTGCGCCGCGTCGAACTGAGTTCTGCGAAGTTCCCGCGGCCAACTTTGGCCGCTTGCGCATACCAATCTTCGGCTTCGCTGAAGCGGCGCAGGATCAAACACGCTTCGCCGAGCGTCGCGAGCGGCCAATATCGATAATCAGAATCCTTTGGCAGCGTCTTCAGTTCGGCGAGACATGCGTCGCGTACCTTCTGCGCCAGCGTACGCGCTTCTTCTTTCTTCCCAAGCAGAAGCGCAAGAGTGGCCGCGTTGATACCCGAGTAATAACCGCGATTCAGCTTGTAGGACTCGTGATAGAACTTGTGCGCGAGCTTCAGTTGCCGCGCGCGTTCATTCTTCGCGGTCGCGTGCGACCATAGGTCTTTGTGCGTGCGCGCGAGGATGGCAAGCGTCTCTTCATCGCGGTGACCTTCGGTGCGCAGCTGCGTCAGAATCGCGTTGCTCCGTTGCGTCGCGCCGCTCCGCGCCAGCGCCAGCGCAACTTGTTGCCGCATCTGGACATCCGCCGGCTGGTTCTTCAAACCTTCGGTCAGGATGTCGTACGCCAGGAGCGGCTCGCCTAACTTTAGTACGCGCCGGCCCAGCCGGCGATAAATCTCCGGTGTGTGCGCCCACTCTTCCGGATCATGCGATAGCCAGAGCGCGATCGCGCTCGGCAGGTTCACGGCATCGATCAAAGCGAGGGTCGCCGCCTCTGCCGCCTTCGGTCCTTTCCCCTCTGCACCGGCGGAAACCAGTTTCGGCGGCTCGAGCTTGAAGCCCCGATTAAGAATTAGTTTCAGGGTCTCGATCGCGGTGTTGCGGTGATCCTGCTTTTCAGCATCCGGAAGTTCTTCGTAGGGCGGGAACGCCGTCGCCGAACGAGCCGCCGTGGACTCAGCCTCCGCCAGGCGCTGTCGCGCATGGATGTTGTAAGTATTCTCAGCGAGACTTTCGATCAGTTCGTGCAGGTTTTCTGGAAGATCGCGTTCCGGCGTGTGCATGATCGACAGCGAAGTAACGCGCTAGTATAGCCGATGTCGCACGGGTCGCCATGAGCGCACGTCTAATGCAGAACTACGGCATAAAAACTCCTTGACAGAAATCCTGCGACGGCAATAAGCTGCGCGCGCTCAAGACGTTCAGTCTCAACCCCGATTGAAACACTGCTGAACTTCTGAAGCCTCCCGCGATTCTCCTGCGAAGAAGCGTTTCTTCGGCGAGATCGCTCCCAACCCGATCGACTCGCAGTTTCAGCCGATCTCAGCCGAAAGGAACCGCCCCCCGTGATTTCCTTCATTCCTGAACTGAAGTACCTGGTGCTACCTACGGCTTTGTTTGTATCGTCATTTTTCCCAAATCAAACTCCCCCAAACGCTCCGCCAGTTGCTGCCGATGACAGTTATGTCCTTCACGGTAGCGGGCAAATAGGTTCGGTATTGGCGAATGATTTCGATCCTGATCACGACCCGCTTTCTACCGACATCGTAACTTTTCCTTCGCATGGCCAGCTATTTGGGACCACAAACGGGACTTGGTTTTACAGCATCACCGACGTAGGCTTTACGGGAATAGATACGTTCACTTACAGAGTTTGTGATCCCTACCAGGCTTGTTCGAATGTCGCAAGGGTGACAATAACACTTGTTAACCAGCCACCGGTTGCGAGCAATGACTCGTATGACATTCACGACAGCACCATCATCGGTCCTTTTCTGGCGAACGATTCAGATCCGGATAACGATCCCCTAACCTGTGGGGACCCGCGGCATGAATGCATCGTTACGTTTCCGCAACACGGCAGTTTGTTCGGGCTTCCGCAACCTGACAAAAAGACCTATAGCCCCGCGTCCGGTTACATCGGTTCCGATACCTTCACCTACAACGCCTGCGATAACGTGGGTTTGTGCACACCGGCTACTGTAACTCTCAATATCAGCCCGCCTCCAACACCCACTCCGACCCCAACGCCGACTGCAACGCCAACACCGACACCGCCGCCGCCGCCGCCGCCCACGCCCAGTCCGTCACCATCGCCGACACCAGTTGAGCCGTTGATTTTCATTCCGGGAATTGGGGGGAGTGCGTTGGATGAGGCGCCAGCACGCAATGTTTGGTTAGGTGGGGTCTTCTTCACCGACAGAAGCAGATTGAGACTTAATAATCCGCCACTTGACTCGAACGGACAGCCAATCACAATTGTCGCACCGGATGTCATTCGTCAGACATCTCTCGCGGGAAAAACGATCACCGTCTACCAGCCACTGATTGACGCACTGACCACTAACGGCGATTACGTAGAATACCAAGTCAACGGCCAGCCCGGCAGGCGCACAACGGGCGGTTGCGATTTAAGCCAAAAAGACAGTAAGCCAAATCTCTTTGTCTTTGCGTACGACTGGCGTATCAGTAACAAAAAGAATGCAGACTCGCTTGCCGACTACGTGGGATGTGTTCAGAAGTTTTATCCGGATCGAAAGGTGAACATTCTTGCTCACAGCATGGGCGGCCTTCTAGCTCGGCGGTACATTCTCGACAATCCAGGCAAGGCCAAAAAACTCATAACCGTCGGGACGCCGTGGCTGGGCGCGCCAAAAGCGCTTTATATTCTCGAGACGGGTAATTTCTTCAACATCTATTTGGCAGACAGGCTGTACGCTGACCTTTTCAAATCTCTCGTTGAATTCTTTCCGGCGGTGCATGAGCTTCTCCCAAGCCGCGCATATTACAACCATGCCGGCAGTGTGTTCGGTGAGCTTCCCGGAAAACTTACCTGGGACGTCAATCTGAGTGGACAAATTGAGCCTCAATACACACCCGAACAGTTAACGGATTTGCTTGACAACAGACAGTTCAAGGAAAGCAAGCCCGCTCGCGCCGGGAGCACCTTCCATGATCATCCTGGACAGGATGATTGGCATGCCGACCAAAGCGGTGTGGAGTACTACCACATTTATGGCGTTCAATACTTCCCTCAAACGATCGGTAAGGTCTTGGCCACTCGGAAGTTAGAGTTTGACAGGAATGGCCAAGTAATCGAAAAAAAAAGTTTCGATATTCGTTCGACCAAAGGGGATGGAACGGTGCCGGTTTTGAGTGCGGAGCGTCCTCAGAGTTTTAACGCGCCCGGTGCTATCAAGCGGCCCTTTGGGCCCTTGCCTTTTGGAAAGGACGACAACCTTTTTGAGCATACCGGCTTAGTTCAAAATCCTGATGTGATAAATTACATATTGACCTCCCTGAAGGCAGAGGCGCAGAGCACGGCTTTGAATCAATTGCGGTCAACCGGAATAGCCAAACAGGATCTCCTACATCATGCACCGAAGCGAAGAGTAGTGCAGGATCAAGAACCCGAGAGCCCAATCGGAACCATTTACGACCTGAAATTCGATGGCATTGGGAGGCCGGTGGTCAGAGACGCCTTTGGAAATGAAACTGTCCAACTTGGTGACACGCCTTTCACTAATCCAATACCTAACGTCGTTACTTTTGTCGCAGGCGAAGATTCCTACCAGCTTTTACTGCCGGCAGAGATGGCCTTGGATCAATCCTACACGGTAACGTTTCAGAGTACGGGGCGTCCCATCTCCCTCGACTTACAGATGAACAAGGGAGGGCCCGAGACTTCGACACTTTCCGTGCGTTACCTCGACCTGAATCCACCGGCGGGCACGAGTTTCATAATTAGCTTTACGCATGAAGGGATCACAGATCTGCGGAGTGATCTAAATGGCGACGGATTGTTTGAGACGGTAGTACCGCCTACCGCTTCGGCAACCGGTGCTGAGGCTCAGGACGCAGAAGCGCCAGTCATCAGTTTCACCCAAACGAGTACCAGCGGGAATCGATTCATTACGATTAACGCCGCCGATAACTTTTCCGGGGTCAAGATCGTTCGCTACTCACTTGACGGCGTAACGTACCGGACGTATAGCGGAACGATTGCCATTGATTGTCAGATTCGCTCTGTATATGCGATCGCTGATGACAACGTAGGAAACCGTTCGGGAGTCTATGCCCACGAGACAGCAAACCTGCCGCCAGACCTTCAACTGGCGCGGCCAAGTCTTGATAAATTGTGGCCACCCAATCACAAGATGAGTGAGATCTCAATCCTTGGCGTTACAGATCCGGAGTGCGATCCCGTCAGTGTATTCGTTACCCGAATTACACAAGACGAGCCGACCAACGGCGCGGGTGATGGAAACACTTGCCCGGACGCCGACGGCGTTGGTACTCCAATCGCGCGCGTGCGTTCCGAACGAAATGGCGGCGGCAACGGACGAGTTTATACAATTTACTTCGCGGCGACCGATGGAAGAGGTGGGGTCGCCCAGGGCAGCGTCAAGGTTCAGGTGCCTAAGAACGCACAAGGTATTGCCGTCGATGATCTTTTAGGAGTTGATTCAACGGGCTGCCCATTCTGATAGTCGACGCAAGGAGAAACTAATATGAAGTGTGCTGCAATGCTTACAGTGGCGCAACAGCTAAGTCGCAAGTTGGAGAAAACCAAAGCAGACTTTGCTGGGATCAGACAACTACTTCGGTTTATATGCAAAGCAACCTCCCTAACCATCTTGACTGCCACACTCTCGGGGTGCGTCGTTGTTTTTACCAATCTCCCTGCGGACACGAAACACACAGGTGTGGATAAACGATTGCTAGGGAGGTGGGCTGGACAAGACGAGCAAGGAAATCGCGGCTTCATTGGGTTTGACTTAGTTGCGAACAACGAGATAGACGTTTCAATCCTAGGAGAGAAAAGCGACTTAGGTTACAAGAATCCTGTATTTCGCATGGCTACCACTGAGATCGACAACCACGATTACATGTTCCTAAGAGCTGCCGATTCTCCGCCCAGTGAGGGGTCCGTGATAGCTAGATATGCCATCGAAAATGGAAGGTTGACAATTTGGATCTTGAGTGTTGACAAAGTTAAGCAAGCCATTGAGAACGGAAAGCTAAAGGGCGCAGCGGGCGGAGGGCCCTTTGGCGGTTTGACCATCACAAACACTTCCGAACAAGTCTCCGCACTCCTCAAATCCGCAGACAGTAAAGCTCTTTTCGTGTGCCTTGGTGAGTTCCAAAAGGTTCCAGTCTAATGACCGAAAGACCTAATGCTCACTGAGATTGAATTGACGAAAGGAAAGGGAAACGCGCCCGAAAATGTCAGTCAAGTGGTTCGTTACCTTGACGTGAATCTTCCGTTCAACACCCTAATCATGCTGAACATTACGGCCCTTGGTGTCGAGAATCTGCGCTACGACGCAAACGGCGATGGGATATTTGAATCCGTTCTTGAACCTACCGCGGCAGCGATTGGTGAGTCGGCAAGAGATGCCGACGCGCCAGTCATCGCTTTCACTGAATCCGGTATCGGTGCAAGCCGGCTGGTATCGATTGGCGCAACTGATGCTATGACAGGAGTGAAGATCATCCGGTATTCACTCGATGGTCAGAGATATTACGTCTATTCCGGCCCAATTGCGGTTAGTGCCTGCAACGCGAGCAGAGTTTACGCGGTTGCCGACGACAATGTTGGCAATCGTTCTGAAGTCTTTACCTACGAACTGCCAAATCGACCGCCCGATGTAAGCCAAGCGCGAGCCAGTATAGATAACCTCTGGCCTCCCAATCACAAGATGGTCGGCGTTTCTATACTCGGTGTTACTGAACCGGACTGCGATCCGCTGACCATCACCATTACCCTCATTACCCAGAATGAACCAACCGAGGGCCCTGGAGATGGAATTACCTGTCCCGATGCCATTGGTCTCGGCACGTTCGCCACGCACCTTCGCGCCGAGAGAAACGGGGGCGGCAATGGTCGTGTTTACACAATCTACTTTAAGGCCACCGACGGAAAAGGCGGCGAGTCGTACAGTAGCGTCAGAGTTATGGTACCCAAATCGAGCCACCAAAACACGGCCACGGATGATACTGTAATACTTGATTCGACGGTATGCGGAGGGCCGTAGACACTTTGGCGAAGCAACCTGAATCAAGCGCCATATCCTCTCAGTTCAGGCCCGGTCTGCAAAGGGGGAAAACAATGAGCATAAGCCGTTACCGGAGGCATAGTTTCTTCAAAGTTATCCTTACACTTGGGCTAGCGGGAGTGTTCTCAGGCTGTGTCGTGAGTTTCACTAATCCCCTGCCCGCGTCGCAGCCAACTCGCTTAGACGAACGGCTACTG
>DASUTF010000389.1:0-17611 GCA_036374695.1 Pyrinomonadaceae bacterium
TTCTTTTACTGGCGCTGCTGACGCAGGCAATCTCCGCCTGGGTGCGTTGGCGCGTCGCTTCGCGCGCGGCCCTGCTCGCCGCGTTCTTCATTCCGTCGACGTTCGCGGCGATTGTTAATGAGATCTTTCAAACCAGTTGGGCCAACATCTTTTCCCTGCAGGCATTGATTTGGAACATTTGGGCGGGTTTGTTCGGCACGTTCCAGCGGCAGACGGTCCAGTTCGGCGGCCGTGGCTCACAGATATTGGTGACTGAGCCGCCCCTTTGGGCATCGTGGCTGGTGCTGTTTTTGATTTGCGCGGCGTGCCTGGCGCTGTTGTCGCGAAAAGTTAAAGCTTACGAAGTGGTCAAATGATGGGAATGCGGGCGTCCCGCCCGCACCGAGGCGCAGCCTCGGGGATTCTTGAAGACGGCCGGAAAGGCAGAGCCTTTCCGCACTGTGGGGCGGCAAAGCCGCACGATTGAATGAGCACTGTTCAACAGACAATTACTTTCGACAACGTCTCGAAGTTTTACGGCGAGATACTCGGCGTGAATCGCGTGACGCTTTCGATTCCGCCCGGCATCACCAGCCTCGTGGGGCCGAATGGGGCAGGGAAGACGACGCTGATGAATCTGATGACGGGCCTATTGCGGCCGACGCGCGGCACCGTCAATGTACTCGGTATCCCGACGGATCAACCTGAGCAGTTGTTTCGGAAGGTTGGTTACTGCTCGCAATTCGATTCGTTTCCGCGCGGACTGACGGGCCGCGAGTTCATTCGCTCGTTTCTGCTCGTATCCGGTTATTCGAAAACGGAAGCGCAGGACTTAACGAATAAAGCTCTGGAGCGCGTCGATCTCATCCCGGCCGGTGATCGAAAGATTGGCGCGTACAGCAAAGGCATGCGGCAGCGCGTGCGTCTCGCCCAGTCAATCGCGCATCAGCCCTCCGTGCTGATTCTGGACGAGCCGCTCAACGGCCTCGATCCGATGGTGCGCGCCGAAACCATTGCCTTGTTCAGGCAACTAGCGGCCGAAGGTCTGCACTTGATCATCTCGAGTCACATTCTGCACGAAGTGGACATGATGTCAGACCGGGTCGTCCTGCTGAACAATGGCTACGTCGTCGCCGAAGGCGGAATTCACGGCGTGCGCGACGAGATGGACACCGAGCATCCGGTGCAGGTTCTGATTCGCTGCAACAAACCGGCGGTGCTCGCCGCGCGCATGTTCAGCAGCAACCATCTGATCGAGGCGCGCGTGCACGACGATGGTCACGGGTTGTTTGTGAAGACGCGCGATCCCGACAAGTTCTACCTGCTTTTGAACGAAGTCGTCGCGCAAGGCGAGGTTGAGATCGAATCTGTCGCGCCAGTCGATGATGATCTGAGCGCGGTTTACGAATATTTGATTGGATCGCAGTGAGGTGGCACAGACTTCAGTCTGTGTTGCGGCTTTGAATTTGAAAAATCACAGACTGAAGTCTGTGCCACTAAATTATGAGTTCAGCCGAAGAAACAATCTCGACAAAGAGAACGGCGCAGCCCCCGATACGCCTCTGGTTGCGGCAAATCGCGGCCATTATGCGGCTCGAGCTGAAGAAGAACTTCTTCGGCAAACGCGCCGTGCTGGTTTATCTGCTGGCCTTGATGCCGATCGGACTGCTCAGCCTAATCGCGATCCTGCGCGTCGCGGTGATGACGGGGGACGGCTTATCGCGCGAATGGCTCGACTTTTCACAGTATCCGACGATCTTCTCGGCTTTCTACAACGGCTTCATCCTGCGGACGGTGGTCTTCTTCGGCTGCGCCTGGATCTTCATGAATCTGTTCCGCGGTGAAATCGTCGATCGCAGCCTGCACTACTACTTTCTTTCTTCCGTCCATCGCGAAGTTCTGATTACTGGAAAATATATTTCGGGATTAGTGACCTCGGCGGTGTTGTTTGTCGGCGTCACGATTCTATCGATGCTGCTGATGTTTTTCCCGCACTTCTATTCCGCGAGCATGCGCTTCTTCTTTGAAGGCGCAGGGATGTCGCAGTTGCTGACGTACGCCGGCATCACTCTGCTCGCATGCATCGGCTACGGCGCGTTCTTCATCGTCGTCGGTTTGTTCTTTCGTAACCCAATCATCCCGTCGCTGATGCTGTACGGCTGGGAGTGGATCAATTTTCTGCTGCCGCCCGTCCTCAAGAAAATCAGTGTCATCCATTATTTGAACTCGCTGGTGCCGGTGCCGGTCTCTGAAGGACCATTCGCCGTCATCGTTGAGCCAACCCCCGCTTATATCTCGGTCCCGGGATTGCTGATTGTCACCGCGTTGGTGCTGATTGCCGCCGGCACGCGCATTCGCCGGATGGAGATTCGCTACGGCAGCGATTGACGGTAGTGCAACCGTCCCGGTTGCCGTTCTGCTAAATTGTTAGCAAGCCCCCTGCCGGGTCGATCGGTTATTCTCCCGCATCATGACCGATTTCAGGTTTCAACCTAAGGGATTGAAATCGAATCTCGGCTGGTACGACCGCGGCTATATCCCACATTTTGAGGGTGGGGAGATTCCGCAATTCTTCACGTTCCGCCTCTATGATTCGTTGCCCGCGTCAGTTCTCAAACGCTGGCGCGAGGAAACGGTTGAAGCGGGCGACGAAGGGAAGATTCAGTTCCGCAAGAACGTCGAGCGCTATTTGGATCGGGGGTATGGTAGTTGCTCCTTAAGAGATGAGCGCGTCGCACACCTGGTACAGAATAGTCTACTCTTCCACCGCGACAAGAAGTACCGCCTGTCTGCTTGGGTCATCATGCCGAACCATCTTCATTTCCTTGCGACACCACTTGAAAATGTCGCGTTAAGACAGATCGCGCATTCGATAAAGTCGTACACAGCACACGAAGCGAATAAAATACTGAAGCGTACAGGGCAGTTTTGGCAGCACGAACCGTTTGACCGGTACATTCGAAACCGAAAACATTTTGTGAGTGTTGTCAGGTACATCGAAAACAATCCGGTGAAATCCGGACTCTGTACCTTGCCTGAAGATTGGCGGTTCTCAAGCGCTTTTCATGAAGCACCTTGATAAAGGACTGGAGCGCAACCGTCCCGGTTGCTGTTCCTGAACGCGGGCAAGCGAGACGCTTGCGCTCCAGTCGGGCAAGCGAGACGCTTGCGCTCCAGCCATGTGATATGCTCCGCCCGAATGTTCTTTCGCGAGGTTCCGCTCATGAAATCCTCCTGCTTCCGCCGCCGGGCTTCAACGATCGTCTCCTTCGCACTGACCCTTGCAATCTTTGCCGCACCGCTACAGGCGCAGCAGCAACCCACTTCACCGCCGTCATCGCAGCCGGAAGCCACAATCAGGCCTGAGCCAACAGCCGCAACCAAGCCGGAACCAACATTCGACACGTTGCTGTCCGCAGACAGCTACAAAATGTATGTCGAAGTGCGTAACGTCGGGACGCTGCTTACGACTGGAGGTGTAGGGGAGATAATTGACCCGATCGTCAAACTTGCTGATCCCGGGCCGCAACTAAAGTCGCTGGTCAAGTTTCTCAGGGACAATGCAGAGCCGTTAGCGGGTTCGCGACTGATGATTGCGACGTGGCCGGTGCGCAGTGACATTCCCTCGACCGTGGCCACGCTCGAATTCGCATCGGCTGACGAGGCCGCGAAATTTACGCCCAAGCTCGAGACCTTTTTGCCGATAGTCCTGCCGCCGGTCCCGGTTGACCAGCCAACGCCCGAAAGTTCTCCGCTGGCTGAGGAGCAAACCGAAGACCCTCCGGCGAAATCGACCGAAGCGAAAACCACACCCGCGCCTCCTGCTGGCGCGAAACCCAAAGCCTCTCCAGTGCCGCGCGAAATGCGCTCACCTTTTGTGCTCACGCAAGCGGGCCCGCTGGTTTTCATCAGCGATCGAGCTTTCAAGATCGAGAAGCTGCATCCGCGCGACGCTCTCTTGCTTTCCGAAGATAAGAACTTCCGGGTCGCGCGCGATCGGTATGCGGCCGAGCCCCTGTTTCTCTTTTTCAATGTCGCTTTGGAAGACCGGACCGCGCCGAAGCCCTCTCCGACGCCGGTCATTTCGGACGAAGAGCGCGAGCGTATCGAGCGTGAACAAGAGGCCGAGATTCAGAGACTCACCGAAGAGGCGAACGCTTCCCAGCAGAAGCTTGGTGAGGGCGTAGCGACGGATATCACGCCGGAGGGGCCGAAGGTGACGGCGGTGCTCACGGTCAGCGCCTCACCGACTCCGACGCCGACAAAAGAGCAGCAAGCGCAGACGGTGGCTTCGAACCAGATCGGCAGCATGTTGAGCATGCTGGGCCAGGGACAGCCGCAGTGGCCTGAAGCGATTGGCGTCGCACTCGCGCTCGAGAATGAAGAGTTCGCTGTGCGCGCAATCCTGATTGAAAAGGAAAACGCGAGGACGCTGCCGCTGCCGTTCTTGCCGCAACTGATCTCGGGACCGGCAGTGGCGTCGGAGGCGGCGTCCATTCTCCCCGACGACACTGAAGTTTTTGTCACGGCCTCGATCGATTTCGGCAGCACTTATCGTGAAATGAAGAAGCAGGCCGAAGCGACCCTGAAGCAATCCAGACAACTGGCCGCATCCGCCTCGTCTGAGAATGCCACGGACGCATTCACGCAATTCGAAAAGAAGGCAAACCTCAAAATTACTGACGAGTTATTGCCCGTCCTCGGAAACGAGTTGGCTATCGCGGCGTCACTGAAACAGGCCAACATGGCGAACGTGATGGGCGTGCCCACACCGCCGGCGAAGACTTCCAGCGATCCGAAAGACAAGAACAAGCCTGAGGCAATGCCGATTGTTCTTATCGGCATAAAGGATCGAGAGGCGGCGCGGCGTCTTATGCCCCGCATATTCGAAGGCCTCGGAATCGGCGAGGCGAACTTTTTGGCCCAGAACGAGCGCCGCGGCGACAGTGAGATCGTCAACTACGCCGGCATCTTCTCGTACGCGTTCGTCGGCAACTTTCTGGTGCTCTCGGATTCTGAGACCGTGCGTAAGGTGGCGGATGCAAACATGAACGGCACTACCCTGGGTGCGAACAATACTTTCCGCAGCGCGCGGCACTGGCAGCCGCGGCAGACTCTGGGTGAAGTCTATGTTTCGCCCGTGCTGATGGAAGGCTATCAGGAACAAATCGGTAAGCAGGCGGCGTCGATGGATCAAACAATGCGCGACTTTCTGATGAAGCTGAGTCCAAGAGCGAGTGCGATTACTTACACGCTTTCGCATGAGGGGTTTGGCTCACTCCATGAGTTGCATCTGCCAAAGAACCTGGTGCTGGCGATGGTCGCCGGCACCAGCGCGACAATGTCGGCGATGAAGGAAGGGTCGCCGGAAATGAACGAGATGATTGCCGTCGGCGTTCTGCAACTGATCGCGAACGGAGAAGAGAATTACAAGAAGACCGCGGGCAACGGGAGTTACGGCAGTCTCGACGATCTGGTTGAGCACAAACACTTAGGCAAAGAAATGTTGGACAAGTACGGCTACCGGTTCGTCATCTCGACAGGTGCGAACGGCTTCGAGGCGGTTGCCACGCCGGTGGAGTACGGCAAATCGGGCAGGCGTTCTTTCTTCATCGATCAATCCGGAGTTGTGCGGGGTGACGATAAGGGTGGGGGCCCGGCAACCGTCGCCGATAAGCCGGTCGATCAGTGAGCAGAAGGCAGCGAGCGGTGGGCAGTGAGCAGTGGACCCGATGAGGTCAGTACTCCCGATATGTCGGGACGGTAGCAGGTGGGTTTCAGCCCGGAGGGCTGAGAGCAAGTAGCCGGTGGTCGAAGACCACCGGAAAACGATTTGGAATGAATCGGCACCCCGAAGGGTGCGAGAGCGGAGACTCCTCTTGTTAGGCTCTGGCACCTCTTCGAGGTGCCGCCAAGAACATTCATTTTTCCGGAGGTCTTCGCTGCGCTTCGATCTCCGGCTACTTTCTTGCAGCCCTTCGGGCTGACGAAGGATTTCACACTGTTTCCAACACTCGAAATGGATCCAGCAGTTCGTGCATGTCTTTGTCTTCGGGTCGGCTGAAATCTTCGTACCACATTCCGGCATTACCAAAAGGTTCAGGCTGCGCCAAACACACTACCTGATCGGCTAGACTCTTAATCACTCCATACCCTTCGCGTGAAGCGACTGGAACGGCCGCGGTGATTCGCGTTGGATTCAGTTTGCGGACAGCTCGAATCGCAATCTTCATCGTTGAGCCGCTTCGGATTGCACAATCAACAAGCAGTACTTTGCGATTGACAAGGTTAACTGGCGATAGGCCAGGCCGACACAGCGCTTGGCGACGGCGGAATTCGCAAAGCGCGTCATCCAGGAAATGCTCAAGTGGTGTTGACGGACTGGCCGGAGCCTGGATTCCCTCGTCAAAAATAATCGTGCCCGCGACGCTCATCGCGCAAAGTTCGGAACCGGGCCCACTCGGGAGCAGCAATCGCTTGATTAGGACTAGATCGAAAGGTAGGTGGAGTTGGGTGGCAACTTCCCGCCCCACCGGCACGCCGCCGCGCGCGATGGCCAGTACCAGGTAATCTTGAAACGAATCCCGCTTTCGCAGTTCCTGCGCAAGCTGTAATCCGCCGGTGCGCAAGTCAGGATAACGATGAATCTGCTTGAGCAATCGCTCACTGATATGCGAGGATGCTTGGCTTCTATCAGGGTCGGAAAGTTTCAAGGGCAAATTCCTGCGCGGTTTGATCGTCGACGTCGCGATGATTGCGCAACTTGCGAGTTTTTCAAAGCCGCGGGACCGAAAGATTGTTTACGTCTTGAGTCCGGATTCTACTCAGCAAATAAGTCTTCGTGCGGCGACCTCAGATGACGAGGGCTTTCTGCGGCAACTTTACGCCAGCACGCGCATCGATGAGTTCAGATGGTTAGGCGTTCAGCAGCAGATTGATTCTCTGCTCGCGATGCAGTACGACATCCGACAGACCCAATATGAAGCTGCTTATCCGGATGCCGAGTCCAGCATTATTCTTCTTGGTGAGCGAGCGATAGGTCGAATGCTGATCCAGGAAAGCGAGGAAGAGTTCGCGTTGATCGATATTGCCATCTCACCAGAGCACCGTGGTGCGGGAATTGGCAGCTACCTGCTTCAGCAGCTCCTGGATCGGGCCGCGCGGGCGGGCAAGGCCGTCCGGCTGCAGGTTTTCAAAACAAATCCCGCGCAGCGGCTATACGCCAGGCTCGGATTCGCAGAAGTCGGCGAACAGTCGATGTATATTGAGATGACGTGCAAACCAACAGGCGCAGTCGAAAATGTTTGACCCGCGGTAAAGGGGAAAGAAGGAATGGCCGAACTGACCCACGAAGAGTTTTCCAAGCACCTGAATACGACGTTTCGCATTCGACTTGACGAAGCAACGGCAGTTGACGCTGAGTTGGTAGATATATCCGAACACATGGTATCGGCAAGACAAGAGCGATTCGCAATTGTCTTTCGTACCTCGAATGATTTCCTGCTGAGTCAGGGCCTGGCGTCTTTCGAACACGATCAAATGGGCACAATTCAATTGTTCATTGTTCCAATCGGCCGCGACGAAGAAGGAACCTCTTACGAGGCTGTGTTTAATCGGCTGGTTAAGAAGAGCTGACCGTCATGTCGATCCTTCTGCGTGACGTAACGCCTGAAGACGAGCATTTTCTTCGCGAAGTGTATGCGAGTACACGCGCGTTGGAGTTGTCGCTGGTTCCGTGGAGCGACGAGCAGCGCGCGGCTTTCCTGAAATTTCAGTTTGACGCTCAGGATTCCCACTATCGTAAGCAATATCCGGAAGCCAGCTTTCAAGTGATTCTCAAAGAGGCCGAACCGGTTGGGCGTCTGTATCTGGTCCGAGGATCCGCGGAAATCAAGATTTTGGATATTACTGTGCTTCCGCAATATCGAAACGCCGGCATCGGCACCATCTTGTTGCGCGAGCTGCTGTCGGAAGCCGAGAAAACCGCCAGGACCGTCGTGATTTGGGTGGAGCATTTCAATCCTTCGCAGAACTTATTCAAACGACTGGGTTTTTCCAAGATTGACGAAGATGGTTACAACCATCTGATGGAATGGCGTCCTCGTTGAGCGCGTCCCGGCGACTCAAGACTTGAACTCCACGTTACCCAGAGCCGGCCCACAGTCGCCGATACTGAATCTTCTGGCGGCCAGTAAAAGATTTTGCTTGCAATCCCAGAAAGTTGCTATTAGAATCCCCGCCGCTTCGACCCAAGCAGTCGGGTTCGTAATAACATAGCGAGAGACGTTCTGCTTTTCGCTCGCGCACAGCGGTGATCGGAAGCCAACCACCGCTCTTAACATTCAGCGCATTTGTCACACCTAAAGTCAGGAGACGGACATGTCAACACCATTTCTCGGTGAGATAAAAATAATCTCGTGGAACTTTGCGCCAAAGGGATGGGCCTTGTGCAACGGCCAGTTCCTGCCCATTAATCAAAACCAAGCGCTGTTCTCACTTCTGGGCACAACCTACGGAGGAAATGGACAGACGACCTTTGCGCTTCCTGACTTCAGGGGTCGAATACCGATTCACATGGGGGATGGCTTTGTCCTCGGACAGGCGGGTGGCCAGGAGTTTCACACAATAACTCAAAGCGAAATGCCGGCGCATAATCACTTCGTGAACGCCTCGTCGCAACAGGCCGATTCGGCTTTCATCCAATCGGCATCGCCGGCTTCGCAGAACATTTTCGGCACGGTCGCGGGAGGCATTTACGGGCCCATCGCCGCGCTCACGACGATGAATCCGGCGACGATCACCAACGTTGGTGGTAGCCAGGCGCACGAGAACCGTCAGCCCTACACGGTGCTCAATTTCATCATTGCCCTACAGGGAATTTTCCCGTCGCGAAACTAAAGGAGATCAAAAATGGGAGAACCATTTATCGGTGAAATCAGAATGTTTGGCGGCAATTTTGCGCCGGCCGGCTGGGCCTTCTGCCAGGGCCAATTAATGCCGATTTCCGAAAATGACGCGCTGTTCACTCTTATCGGAACAACCTACGGCGGTGACGGCCAGGAAACTTTTGGCATTCCCGATCTGCAGGGGCGGGCCCCGATGCACGCCGGTCAGGGCCCAGGCATATCGCAGAATTATCAGTTAGGCGAGAAAGGGGGCGTGGAATCGGTTACCCTAACCACTCAGCAAATACCTGTACACAATCACGCAGTAGTTGCTTCGACCAACGTTGCCAGCTCGACTACGGCCAGCGGCAACATCACCGCGTCAAGCAATCAGCTAAAGATTTATGATCAGGGCGGAACCTCCAAGCTGTTTGCTAACAATACTCTGACACCCGCAGGCGGGAGTCAGCCGCACGAGAACTTGCAGCCGTACCTGTGCATTTCTTTTATCCTTTCTCTTTTCGGGGTTTTCCCGCAGCAAGCCTAAAAGGAGGCATTAAAGATGTCAGATCCCTTTGTCGCCGAAATCAGAATGTTCGCCGGAAACTTTGCCCCGACAGGTTGGGCCCTATGCAACGGACAACTGTTGCCCATCTCTCAAAACACCGCGCTGTTCTCGCTGTTGGGAACGTACTACGGCGGCGACGGTAAATCGACGTTTGCGCTTCCCAATCTGCAGGGATCAACACCCATTGGCCAGGGACAAGGCGGTGGCCTGTCGGAATACTTCCTCGGGCAGCAGGGCGGCTCTCAATTCGTTACGCTGCTTGATAGTGAAATGCCCTTCCACAACCACTTTATGCAGGGTGACTTCAATCAGGCCGACGTCACCGGCCCCGCACCGGACATTACTTTCACTCGGTCGACTCCGGGTAATGCCTACATGACGGTCAGCAATGCGAACCTGGTGCAGATGAATTTTCAGATGCTGTCAATTGCTGGTGCCAGTTTACCCCACAACAACATGATGCCGTACCTTACAGTGACGTTCATCATCGCCATGCAAGGAGTGTTTCCGCCGCGAGGTTAGGTCAGAACCGCCTGGTTAGTCGCCGGGCGAGGAAAAGAAAAGCCGCTGGTGCGACCAAAGATCGTGCCAGCGGTTTTTGCTTTTCCGGGTGTATAGGGAGTCATTGCCGCCTGCGGTAGTCAGGTAAGTACTAACGGTGAGCGAGGCTTACCGCCATGTGTGGTGCAAGGCCGCCAGTCAAGTGGCACCCACCCAACTCTCATGGCATCATGATGCCATGAGACCATTTGTTGTTATCGCTTCGTTATTGATCGTTGTTTCGATCGCGTGTTCAGGTTACAAGTCCGCTGGCTCCCAACCGGCCATCAGTAACACTCAACCACAACCTGCGACAGAAACGAACAACGCGAGGGCGCAGGAGAAGACACTTTGCACCCTCACGATGGCCGGGGCGCCGGATATCAATGGCGTCAAACTTGGAATGACGCCCGCAGAGTTATTGGCCCTTTTCCCCGGCAGCCAGGAGGACAAGGAGATCCGTGAAAGTCTGGCCATGCCGCCCAGCGAATTTGGGGTCTCGAACCTTACGATTAGGTCCGCTCAGCTTGCCTCCAATGAGAAGTTTGCCGAGGTAAACCACATCACCTTGATTCTCCTTGATGGCCGCGTTTCGAGTTTTACGGTTCGTTACAACGGTCCCGAGTTCTCGCATGTGGACAAGTTCGTCACAAAGTTCATCGAGGGCAGAAATCTTCCGGCGGTCGACCAGTGGGAAGCATTTACCGGCATGGACAATCAATTGAAAGTGCTGACCTGCGCGGATTTCGAGGTCCGCGTATTTGCCGGCGGTCAGGGCGGAAACCTCAACTATGTGTTGATGCAAGATCGCGAAGCGGATAAAAAGCTGAAAGATCGCAGACGAAGAGCGCGAGAGCAAGCAAGTCCGACACCGGGACAGTGAGCAGTAAGCAGTAAGCAGTAACCAGTAGGAGAAGCTTTCTAGACACGTTGGACAGTTTTTCGACGTCGCGACCTCCCGCGACTTGATTGCAGGATGCGGAGGTGCGCGAAGCGCCGGCACTGGCCTGGGCAAGTGCGACGCCACCGTCGATGAACGCCCGTAGAGTCCGATAGGTTTCCAACTCGCCTGGAGCGCGTCGGTAGTTGCGCGTCCTCTGGAAGATCCCTGAGCAGTGGTCTCTTTCTCTGCAAAAACACTGGAGTTTTCGCAGTGTAGCCACAAAATTGTCATTCTCGTCCCTGTCAGGCCCGATGTGTGAGTATTTCGTTGACCAAATGATTACCTTGTAATACTCTTGCGGTTCGATTTTTCCCGATTCGTTTGCCTGCCCTTAATTACCTTTTAGCTACCAGGAGTTAACCAATGACGCACCGTTCCCTTTCGACCCCCACCAGCGGCCTAAGAGTATTCAGCGCCTCACTTCTTTCCGCACTAATGATCATGATGCCGTTTGTGCAGATGGCTGCGGCGACGCGCGCGAACGCGAGGGTTTCGGGCGTCAGGAGCCCGGAGACGGGGAGAAGCGAAGCGAAGGCGGCGGCGGAAAATGTCGTTGTCGATCCCGCGCTTCCGGGGCCAGTCGCAGTACCGCTGGTGCCTTCAATCACTGCGACGATGACGGACACGCTGATCAACGATGACGGCGACTCCAAGGCTGACCCGACGAACGGTGTCCCGGCCACCACTGAGAAAATTCGCTACACCGTCACTATTTCAAACGCCGGTGGAGCGACTGACGCCACAAACGTCATATACACCAATACCATCGATTCACACACGGAGCTGGTAGCTGGCTCGATCACGACCCAGCCCATTGCCGTGAACGATAGCTTCAACGTGCTTGGGAACGTACGGATTCAAGTTCCGGACGGGGCTAGCGACCTTATGGGGAACGACTGCGATCCCGATCCTGCGGGCGGTCCGTGCACTAACGCAGGGCTGACTGCCTCCGGCCCAACGACCGGCCCCACAAACGGTCAGGCCACCGTGAACGCGGATGGCTCATTCAGCTACAATCCGAATCCCGGCTACACCGGCGCAGATTCTTTTACTTACACAGTCACGGATGCTACCGGCAAGACGGACACAGCCACGGTAAACCTTACGATTTCGGGCATGGTCTGGTTTGTTGACGACAGCGTTGCCGGCGGTGGTGATGGCCGTCTCACCAGCCCCTTCAATTGCTTGACCGGCGCAGGGTGCTTCAATCTGGTCGCTGCGGATGATCCTGGCGACAATATTTTTCTTTACAGCGGCACTTATAACAACACTTCTGTTTTCGCCTTATTGGATACGCAGAAACTTATCGGTCAGGGCTCCAGCTCGGGAACCACACTGGCGGCGATCGCGGGCGTTACTGTGCCTACTCACAGCGACGCTTTGCCGGCATTGAATAATGATCCCTCAACGGTCTTGATAACTTCCACTGCCGCCGGCATTCAGCTTGAACAGGACAACACCCTGCGTGGTTTTACGGTCGGCAACACCACTGGGACTGGCAGCAATTACGACATCCAGAATACGACGACACAGACGGTCGGCACGCTCAACATTTCGGAAGTCGTTCTTAATGGCACTGGCGGTTTGTTCCGTGCCGATTCGGGCGGAGCTCTGTCCGTCACCTTTAATAGCGCGGCCTCGTCGGACGCAGGGGCCAACGGAATTCAAATCAGTAACGCCACGGGAAGCTTTACCGTAAATGGCGCGGGCGCCATTAGCGGAGTCGACGGAGCCGACGTACTCATTAGCGGCGGCAGCGCAACTATTGCCATTAGCAGCTCCATCAGTAACACGCTCGGACGCGCCGTGGACGTACAGGCCCGCAGCGGCAATCCGATCGGCGGGATCACTTTCAGCGGAGCTATAACAGACACCGGCGGGCAGGGAATCTTCCTCGACAACAATGACCTCGGCGGCGGCACCGGCGCAGTTACATTCAGCGGCGGACTTACACTTAACCCAGCAATAAATAACACGGCTTTTACGGCCACCAATGGCGGCATCGTCAACGTCAGCGGTACGAACAATATCACCGCTACTGGCACTGGCCTCGGCATTAATTGGAACGGAGATACCTCAGCTTCTACGGTTACTTTTAACAACGTCACATCTGCGACGGGAGCCGCCGTGCAGATTCAAAACAGCGGCGCCACTGACTTCACTTTTAATGACGTGACTTCGACGACCGGGACAGCTGTCGACATAAACACAGCTACCGGTGATTTCATCTTCCACGCCATCACGAAGAATGGCGGGACGACCGGCATCGACGTTGACAGTGCCACGGGCTCGTTCACAGTAAACGGCACAGGCACAACGGGCGGTTCCGGCGGGACGATTCAGAACACGACGAGCCACGGCGCCAAATTCATCGGCTCAAATAACATCACGCTCAAGAACATGAACCTGACGAGCAATGCTCAGACGCAGTCGAATACGAATATTAACTGTGGCAACAACCTGGTCGCCGGCAACACCACGCTGTGCACGGCCAATCTCTACCTGAGCAGCGTCACGACCATCTCGCTAACCAATCTTTCAATCAGCGGCTCGACGCAGGAAGGCATTGCCGGCACCTCGGTTTCCGCATTGACGCTGGCCAATTCGACGATCGAGAACAATGGTAACGAGGACTACGAAAACGGACTTTTGTTCAAGAATCTGACCGGAACGGTCTCGATCACCAACACCAACATCCGCAACAATTTTTCGCGACAGGCGCACATCTTCAACGACGGCGCCAGTGCGCTGACGCTCAATGTTACCGGCACGCTGTTTGGCCGCACGGTCGCGCCGTTAGTTTCTTCGCAGCAGGGACTGCTGATGGAGCTCCAGGGTACCTCCAGCACGAATGTGGACGTCGGCACTTCGTCTTTCAATAACAACGGCAACGGTAACGGTTTTCAGGTCAACGCCGCCAGCTCGGCAACGGTCGGTACCGTGGGTACGCACAGCAGCATCCACAACAGCACCTCGATGACTAACAACGCTGCCCACGTTTTCGTGAACACCAGCGGCAGCGCCGTCATGTACTTTGACACGATGAACAACGCGGTCATGACGGCGGCTGTCTTACAGTCGATCGACTATTTCGCCAACGGCGGGAGCCTCACCGGAATCATCCAGGGCAATACGATCGGCACCAACGGCGTGGCTGCCTCTGGGTGCGCAACGGCGCTGGGCGGCTGCGACGGCATGACGATTGACAAGGCGCTCACCGGCAACCTGAGCCTGCGCATCGAAGGCAACACCATCCAGCAAATCAACACCAACGGTATTGCTCTCGGCGGCGCCAATTCGGGTGGCAGCATCAACGCCTCGATCATTAACAACACGATCCGGCAGCCATCGAACAGCGCGCCAGCTAACTCACAGGGCAACGCTATCTACCTCAACATGGGCACCGTCAACCCCTCAGCGTTTACCGCGTGTCTTAATGTCACCGGCAATTCAATTTCCGATACTGCCAGCAAGACGTGGGATATTAATGGCTCGTTCGCGGCGATTTACGTTCGCGCCAGGAACACCGCGACGGTGCGCATTCCCGGCGCGGCCGCAGGTACAGCTGCCGCGGCTGATACGCACATCACAAACAACAACACCTTCACTAACAACTTTGGCTACAACCCAGTTCTGACAGAGGCGATCGGCGGTGGAACATTCGCCAACGGCGCGGCCTGTAGTGTGCCGCTGCTGCTGGCCGACGGCGGTGTGGACGCCATTTCATTCCTGTCGGCATTGACTGACCTTGCGACCAACGCTTCAAGTGATCGCCAGAACCTCGGAACGGTTAGCTCGCTTAATCAGGCGCAGCTCGACGCGATCGTGGCGGCTGCCACGCAGCGTTGGATGGCTACAGGCTTGACGCAGCAACAAATCGCCGCAATGCGTGAACTGAGGTTCGAGCTCGGTGATCTGGGCAGTTCTTATCTCGGCGAGGCAAGCGGAAATCGCATCGTCGTCGATCGAAACGCGCAGGGCAAAGGCTGGTTCGTCGATGCCACGCCGGCAGACGACATGGAGTTTGGAACCATCTCTTCGGCGACCCGCAGATACACGAACCCACTCACATCTGCCGCAGGCCGTATCGATCTGCTCACGGCAATCGAGCACGAGATTGGGCATCGGCTCGGCCTCGACGATTCATATTCCGTGAAAGATCGCGACAGCATCATGTACGGCTATCTGACGATGGGTGAGCGCCGTGTGCCGGCCCAGGGCCAGGCCATGAATGCTCGTCCGGGCAGTCTGATGGGAACGCATTACCTGAAACTGAAAGAAGAGGAAGCAGAAGGCAGTAAGCAGAAAGCCGTAAGCAGAAACAATCACGCCGCGACTTCTCGCGCGGTAACTGCGACGATGTCCGGCGAAACAATCACGATCATCATCGGCACGCTGCGTCCCGGTGATAGTGTCACCATCACTTATGACGTGACGGTGAACAATCCACCGGATCTGAACAACCCAGTAAATCCACTGGTGGTGACTCCGCCGGCGGTAGCGACTCAGGGCTCGGTGAGTTACAACGACGGCGCCACTCCCCAAACGCCGGTATTGACTGACGACACGACCGTGGTTGGTTCATCCAATCCGACCGAGACGCCGGTCGATCTGTTCGAAGTAAGCAACACTCTGACTTCGGATCTCAATCCATCGAATTCCGGCGACCTGGTGACGTTCACGGCGACGCTGGCAGAGACTCCGGACCAGCCATCCATCGCCCCGACGGGCACGGTCGACTTTATCGACACTTCGAACGGCAATGCGGTGATCTGCAATGACGTGGCGCTCACGGGTCTCGTAGCCACGTGTCAAACCTCGACCCTGACAGCCGGCACGCATAACATTCGCGCTGATTACTCAGGCGACGGTAATTTCGATACGAAGCAGAGCAACATCGTGGCGCAGGTGGTCATCCCGTGCGTCACTAATCCAGTGGTGGACATCGTTGCCGATGAGGACGACGCTGACTGTATTTCGGGTGACTGCTCGTTGCGCGAAGCGATTAAGACAGTTTGCAGCGGTACCACGATCACATTCGACACGGCGGGAGCGTTTGCCACGCCGCAGACGATCACGCTCACCCTGGGCGAGTTGTCGGTGACCAGGACGGCCACTCTGGACGCTCCTGACGCTGCGGGTCAGCACGTGACGGTTAGTGGCGGTAATGCCAGTCGCGTGTTCAATATCGCTTCCGGCAAGACGTTCAACATCAAGGAACTGACAATTACCGGCGGTTCGGCGGGCAGCAACGGCGCCGTTCGCACTGACGGGGGCACGGTCAACTTGATCAATTCGACCGTCTCCGGAAATCTTGGCGGCGGCGTATTCGTCGACGCCACCGGTGTGGTAGGGGTCTCGCAGAGCACCATCAGCGGCAATAGTGCTGCGGGTGGAGGCGCCGGAATCTACTGCGACAACGGCAGTACGCTCTACATGACCAATAGCACGGTGAGTGGCAACACGACGCCGCTATCCGGTGGCGGCATTACGGCACTCAACGGCTGTATCGTGACCAGTGTGAACGTCACGATCAGCAACAATACGGCCGACAATGACAACAACGGGAGCGGCGCCGGTGGTGGCATTTTCAACGGCTCGGGCACGGTTGGGTTGTACAACACAATCGTGGCCGGCAACTTCAACGAGGACGGCGTCACGGATGGTCGTGACGACGTGAATGGGGCGCTGTTTGCCAGCAGTTCGTTCAACCTGATCGGCGACGGTACCGGCATGACCGGCATCACCCACGGCGCTAATGGCAACCAGGTCGGCACGGGCGTAAGTCCGATAAATGCGTTGCTGGGGGCGCTGGCGGACAATGGCGGCCTGACCTTCACGCACGCCTTGCTTACGGGCAGTCCCGCCATTGAAGCCGGTAGTAACACGAACGCTTCCAATGAGGGTCTGACCACCGATCAGCGAGGCACAGGCTTCCCGCGCATCGCCGACTCGGCGGACGCTGATACAACGGCGACGGTGGACATCGGCGCATTCGAGCTGCATCCATCAGTGGAAGACATTACGGATAAGACGACGACAGAAGACACGGCGGTGCCGCAGATCACCTTCAATCTGGGTGATGGCACGGGCGCGTTGATCAGCACGGTGACAGCCACGTCCGGTAATACCACGCTGGTTCCGAACGCGAACCTGGTGATAGGCGGATCGGGCTCAACCCGGACTTTGGACATCACGCCGGCGGCGGATGCCAATTCACCGGCGGACGGCACGGCCACCATCACGGTGACGGTGACGGCAACCAACGGGCAGACAGCGGTGGACACGTTTGTGGTGACGGTGACAGAGGTCAACGATGCGCCGGTGCCGACAAACGACACGATTTCGGACGTGGCGGAGGACTCGAGCACTTATGTGATTCCGTTCGCGACGCTGCTCGCCAATGACACGAATAAGGGAGCGGCGAATGAAAGCGGTCAGACGGTGAACATCACGAATGTCAGCGCTCCGACGGGCGGCACGGTCGTGATCAACGGCACCAACGTGGAGTTCACGCCGACGGCGAACTTCTTTGGCGCAGCCGGCTTTACCTATACGGTCACCGACGATGGGACGACCAACGCCCTTTCGGATGCGCAGACCGGCAACGCCACCGTCAGCTTCAACGTGACGGCGGTCAACGATCCACCGTCATTCACGAAGGGTGCGGACCAAACAGTCGACGAAGATGCGGGA
>DASUTF010000390.1:0-2802 GCA_036374695.1 Pyrinomonadaceae bacterium
AAATTAATCAACGTGCGTGAGGCTTCGGGTTATCTCGGCGAGAGTGCGCGATGTCAGGCTTGCGGTTATTTGCACGAAACGAATCTGACGTGTCCGACGGGCGACCGGCCGGAGCCCCGGTCCAGCCCCTCCTCGCAATCAAACGGGTCGGGCCGGGTGTCGCTCTCGCGTGAAGAGTTGGTTGAGCTTTTGAGCCAGGCGGCGCGACTGAACGAGTGAGTGATTTACAGGATTGCGTTTTTCTAATTCACACCTCGCTTCAGCGAGGTGACAAGACGCTTAGGAAGAAACCCGAAGCCGTTCTAACGGCTTCAGTTCAAGAAACCGTTGAAACGGTTGCGCAATAAACCGGCTCGTGGACACCTCGCTGAAGCGAGGTGTTAATGAGAGCACGCGCGGGATGCGTGTCACGTGCTATCCTAGGCGCGATTTAGAATCTACGATTTACTAATCACCCTTCTCACAGGAGAAACTGAATGCAAGAAGCATTAGGAATGGTGGAAACCAAAGGTCTGGTCGCGATGATTGAAGCGGCCGACGCGATGGTCAAAGCAGCCAATGTCACTTTGATCGGCTACGAAAAAATTGGCGCCGGTTTTGTGACGGCGATCGTGCGTGGCGACGTGGCGGCCGTGAAAGCGGCGACCGACGCCGGCGCCGCCGCGGCGCGTCGCGTTGGCGAACTGGTCAGCGTGCACGTTATCCCGCGGCCGCACGGCAGCGTTGACGAGGCGATGCCGATTACGAACCAAGCGCGCGCATGATCATTGCCCGGATTATCGGCACAGTCGTGGCGTCGCAAAAGGACGAACGGCTGGAAGGAAAGAAGCTGCTCATCGTTCGGCCCATCAACCTAGACGGATCGGACACGAGCGGCTACGTCGTTGCCGTTGATACTGTCGGCGCGGGATTTCATGAGCGTGTGCTGGTGGTCGCCGGTTCCAGCGCGCGGCTGGCGCAGAACATGAAAGATGCCCCGGTGGATGCGGCCGTCGTCGGGGTGATCGACACGGTCGATATCATGGCTCCCGAGAAATGAAATGCAACTGGCGCGCGTCATCGGCACCGTTGTTGCCACCGTCAAGAACGATTCGCTGCGCCATCGCAAGCTCCTGGTTGTCCAATCCCTCAACAAAGATCTAGCACCGCAAGGCAAGCCGATGGTCGCCGTTGACGCGGCGGGCGCCGGCGTGGGCGAACTGGTTTTCTGGTGTCGCGGCAAGGAAGCGAGCTTTCCGTTCAAGCGCGAAGACACGCCAACCGACTGCACGATTATTGCGATTGTGGATTCGGATGAGCATGTTTGCTGTGGGTGATAGGTCTTAGGATTTTGGTCTTTGGACTTTGGCGTGTTCCCCTAAGACTGCGGCCACTGTAAAAGACGACCGAAGACCCAAGACCTAAAACCAAAGCCCTCTTAAAAAGATGATCATCGCCAAAGTCTTAGGCAACGTCGTCGCGACGCAAAAGAACCACCGCTACGAAAACGCGCGGATCATGATGTGCGAGCAGATGACGCCCGAAGGCGAGCTGACTGGTCACACGATTTTGGCGCTCGATGCAGTCGATGCAGGAGTTGGCGACACGGTCCTGGTGGTTCAGGAAGGCTGGAGCGCTTCCACGACGGCAACCGGGAAAGCCGGCGCCGCGATCGATTCAGCTATCGTGGGCGTCGTCGATCATATTGATTTATTGGAAGGTGAAAAGGTGGTACGGGCGTCTCGCCCGTGAACCCGCGCCAGGTGCGCGTGCCACTCGGTCAAGTGACAATGGCTACCGATCAAGATCAAGCCAGGCTAATCGCGGAACGCGTTGCGCGACGGCTGGCCGGCGAAGCAAGAGGCCCTGAACGTCCGGCATCAGCCACGCGGAACGGCGGTGGCCACGCTGTGGAACAGCCTCGTGCTCGGATGATCGATTTTGTTTCTGCCACGCCGCCAACGCGAACCCACGCTTCAACCGGTCCGCGGACGGAAGCGAACATAGATATTTTCGAATCGCGGCCCACGGCTCCGGACACCGTGCAATCACCCTGGCTCGGCAGACTGCCGGCAATGCTCGGCCAGGACAACCCACAATCCACACTACTAAATCCCCACACAATCGATCATCCCAGCCAGGAACGCTTCGGCATCGAAGAAGCGACGGTCGCTGAATTAGTTGAGTTCTTCGAGAAAGAGAAGCAGTGCTCAGTCGATCCGAGCGGCAAGCCTTGCGACCACTGCGCGATGTGCAGCTCGCGCGGATTCTGAGTCATTAAGTCAGTACCTTCCGCGTGAGCGGATGGATCCATCACTCAATGTGCGTTGATTATTAACCCACTCGCTCACGCGAGTAGTACTGACTTCATGCGCGCACAGTCACCTCGGAATCATCAGGTGCAGCAGATAGAAGAACGCGACTCCCGCAAACACCGCGATTGAGACGATCGGGTTCTTTTCTTCCGAGCGATTAACTTCCGGGATCAAGTCACTCGCCGCCACGTACAATGTCACACCCGCAGAGAAGGGAAGCGCGTAAGCCACCGCGCCCTGGAAGCGCTCGCTCATCAAAGCTACGCCAACGACGCCGGCGAAAGTTGCGCCGCCGATTGCCAAAGCGGCCGCCGCGGCTTTCTTTGAAGAGCGGCCGGACGCCAGCATGATCGACGCAACGGTAAATCCCTCCGGCAGTTTGTGCAGCATGATGGCGATGAAGACCAAAAACCCAACGCGGAAGTTGACGAGAAAGGCAGACGCGATCGAGACGCCATCAAAGAAGGTGTGAATCGTGAGGCCGCCAATTGCCGCGTACGCCGCTGAG
>DASUTF010000391.1:0-25902 GCA_036374695.1 Pyrinomonadaceae bacterium
CATCATCATGCGCGAAGCACCTTCCGCCTACATCTTCGAATCAGACGGCAGCGTCCGCCGGCGCCGAACGTTCGACGAAATTGAGCCGCCGAAGCTTGCTCCAGCCGCCGAGAAGTCCGAAGCCGCCGCTTAGTGGCAACAACTCCCCTGACCCGGTATCATAGCCCCTACAAATACTCTCCTGACTTGCCAGGTTGACCGAGCGTGCATTCACGTTCGAGGAGGAGTCCATGAAATCGACATACTCAAAGCTGCTCTTGGTCGCGTTGGTGACATTGATGAGCTTGCCGGCAGTCGCGCCGGCGCAAACAACAAAACCGCGGATGCGGCGAGCAACTCCGCGGCGCGTGGTGCCGTTGGTGCCCGTGGGCACGAACCTGAAAGTTCGCCTGGAAGACACTCTGTCCAGCAAAGACTCGCGCGCCGGCGACAAATTTACTGCAACGGTGCTCGATCCAGTGCGCTTCAACGAAGCAACCGTGCGTGGTCACATTCGCTCGATCGTGAAGTCGGGCAAAATCAAAGGCCGCACCACGATGAACCTGGCGTTTGATTCGATCACGCTGGCTGACGGTCGCACGGGAACGTTGCATGGATACGTGACGCGCGTTTATGACAGCAACGCACGCAGCGATGAAGAAGGCGGCGTTCAGTCCGAAGGGCGCGGCAAACAGACCATCAAGCGAGGCGGGATTGGCGCGACCGCCGGCGCGATCATTGGCGCGATTGCCGGGGGCGGAAAAGGCGCCGCGATCGGTTTGATTGTGGGCGGCGCGGCCGGCGCCGGGTCACTGGCCGTCCGCGGCAGCAAGGAACTTAAGCTCGAAGCCGGCACCGAGATGCTGGTGCACGTTACGCGATAACGTACGACTGAAGCTCCTGCTGCACCTTTGAAGTCATTTCTGCGGTGAGGCCGGCGCGATCCTTAAATAGGTCCCAAACTTCGCCAGAGATTTGCGCTTCGGTCTGACTGGTAATTCGTTCGACATACCTGAAGCGATCAAGCGGACTGGGGTGGGTGTCATCTTCGCTGGTAACTCGAGTCAAAGAGTCTCGAGCCATGCTTTCGACTTCCTCGCGGGCCGTAATCGGCAACTCGTATAAATTCTGAAGCGCTCGGCCGGCGGCGGACGCGATTTCCTTATTTGCGCTCACGTCGAATTCAGCGCCTCGTCTAATCACGTGTCTCAAGCCCTCTTCAAAGGCCGCAGCACCGTATTTCGTAGCCGCGACACGATCGGCAAGCACCTCCTGTAACCGCGTCGCGCCATGGCTGAGGCGACGGAAAATGAAGTCGTAGATGCGCAGAAAATGAAATGCAAGGTTCCACCAGACGTTCTGTCCACTGAGGATCATCGCGTGCGCAAACTTCAGCATGTCCGAATTGACGCGCAACGCGATCTCGCCGCCCGCGGTGTCGCGGTGCGAAAAGTGGCCGTACTCGTGAGCGAGCACGGCGCGAAACGAGTTGAGCTTGAAATCATTAAGAACTCCGGCGCCAAGAATCAGAATTCGATGGGCGCGATCGCTCGACTTCTCACGCCAGCTCCCTCGCTCGTACACCGCCAGTTCCGTGCCCGGCGTGATCCGGATCTCGTCAACGGGCCGCGTCTTGACGGTTTCGGCGACGCTACGGGCCAGTTCCCATAAACCCGGCGCCTCATCGACCTTCAACGGGCGGCCCGGATCCTCCTGTTCGATCTTGAGAAAGAGCGAGCGGATCATTTTGTAAGACGTGATCACCGCGCCGATATCGAGTAGCAGTAACCACTTAATGGGAATATGACCGAGGACGAATGAGAAGTAAGTGGCGGCGGCTGCGGCACCGAGCACGAGGAAAATGACGAATGGAATCGAAAGATAATAGTAAATGCCGGCGATACTAATCAGCCGTCGATACCACTTGCGCAGCCCCAAGTCTGCGTTGCTGGTTCCGGCATTAGGATCGGCCTCTTCGATCGAGCGCAGCGTTCGTTTCGACATCAACTTTCCAAAGACAAACAACGCGCCGAGCCCAACCAGCCAGACTCCGACGACGCTGGCGCCGTACATTGAGTACCGCCAGGTCCGGTTGCGGCCCTCAATCCCGGTTTGCGCAAGGAATTCCTGCGCAACATTCGGCGCCAGGCCCATACTCTCCGCCCTTTTTATCTCGGTTTCAGCGGTTGACCAATTGCCGTCATAGGCCGCGAGCAATGCCTTGAAAAAGTGCGTGGCCATCAACTCCTGATGATTGGCGGAAAGTCGTTCGGTCGCGCGTCTGAAGGTCACCATGTCCCCGAAATCATAAGCAAGTTGGGACAGCAGCAAGTCAACATCCGGGTCGTCACCGGTTTTCGGAAGAAATTCCGCCTCTTTGATGACTGCGAAAGCTTGCGATTTCTGATCTGGCGTTCCTTCCTTGTTTTCACCGGGATAGGCCAGGAACAAAGCCATCGTGTACAAATTGTCCGCGCTGCGATTCTTGATAATAGCTTGTTCGATAAATGACAGGCCTTCTTCGAGTTGCCCTTTCATCACCAAACTTGTACCGAGTCGCCGCAGAACGTGATGTGAGTCAGGCGCCTTTTTCAAAACGGCGCGATAAAGCCGGATCGCTTCATCATAATTGCCGCTGTCCATGGCGACCGTCGCCGCTTTGAAGTCTTCGATTGTTTCGGGCGCGATTGTTTTCAGGTGATCCCAAATTAAGCTCTCCTTTGCCATATCGCGTTCTCGCGTTTGGGAAATCGCGGAACCAGCGCAAAACAAAATGACCAGGAGAAACGCAAAGAGACTTCTTACGGTTTTATGATTCATACGGCTGGCAATGGGGCTCAGCATGAGGCGGCGTCGTGAACCAGGTGCGTCGGGACGGCACGAGGCCGATACATTAAGCTGACAATTGCAGACTGTCAACGAAATTAGTCTTCTCTTTTCAGCGAAGCGTATCCGGCACATAATGCGGCGACGCGTGAGTTAACAACTCTTTACAATCAACTCCGATCGCCATGGCTACGGGTAACGTACACTTCAGCATCCAGACTAAGCAGCCATCAGCAGGAGGAACCGAAGATGAGTCAATTACGAACCAGATCGTTATCGATGCGCAGTCACCGCCTCGTCCGGTCGTGGACGGCGCTGGTACTTATCCTGGCCGCCGGCTTTAACCTCGCTGCGTGTTCCCGATCCGCGGTCGCCGACAGAGCGTCAGATCCTCCAACCTGGAACGCTAGAATCGTTTCGGACAAAGAACCGGGCGAGCCACTGATTGTTTCCGGCACGATATACTCGCCTGACGGCAAACAGCCTTTGGAAGGAATCACGCTTTTCGTTTATCAAACGGACGCGACTGGGGTTTATACGACCAGCGGCGGCGATAATCGGGCTACCCGTATTCACGGCGTCATGCGCACGAACGCGCAGGGAAAGTACGAATTTCGCACCATTAAACCCGGCTCTTACCCGAACAGTCGCAACCCGGCACACATTCACGCCTATGTTTCCGGTCCGGGCTTTCCGGAATACTGGATCGATGAATATCACTTCAGCGACGATCCTTTCATAAGCGATGATGACAAGCGAAGAGCGAGCGGTCAGGGAACATTCTCTTCGATCTTAAGTCCGACACGTGGAGCGGATGGTATTCTGCGCGCGGTGCGCGACATTCGCATCGAACGCTGCACCCGGAATTGCACGGGACGGTAGGCGCCAGCTGTTACCAGGAGGTCGTTCAGTCCTTCCATCAAATGCGCGCATGTACTTTCCCAGGGGTTTTGCGTTTCGTCACTATCATGGCCTTCGTGGTCGTGGCTGCGCAGGTGACTATGGCCCACCCGCCGTGGGGGATCGTTGTTAGCTCTACGGGAACCGTTTATTTCAGCGACCTCGAAACCGTCTGGAAAATCGATCGCAATGGCGATATGAGCGTCTTCCGCGCCAGCGTCGGTGGCCGCCACGTTCACGAACTCTCAATCGACGACCGTGACAACCTTTACGGTCCTGATTACATTTACGACTCCAGAACTGAAAAGCATTTTCTTGGCGTCTGGAAGATGACGCCGGACGGTAAAGAGACTGTTCTTCAAGCGCCGATCGATATTGTCATGTCCGGCGTGAGCATTTGGCGAGATCGCGCGGGCAACATGTACTCGATCGAACAGAACAACCACACAAAGGAACGAACACTGCTTTTGAGGCGAACCCCAAGCGGCATAGTTTCAACACTTGCGGGTGGAGCTTACGGCCAAAAGGATGGCAAAGGCGCTGCGGCAAGATTCGGAAGCATTAGCGCCATGACGCTTGCGCCCGACGGAAACATTTACTTGACCGACTCTCTTTCTGTGCGTCGGGTATCGCTGGATGGAACAGTGACAACGCTCGCGACGAATCTGGCGGCGAGAACTTCAGAAGACAAACCCACACTGTTCAGCGGCCGGGATACCAGCATCATGGGTTTGGCTGTCGGCCATGACGGCCAAGTCTATGTAGCTGATGCCGGCAATCGGCGACTGCTGAAGATTGCGACAGATGGAACGGTCGGTGTTGTTTATCGACTCGATCCGCCATTCTTTCCGACGGGGGTCTTCGCCACGTCAAGCGGCGAGGTGTATGCACTCGAGTTTACTTACACGCCGCCGGGCACAACCAGCAATCCGCGCGTACGAAAGATCTCATCCGACGGGCAAAGTAGGATCGTTGGCTCCAGAGGTATCCTTCGTACCGGCGTTTCGTTAGCACCTCCCGGCGAAGTAATTCGCACTCGTTTCAACAGTTTGCTCGCCGTTGCTAACAAACGTTTGGCCTATGTCGTCTTACTGGCACTGGTGACGGTGGTGACCCTGAGCTTCGTCGTTTGGCGCACAAGTCGAAAACATCGCATATGAAGAGAACGCTTCTTATTCTGAAATGGGTAGCGATTGTCCTGGCGCTCGCGGTAGTCGGAATTCAATTTGTGCGTCCGGTGCGGACAAATCCGCCCCTCGATCCAGCCCAGACTCTCGAGGCACACACGCAGATGACCCCGGAAGTGGCAAAGATTTTTGAGCGATCCTGCAACGACTGCCACTCAAACAAGACGACGTGGCCCTGGTACACCAATGTGGCGCCCGTTTCGTGGTGGACAATCGATCACGTAAATCACGGTCGATCCCATCTAAACTATTCGGAGTGGGGCAAGCTCCCCCGCCCCGACCAGGAGAAGAGCCTGCAGGAAATCTGCGACGAAGTGCTTGACGGCAACATGCCCTTGCCGTCGTACTTGCCCATGCATCCGCAGGCCCGCTTGTCTGAGCAGGATAAAAAGGTGCTTTGCGACTGGACTGAAGCGCAGCGCCAGCGAATGGCGGTCCAACCCAGATAATCTTGCGGTCCTTCTCTGCAAAAGAACGTACGCAGCCCTGCCGGCGCTACCGGACAGTACCAATTTGTGTCAGTCTGCTAAATTAGGGCTTGAGTCGGGGAGTACCTGCCTGCTATATTCGGTTGGGCGCGCCCCCAGGCGCGGACCTGCCGAACCCCCTTCTCGCCTTCGGGAAACTGGGAAATGACAGAAAGAGATAACGGGAAGTTGGGTCAACCTCATTCAACCGAAGCCACCGGTACAGCCTTGGCCGCCGCGCAAGCAACCTCACTTCTGATCATTGAAGACGACGAAAACATTTCGAGCGCCATTCAGGAATATTTCACGCGCGCTGGTTACAGTGTGGCCACCGCGGCCGATGGTTTGGCCGGGATTGAAGTAGCCGGCAAAGACAGACCTGATGTGGTCGTGCTCGACTTGATGTTGCCAAAGATGGACGGTCTGGCCGTCTGCAAAGAGCTTCGTCTCAAAAGTCCGCAGATGCCGATTCTGATGCTGACGGCAAAGGACGATGTAGTCGACAAGGTGTTGGGCCTGGAAATGGGCGCCGACGATTACATCACCAAGCCGTTCAGCCTGCGTGAACTGGAAGCACGAATTAAGTCCGTGCTCCGCCGGTCACGCGCGGGAACGGCAGTTGAGGGCGAAGACGAAGCGCCCATCCTCAGGGGGAATTTGCGGATCGATCCAGTCCGGCGCGAGGTGACAATTGGTGACCGGCACGTTGAACTCACGCCAAAAGAGTTTGACCTGCTGCGATTGTTCGCTTCGAATCCCGGCCGCGTCTTCCCGCGAAAGTACCTGCTCGAAAAGATTTGGGATTACTCCTACGAAGGCTACGATCGGACGATTGATTCTCACATCAACCGGCTCCGCGCAAAGGTCGAGCAGAACCCGGACAATCCTCAGCTCGTGCTGACCGTCTGGGGTATTGGCTATAAGTTCACGGACGCCGAATAGCCCGGTCCGTTCTTCACTTCAAAGTCTTGCCCGCGAATTGAGCCGATCCATCGCGCTCTTTCAATCCTGACGCAAGCAGAAAGCCCGCACCATGAAGTCCACAGAAAATTCCGCCTGGCATCGCACGGCATCTCGCTCTCTGAGTGTGACGCTATGCTTCTTGTTGTCCTGCACGGTTGTCGCTGCGCAAGCCGGCACTGAACAACCGCCCGACCGGGGTGTATTAGCGTGGATGCTGGACAACTATATCTTGACCCTCGTGCTTATCGGCGGATTTGTTGCGTTAATCGTGTATCGCGTCCGGAAATCGAGAACCTCAGATGGGTTCGCGAGCTCCCCAGAGCCACGCCTCGCTCAACCGCCGCGAGAAATGCCGGCGCAAGAGAGCCGAAAGTCCCCTGCCCCTTCATCTCCCACGCAAGAATCAGATCAGCAGCCGCGCACACGCGCGACCAAAGATACAGCGGCGCCAGATCCTGCTCAGTCAGCCTTCGGCGCGTATCGCATCGATCAGGAAGTCGGCAAGCTCGTGCTTGGCAAGCCGCACCGGATGGACGTAATGGCGTCGCGCGTGGCCGACGACCGCCGGGCCATCGAGGCTTCATTAATCAAAGCATTGTCCGCGCCCGACGTTGACGATGCCGGTCGCGAGCGCGCGCGCCGCGCTTTGGAAGATTACGGATTCGTCGCGCGCCAATGCGCGCTTATGCTGCAGGGCCGCGACGCGTGGGAGCGTTCGTCTGCTTCTCGCGTACTGGGCCAGATCAGTTCTATCGCGTCGTTGCCGGCGCTGATTGAAGCTTTGCACGACACCGATTCGGTCGTCAGAAACCAGGCCGTCACAAGCTTAGGTCAATTGAAACAGCCGGCCGCGATCGGCGCCCTGCTCGATATCGCGCGCCGCCACTCAGACATTCCTCCAGCACTCTTGAGCGAGAGCCTGAGTGCGTGCTCGGTTGACGACCTCAGTTTCCTGGATTCAGCGCCTTTCGATTTCAACGAACCACAGCCGAATGTGGACGGCAAACTGCAGGAGGTTGATTCGTTACTCTCCTCCGAACAGTTGCCGATGGGTGATGAAGACGACGCGTTGCTGGGCTTGTTGACGAGGCTGGAAAGCCCGGACACCGCCGAACGCGCGCAAGTCGCCCGCGAACTGGCTGCCCATCGGGCGCAACGCTCGGTGTCGGCTTTAGGCTCCACCGCAATGCAGGATCCCGATCCAAGTGTTCGGGCGGCGGCGGTGGCCGGTTTGGGAAACATTGATCATGAATCAGTTTTCGCCCCGGTGCTGATCTCGCTGGCCGACGATACGCGGGAAGTGCGTGCGGCCGCAGCTCGCAGTTTATCGAGTCTCCACTTTGACCGCGCGGAAGCCTACGCCCGTGTGATGAAAACTGCTGATCTGAACACTCTTCAAACCTTTGCTCAAGCATGTGTCAAGACAGGTATTGCTGCCCAGGCGGTTGACCGGCTGGCCAGCGAAGACCGGAGACACGCGCAGGAGGCGTTCGCGCTCTTCTCGGTGCTGGCCAAAGCCGGTGAGGTGCAACCCATCCTTGAGATCATTCATACGCATCCCGACGTGCCGGTGAAGCTTGCTGCCGTGCGCGTGTTGAACGTGGCCGGCAATTCAGATGCGGCGCCAAAACTCAGGGAATTAGTGGCCACAGAAGGCATGCCGGAAGATGTGCGCACCAGCATTCTCGAACTCCTCTACAAGTTCGACAAAGAACCCGCCGCAGTCTAAAGGCAAGTGACAACGTTCCCACGGACGTTGCATAATTCCCTCAGCGAAGCCGTTCGCGTTTCTCATTTGACGCCGCCCCAATTCATGAGCACCGCCAACCAATCCTCATTACCACGCGTTCTGGGCCTGATCACGGCACTCTCTTGCTGCGCGGCAGCAGTGGTGTTTACTGCGTCGCCGATCGCGTTGACGCAAAGTCGCATCATCGCGCCGCAACGTTCAGCCAACACTAACAACTCAACCAAACGACCTGTGGCTACGTTGCGCGCGAGCGATTCAACCAACGGGTCACGTGTGGCCCTGACGTCCAATCAGTCTTTGAACGATTACGAAGCGTATCGCCGAGGCGATCGCTTCTACGTGCGGATTCCGGCGGCTGATGTGCCGCGACCGGAAGCCGTGCGCGGTCGCGCGTTTGGGGACGTCAAGGTGCAACGCGGTGCCAGTGACACAGTCGTTTCTTTCCGGTTGCAGCCCGGCGCAACAGCCCGGGTCGAGCAACGCGGGAATAAGCTCGATGTTGTTTTCACCATGCCCGGTTCGCGCTCAGCTAATACTCCATCGACGGGTCGGGACGTGGCGCGCAACGATGCCGGACCGGCGCCGCCTCCGGCCGATTCGCAACGACGCGGAAATACAAATTCAAACAGATTAGGTACGGCGGATCGTGCGGGCAACCGAAATTCGAACGATCGATCTTCTGCTGCTTCAGCCCGAGCGACGCCGGCGCCCCGCGCGACGCCGTCGCCCAAGCCTTCACCGACGCCTTCTGGTAAGCCGAGTCCGAGCCCGACTGCGACGCCGCGAGTTTCACCGTTCGTAGCGCAGCAAAGGAGTTCGCCATCCCCCACTCCTACTACGGCTGCGTCGCAAACAACCGCCCAGGGCTGGACCTGGAACAGTATGAAGCAGCGCGCGCGCTACTGGATACTTTTGGCGCAACTAAATCCGGTCCCAGTCGGGATCGGCGTGGCCGTACTTTTGTTACTGATCGGCTTGCTCGTGATGCAGCGTCGGCGGGCCAAAGCAGTCAGACGAAGTCGGCTGCGCAAGTCGCCGATGAAGTCTGTCGTTATCGCCGCAGAGAAAGTTCCACCCGCCGCGGTCGAGCCGCAGCCGGTTGAGCCTCTACCAACCGGAGCCGAATTGGCTGGAGCCACGGCTGCCGCAGCGGCTGTGACCACTGATCCGCCGCCGCAACCCCTGCCTCCGGCGACTGACGCCCAACATGAACGCGTGACACGTGCTTCTGAAGAAGTGAAGACACTGATGGCGGGCGGCGATTATGACAAAAGCATTATCGCTTCGGACGATCGCTACACGCGCCAACTGGTTGGGGCTGAATTGCTGTCGGCGCTCGTCGGCCGGAATCTCCAACGTCGCGAGCGTGCCCGCGCGGCGTTCATGAATCACGGGTACTTTGAAGATGCCACCCGTGATTTGCGAATTGCGGAGTCACCGAACGAGCGTGCTGCGGCCGCGCGCCGGCTCAGCTTCGTTCATGATCGCGAAGCGACGCCGCATCTGATTGCCGCGCTTGAAGACCCTTCACCTGACGTGCGACGGGCGTCCGTCGAAGCGCTGATGGACTTGCGTGACCCGGCGGCCATTGCTCCGCTGAACGCGCTCATGCAAACAGAAACAGATCGACGAGTGCCACGCAGTTTACTTAAGCATGCAGTAGAAGCTTGCGCCACAAGTGGATCCGAGCCTGCGGCGGCAGAAGATCTCAGGTATCCGGTCTCAGATCTCAAGAGTTCCCGGCCCGAGCCGGCATCAACTCCGATTTCACAAACGGCCGATACTGAACGTGAGGTGATCGAGATATGAGTGCGCGCGAGTTGCTCGTTCAACTTCGGGAAAAAGGCGTCGAGGTGAAAGCCAACGGCGACCGACTCGTGATCGATGCGCCGAGAGGCGCGATTACGCCCGACCTGCGCGACGCTTTGTCGGCAAACAAAGCTGAGCTTCTGAAGCTTTTGAGCGCGCCACCGATCGAAGAAACGCCGCCCAAGCCCGCGCCCGGGCTTATTCAGGCACCTGTCGCAGCGCCTGAACCTGCAGCAGCTCAGCGCGATGCGCCATCACTCTCGCCGGAACCGCAAGCAATCTCTCCCGAGCGGACTTCGGTCATTGAAGAGGCTAACCAGCTCGAAGTTGAACTGGTTCGGTTGCGCACGGAAGAAGAAGCACGCCGTGCGGAATTCGAAACGGCCCGTCTGGCTGCCGAGCATGCTTTCAATCGGGCGGCGCACGGATGGCGGCAGGAACAGGAAGAGGCCGCGCGCCGACGCGCTGAGCACGAGAAGCTGCGGATCGAAGCGGAAGCACGCGAACGGGCGGCTGAAGAGACCCGCCGTCGCATTGCTGAAGCCGAACTGGCTCGCGTCGAAGAAGAATTAAAACGCATGCGCGCCACGGAAGACGCGCGGCGCGCCGAAGTCGAGGCGCAGTTTGCCGCCGCTGAGGCTGCGCGCCAGCGCGAACTCGAACAAGCGCGCATTGTGGAAGCCGAACAGTCCCGTATTCGCGGCGAAGAAGAGCGCCGGTTTCTGGAAGGTGAAGCACGCAAACGCGCACAGGAAGACGAGACGCGCCGCCGCGCACAGACGCGCATCGCCGCTGTCGAAGAAGAGATTCTGCGGCTGCGCCTGCGCGAAGATGCGCGCGTGAAATCCGCGGAAGAGACCCGTCTGCTGGCGGAAGAAACTCAACGCCGCCGCGCGGAAGAAGAAGCCCGACGGCAAGCTGAGGCCGAAGCTAACCGTCGTGCCGAAGAAGAGCTTCGGCTGCGTGCTGGGATTGAGGCGCAGATGCGCGCTGAAGCTGAGGCGAAACGAAAAGCCGAAGAGGAAGTGCAAAAGCGAGTTGAAGCGAACGCTCGCCGTCGCGCACAGGAAGAGGCTGAACGGCTCGCCGCCGAACGGGCCCAATTGGCGGCTGAACAAGAAGCTCGTCGTCGCGCAGAGGACGAAGAACGCCAGCGCCTCGAAGAAGAACGTCGCCTACAGGCTGAAATTGAAGAGCGATTGAGGGCTGAAGAAGCCATGCGTTCACGGGCAGAAGAAGATGCGCGCGCGCGCGCCGCAGCGGAAGTAAGACAGCGGGCCGAACTCGAAGCGCGTATTCGTGCCGAGGTTGAAGCAAAACTGCGCGCTGAGGAAGCAGAGCGGCATATGCTGCTTGAAGAGCGCGAGCGGGAACAGTACGCACAGCGACCTTCCGAACGAATTAAGAGAAGCGAGTTTCTCGGCGGTGAGGAATCCGACTTTCAGCCCGTTAGCGTGCCTGAAGAAGGTCCAGTGTCGTCAGGGATGCGGCCGGATGCTCGCGCCCGGGCTGCGGAGCTGCAAAATCTGTCGACTTTGGAAGCTGAGGATGCTTTCCAGCAAATCACCGAAGCCTTCGATGACTCTTCGCCCGAAGTTCGCAATGCGGCCGCACAAGCGTTGTACGACTTCCAGGAAGACCGCGCCGCCGCGTTTACGCGCGCGTTGCGTGAGGCGCCGGCTGAACGCCGCGCCAGAATTGGCGCTGCCATCGCGACTTCAGGACTTGCGAACGAGGCAATCAACAACCTGACCGGTGAGAGCCGCGACCGTACCTACGACGCGTTTTCTTTATTGTTCCTGATGTCTAAATCCGGCGAAATAAATCCGCTGATGCGGGCCATCGAAGCTCACCCGAGCACCGAAGTGCGGCTCGCCGTCGTGAAGCTCCTCGCGTTAAGCGGACAGCCCGAGGTGCTGCCTGCATTTCGTCGCATGGCCGTCCGCGGAACGCTGCCGCCCGAAGTTCGTTCGGCAGTGATGGAGGCGATTTATCAGGTCGGCAGTCAGGCTCCGGGAGAGGAACAGCCGGCAGGATAGTCTCTCGTCACATTTCACAATTTCAAAAGGCGCAGGGTCACAAGCTCTGCGCTTTTTTTGTTTTCCTAACTCCCTCTTTCCCCGGGGAGGGCCTTGACTAATCCCCAACGCCGAAGGCGTTCACTAGACGCGGCTCCCCAGGGCGTTGCCCTGGGCTGGAATTTGCGAACGCCTTCGGCGTTTTTCAAGTGCGGAACCGGAGTTGATCACTCAAGCATGTTATCGCTCTCCCAAAGGGGAGACGGGATAGATCACCCCGCACGACACGATACATAGTTTGTTTACAGTGCCATCCCCGAATTACTATTTACGCTTATGCCTTTCGTCCTGAAATCGAATTATCGTCCCTGTGGCGACCAGCCGCAGGCAATCGAAGCCCTGGTGCGCGGCGTCAATGACGGCACCAGGGATCAAGTCCTGCTCGGCATTACGGGCAGCGGCAAGACTTTCACGGTCGCGAGTGTCATCGACGAGACGCAACGTCCGACGCTGGTGATAGCGCACAACAAGACCCTGGCGGCCCAGCTTTACCAGGAATTCCGGACGCTTTTCCCTGAAAATGCCGTCGAGTATTTCGTTTCGTACTACGACTATTATCAGCCCGAAGCCTACGTGCCGGCCTCGGACACATACATCGAAAAAGACGCGATCGTAAACGAAGACATCGACCGCCTGCGCATGTCCGCAACGCGTGCCTTGTTTGAGCGCCGGGACGTAATTGTGGTCGCGAGCGTCTCGTGTATCTACGGTCTCGGCGACCCGGATGCTTACTACGGCATGCTGGTTTTCCTCGAACCCGGCATGCGCATCGCGCGCGATACCCTGCTTCAGCGGCTGGTCGAACTCCAATACGAACGCAATGACATCGATTTCAAGCGCGGCAGCTTTCGCGTGCGCGGCGACGTCGTCGAGGTTTATCCGAGCTATCAGGACGAGGCTTATCGGATTGAATTGTGGGGCGACGAAATCGATTCGATCTCGACGATCGATCCGTTACTCGGTGAAATTACGCAGAAACACACGTCGCGACTTCCGATTTATCCGAAGTCCCACTACGTGATGCCGCGCACGACTTTGAAGCGCGCCATCAAATCGATCAAGCAGGAGTTGGAGTGGTGGGAGCCAAAGCTGATCGAGGAAGGCAAGCTGCTTGAAGCACAGCGTCTCCACCAACGCACGATGTTCGACCTCGAGATGATGAAAGAGATGGGCTTCTGCCGGGGCATCGAGAATTATTCGCGGCATCTGACGGGAAAGAACCCGGGCGAGCCGCCGCCGACGCTGCTGGATTATCTGCCGCGCGATACTCTGGTGATCATCGACGAATCGCATCAGACCATTCCGCAAGTGCGCGGCATGTTCTTTGGCGATCAGTCACGCAAGAAGACTTTGGTTGAATATGGATTTCGTCTGCCGTCTGCGCTCGACAACCGGCCGCTGAATTTTGAAGAGTTCGAAGAACGAGTTGCGCAACGGATTTACGTTTCGGCGACGCCGGGACCATACGAATTTACCAAGACCAGCGGCGAGGTAATCGAACAAATCATTCGCCCGACCGGCTTGATGGATCCCGAAGTTGAAGTACGTCCGGTCAAAGGTCAAATCGATCATCTCCTCAACGAATGTCGCATCCGCGCGGAACGCAACGAACGCGTGCTGGTGACCACCCTTACAAAAAAGATGTCGGAGGACCTGACCGAATACTTCACGGAAGTTGATGTCCGCGTGCGCTATCTTCATTCGGACATTGAAACGCTGGAGCGCATAAGAATTCTGCGCGACCTGCGCCGCGGTGAGTTCGACGTGCTGGTTGGCATCAACCTTCTGCGCGAAGGACTGGATCTGCCGGAAGTCTCTCTGGTCGCGATTCTCGACGCCGACAAAGAGGGATTTCTGCGCTCCGAATCGTCTCTGATACAGACGATCGGGCGCGCCGCGCGCAACGCCGGGGGCAAAGCGATCCTTTATGCCGACCGGATAACTGATTCGATGAAGCGGGCGATCGACGAAACCACTCGCCGGCGGGAATTGCAGAGAGCTTACAATCTCGAGCACGGTATTGTGCCGCAGACGATCATCAAGCCAATCGAAGCGACCCTGGTTACCGCCGCCGAAGCCGATTACTTCAAGGTGCCGCTGGAGTTGGAGGACATCGAAGCTTACAGTCCCCAACAGATCGGCGAGACCATCGCGCGGCTTGATTTCGAAATGCGCGAGCATGCGAAGAAGTTCGAGTTTGAGAAAGCGGCGGAGCTGCGTGATCGAATCAAGTATCTGCGGGAACGGAAGCTGGCTGTCGCATAAGGATTGTTAACCAGGAGGACACTGCGGAGCAGCCACGGATTTACGCAGATAACACAGATTGAATGGGCAGACTTCGCGAGTTTTGAATTATATCTGCGTGGATCTGCTTCATCTGTGGCCGCTTTCTCTTTGTACTCGGGCTTCAAACGAATGCTTGTTAAGACCCAACCGGACGAAATTCAGGACTACCTTTCCGACGCCAGTTACGTTCAGGGAGGCAAGGCCGAACGCGTGCTCTTTCCGGAAACGGCCGAGGAAGTCGCCGACATTCTGGCTGAGGCAACCCGGACGAACACACCGGTAACGGTCTCGGGTGCGGGTACGGGCACGGTCGCCGGTCGAGTTCCCTTCGGCGGAATCGTCATCGCCACCGACAAACTGAATCACATCAAGAGTGTCGCTCGCGGAGAGGATGGCGGCCATGCTGTCGCGGAAGCCGGCGTTCGATTGATAGATCTCCAGCGCGCGGTTGACGTCGATGACCTGCTATATCCGCCGGATCCGACTGAGCGGACCTGCTTCCTGGGCGGAACCATTGCCACGAACGCCTCCGGATCGCGCTCGTTTAAGTACGGCGCGACGCGAAACTATGTCGAGCGGTTGAAGATCGCTTTAGCCACTGGTGATGTAATAGATTTGCGGCGTGGTGAATTGCGGGCCCAGGGCGATGGGCAATTTACGATTCTGCTTTCCTCGGGCGCCATGATTGACGCGAAGCTACCCACCTATCAAATGCCCAATGTACGAAAGCACGCTTCAGGATATTTTGTCGCACCGGGAATGGACGTGATCGATCTTTTCATTGGCAGCGAAGGAACTCTGGGCGTGATCGTTGAAGCCGAAGTGCGGCTCATTCCAAAGCCTGAAGGCCTTCTGAGCGGCGTTGTGTTCTTCGACTCTGACGAGAAACTCCTTGCTTTCGTTCGTGAGGTGCGAGCGCGATCGCTGTGGCACAGACTTAACTCTGTGGCTGATTTGCCGGATTCACAGACTGAAGTCTGTGCCACCGTCGATGCCCGCGCTCTGGAATACTTTGATGTTGAGTCACTTAGTTTCCTTCGCGAAAAATACGACACCGTCCCCAAACAGGCCGTCGGCGCAATCTTTTTCGAACAGGAGATCACACCGGCAACTGAAGACTCGCTGATGCATGAATGGCTGGAACTGACTGAATGTCATCGGGCGTTGGGCGACCAATCATGGTTTGCCACAAACGAACAGGATCACGCAAAGCTGCGCGAGTTCCGTCATGCGCTGCCGGTGCTGATGAACGAATGGTTCGCGAAATACAAGCAGCGCAAAGTCTCAACCGACATGGCTGTGCCCGACGACGCGTTTGCTGAGATGTTGAGTCTACATCGCGACGCCTTGCGGGACAGCAATTTGCGATACACGATCTTTGGGCACATCGGCGACAATCATGTCCACGTCAACATTCTGCCGCGCGACGAAGAAGAAGCCGCGAAGGCCTGGGAAATCTATCGTCGTTTCATTAGTCGCGCCGTAGAGCTTGGCGGAACGATCTCCGCCGAGCATGGCATCGGCAAATTGAAACGTGAGTATTTGCGCGAGATGTATGGTGATCAGCACTTGCGCGAAATGGCCGAATTGAAGCGGGCCTTCGATCCTGCTGGCATCCTGGGACGCGGAAACATATTTCGGCAAGAACTTCTCACTTAGCAATAATCGTTACCTTGAAACGGATGTTAGGATCGCTTTCCAGAATCACCGCTGAGACGCAGAGATCGCCGAGCTTTCGCAGAGGAACCACGTCTCATGATTTTGTCGAGATTAATGCACATCAACGAGATAACCCGAGATATTATCAGCGCAGGAATTTCCGTTCACCGCGCTTTGGGTCCCGGACTATTGGAGTCCGCCTACCAAAAGTGCATGCATCAGGAGTTGACAGTCCGAGGCATTCCATTCGAGCGTGAGGTTCCAATACCGCTTGAGTATCGGGGTATTCGGCTTGACTGCGGATATCGGTTGGATCTTCTCGTTGACCGCAGAGTGGTAGTGGAAGTGAAAGCAATCGAAGCACTTGCCCCCATCCATGAGGCGCAACTGATAACCTATTTGCGGTTAGGTGGGTGGAAAGTTGGGCTTCTTATGAACTTCAATGCTGTGGTATTGAAGAACGGCATTAGAAGAAGAGTGCTCGATTTGAGGGAATGATTCTCTGCGCGTTCTCTGCGTTCTCTGCGTCTCGGCGGTGAGCGCCCTTTCTCGCTACTAAGAATGTTCCGCTTCACCACCGCCGGCGAATCACATGGACGCGCATTGGTCGCGATCGTCGAAGGTCTGCCTGCCGGTCTGCCCCTCAACATCGAGCAAATCAATCATGAGTTGTGGCGACGGCAGCAAGGCTATGGCCGCGGCGCGCGCATGAAGATTGAGCAGGACCGCGTCGAGATTTTAAGCGGCGTGCGTCATGGCGTGACGCTCGGTTCGCCGCTCGCGCTGATGATTGAAAACAGGGATTGGGCGAACTGGGACGAGGTGATGGCGGTCGAGCCGAAAGAACTAGCCCCCGAGAAATCACGGCGCGTCAAACGCCCGCGTCCCGGCCATGCGGACTTAGCCGGCGGCTTGAAATACGACGCGCGCGATTTGCGAAACGTTCTGGAGCGCGCGTCGGCTCGCGAGACGGCAGCGCGCGTCGCTTGTGGCGCGATCGCAAAACAGTTGCTGCAACAGTTCGGCATCGACATTCGCAGTCACGTGATTCAGCTCGGCGGAATTCCCGAACACCCTTTGGAGCTTCCTTTCGATCAGGTCTCATCGATTCCGGATGACTCGCCTTTGCGCTGCGCCGACGCAGAGGCGCAAGCGCGAATGATTCAATTGATCGATGAAACAAAAGCTGAAGGCGACACGCTGGGCGGCGTCTTTGAAGTGATCGCGCGCGATGCGCCGCCGGGACTGGGCTCGCACACCGCCTGGGATCTGAAACTGGACGGCAAACTTGCCCAGGCGATCATGTCCATTCCCGCGGTCAAGGCCGTGGCAGTCGGCGCAGGCATTGAAGCGAGTTCCCTTCCCGGCTCGAAAGTTCACGACGAGATCGGCTACAGCGAAGGAACGAACGAATTTGTGCGCGAGACCAACCGTGCCGGTGGCCTGGAAGGCGGCGTGACCAATGGCGAAGAGATTCGTGTGCGCGGATTCTTAAAACCTATTTCCACGCTGCGGCGTGCATTGCGCTCGGTTGATATCGACACGAAACAGGAAGAGCGCGCGGCGTTCGAACGTTCCGATATCACAGTGATTCCCGCCGCCGGGGTGATCGGCGAAACGATGGTGGCACTTGTGCTCGCGCAAGCCATGCGCGAAAAGTTCGGCGGCGATAGTTTGGGTGAGATGAAAAGGAACTACGAGGGCTATTGCGAACAGTTGCGGGCGTACTGAGCAGCCGCAGATTCACGCGGATAAACGCGGATTAGAACAATCATAAAATGCGTATCCGTTAGATCCGCGTTAATCCGCGGCCAGTCTCTCTGCTGGCGAAAGCCGGAAGGTTCATCGTAGAATCGACTACGTTAAACCAAATCCCTGAGGAATCTTCATTTATTGAATGGCAGTATTGAAACTGGTTACCTGGCCCAATCCGATTTTAGAAACCCCCGCTGATCCCGTTACCAAATTCGACGACGATCTAAGGAAGCTGGCCGATGACATGTTCGAAACGATGTATGCCGCGCCCGGCGTCGGACTGGCGGGGGTGCAGGTCGGCATTGCGAAGCGTCTGTTCGTGATGGATTGTTCGGGCGGCAAGGACAAAGCGAGTCGCTACTTCATGGCCAATCCTGAAATCATCCTGCAGGAAGGCAAGCAGGACGGCGAGGAAGGCTGCCTCTCGATTCCCGGCATTTATTCTAAGGTGCAGCGCAGCATGCGCGTGATCGCGCGCGGCCACGATCTCAAGGGCAAAGAGTATGAGATTGAAGGAATCGAGCTCGAGGCGCGTTGTCTGCTTCACGAAACGGATCATTGCGACGGCCTTCTTTACGTAAATCGCATAACGCCGCTCAAGCGCGAAATCGTTAAACGTAAAGTCAGGAAGTTGCAGAAGGCCGGCGAATGGCCGGTGTAGGTACGCACGCCTCCGGCGTGCTAACTAAATAAACTAAGAAAGAGCGCGCCTGAGGCGTGCGCCCCAACACCATGCCAACTGAATTTCAAAACGAACCATTTACTGATTTCACCAAAGAAGAAAACGCACAGGCCATGCGCGACGCCCTTGAAAAGGTAAAAGCGGAGCTAGGCAACGAGTATCCGCTCGTCATCGGCGGTGAACGCATCAAGACCGGCGATACTCTGGACAGCATTAATCCGGCCAATCGAACGCAGGTCGTGGGCAAGTTTCACAAGGCCAACAAAGAACTCGCCAACAAAGCCGTCGAGAGTGCGGCTGAAGCTTTTCAAACGTGGCGCAACGTTCCGGCCCAGGAGCGCGCAGACCTTTTGTTTCGCGTCGCCGCAATGCTCCGCGAGCGTAAGCATGAATTTTCGGCGTGGATGATTCACGAAGTTGCGAAGTCCTGGCCAGAGGCTGACGGAGATACTGCCGAGGCAATCGACTTTCTCGAGTTCTATGCGCGCGAGATGCTGCGCTACGCGAGCGACCAGCCGCTGACGAAACTCAAAGGCGAGGACAACCAACTCGAATACATTCCCCTCGGCGTGGGCGCGGTGATTCCGCCATGGAACTTCCCGCTGGCGATCATGGCCGGCATGACTGCGGCTTCGATCGTCACCGGCAACACCGTCGTGTTGAAGCCTTCATCCGATGCGCCGACAATCGCTTACAAGTTTTTCGAGCTGTTGGAAGAAGCAGGCATGCCTGCGGGTGTCGTGAACTTCATGACCGGCTCAGGCGCGGAGGTTGGCGACGTCGTCGTCGATCATCCGAAGACGCGTTACATTGCGTTCACCGGTTCGAAAGAGGTGGGCTTAAGGATCAACGAACGCGCGGCCAAGGTGCACGATGGCCAGCTTTGGATAAAACGCGTCGTGGCTGAGATGGGCGGCAAAGACGCAATTATCGTCGCCGATGACGCGGATCTCGAAGAGGCGGCAACCGGCGTGGTGCAATCAGCCTTCGGCTTCCAGGGCCAAAAATGTTCCGCCTGCTCGCGGGCCATCATCGATGCCCGCATTTACGATCCGATGATTGAGAAGATTGCCGAGCGGACTGCGAAGATCAAGCTTGGCGCTCCGTCCGACAACAGCATCACGATGAGCGCTGTGATCAACGAGAAAGCATTCAAGTCCATCAACGGCTACATCGAAAAAGGGCAGGCCGAAGGCGGGCGTTTGATCGCCGGCGGCGGATCAGACGGCGAGCAGGGTTTCTTTATCGAACCGACAGTGATTGCCGATGTGAAGCCCGGCTCCACGATCGAGCAGGAAGAGATCTTTGGGCCCGTACTCGCCGTTATTAAAGCCGACAACTACGACCACGCGTTGGAGATCGCGAACGACACGCAGTTCGGTCTGACTGGCGCGGTTTACTCCAGTGACGAGGCCAAACTTGATCGCGCGCGTAACGAATTCCACGTCGGTAATTTGTACTTGAATCGCAAGTGCACGGGCGCGCTGGTCGGCGTGCATCCGTTCGGCGGTTTCAACATGTCTGGCACCGACTCAAAGGCCGGCGGCCGCGACTACCTCTTGCTGTTTATGCAAGCAAAGCTTTCGTCCGAAAAGATCGGCGCGACCAGGAAACGCGCGGAAGCCGGCACCGCGATCTAGCTTTGTGCGGCCGCATATTTGACAGGGTTTACAGGATTAACAAGATAAGAAGCTATCCGAAGCGTCTGGCCTTTGTCGCTAATGCTTTATCTTGTTAATCGGGTAAATCCTGTCTTAGTTTTTCCGTCCTCGGCAATCTGAATGCGCATCGTTTTCATGGGTACGCCTGAATCTGCCGTGCCGTCTTTGCGACGGCTGGTTGAAGACGGTCATGAAATCGTCTCTGTCTGGACGCAGCCGGACAAACCGGCCGGGCGCGGAAAGAAACTACATCAGTCACCCATCAAAGAATTCGCGGTTGAACGCAACCTGGCAATCCAACAGCCTCAGAAAATTAGAACTGCGGAAGCAAAAGAGTTGTTCGCTTCGCACAAAGCGGACGTGGCTGTCGTTGTAGCCTACGGAAAAATCCTGCCGAATGAATTCCTGACTGCCCCACGTCACGGCGGCGTCAACGTTCACTTCTCTCTCCTGCCAAAGTATCGCGGGGCGGCGCCGGTGAACTGGGCAATCGTTAATGGCGAAGAACAGACCGGGGTCACAACGATGAAGGTTGTCGAGGAACTCGATGCCGGACCAATTCTGCTTCAGAAAGCCGCCGGGATTGGCGAACACGAAACCGCTCCTGAACTCTTGTCACACCTTTCCGAAATCGGCGCTGATCTGATCAGTGAAACGATTAGAAACCTGAACGATATCGAACCAAAGCCACAGCTTGATTCAGAAGCCACGCTCGCGCCGATTCTCAAGCGCGAAGACGGTCTTATCGATTGGGCCCTGGATGCCTTTGCGATCGAGCGTCGCGTGCGCGGGTTTCAGCCCTGGCCAAATGCGCATACAACATTTTCTTCCCGCCACTTGATTATTTGGCAGGCGACGGCGGAACCGGCGCACTCGCCTGTGTCCAGCGAGACCAGTCAACAGCGGTTACGCCCCGGTACGATCGTCGAAGCTCGAGATGACAAATTGATAGTTGTTTGTGGCGAAGAAACGGTTTTACGCGTGACGGAACTGCAACCCGCAGGTGGTCGCCGGATCTCGGCGCGCGATTTCATTAATGGCGCGCACCTTAAGGCAGGCGCGATGCTACAATAGCTTTCCTGATTACATTCTTGCGCGAACGCGATACTGCCGGTTCATTTTACAACGACATCTGGCGGTTAGTGTCTCGCGGTGCTAAGACGCAATGAGAACTAATTCCAGTAAGAACTTGCTGCTTCTGGGCTTTCTGCTCTCGCTGGTATCGGTAGCATTCAATTCGCTCGTGCTTTCCTACGTGAGTGATCGCCTTAAGAACGTCGATGATGAACATACTGCTCTGCTTGACTCGTTGCAGAGACAAACGGCGGGCTTGAACGAGGGCGACTCTCAGTTTGATCAGTATCGCCTGATGCACAATCTGGCATTAATAGTGCCGCCGGCGAAGACCGCGGATGCGCGGCGCGACGCAGAGAGTTTCCTGAAGACTTTTCTAACCAAGTATTACGCCGCCGCCAACGACATCCCACAAACTGAGATTACCAGCGCGGAGGTGGAAGAGGCCGGTCAGGCGATCCCACTTTTGGAAAAAGGTCTGGTGCTGGCGCAGACGCTGCAAACCACCACCGATAAGGCGACGCGCGCGCGTCTGACCGAGGAACTGAACAACCTGGGTAAAGAAATGCCGGAGCCCAAGTCTGAACTTGGCAAAAAGCTGCGTGAGATCCAGAAATATTCACAGGCCGAATATGCCGACAATGATGTCATGCTTTACTCGGCGCTGCTGCCGGTAATGAAATCGTTGCGGGAGCAAATCGTGGCGAGCATCGAGACAAAGCAGAACCGAATTCGTGAGTTGCAGCGTGAACGCGCATCGCTGGTAAGAAAATCAAGCTATGCCACTTACGGGGCCATCGCCTTACAGCTGCTCGGCTTGATGTTCATTCTTGCTAAGGACTTGCGGGATAGCCGGTAATTGTGACGGCCCGCATTGGGAATAGTCTGGCACCCGCCGAAAACGATCAGAGGAAAATGACGAACGCGCGCCGCCAGATGTGCGCGGGAATCGATCCTTGCGGTGCGGCAGTCAGCAGAATCGAGTAGTTCCCATCCGGCCGGTGCCCGCGCAACTCGATGCCTTCGGTGATCGCGTTCGGCCAGACATCACTCGGGACCTTCTCTTCATATCGCGCCATCGCCAATCTTCTCAGACAGGCGTACAACTGCTCCGGCCCCGTGCCAAACGGCCCACGTTCGGCGCCGAGCACGAGTGAAACTTCTGCGCGCTCGTCGATGAAGTGTTTTACCAAAGACGCAGCCTGGACGACGCCATTCTCGAACCGAATCCGGAAGTTCTCTCGATCGATGTCTTCGGTCAGCCGCGTGTCCAGCATAATCGTGATGCGCCGCTCATCTTCGGCCGCGAACTCGCGCACGGTCAACCGCTGCGCGCGCGCCGTCGCTTTCCAGTCGATGTGCCGCAGTTCGTCGTGCGCCTGATAATCACGCAGCAGAAGTAGATCGTGGCCGAAGCCGCGGCGAAATGAAGTCCGCTGGCCCATGAAAAGGGGCAGCAGGTGCAGCTCGTCAGGAACCGGTTGCGGCTTTGGATAAACGACGATGTCGACTTCCCGGCTCTTCAAGCGCCGGCGGTGGCGAAAGAACCCGAACGGAAATCGCGTCGAGAGCTCGAAACCGGTGACGAGGATATGACCGCGCTTGGGGAAAAGTTGCTCTACGGTTTGTTCGGCCGACGCGCGATGGGGCACATACGTGAAATACCCGAGCGTGCGTTTCAAATACCGGACACGGTGCTTCCATCTCTGAGGCTTTGACTTGCCGGATGGGCCACGGGCTTCGACCAGGACCGAGAACGAAGGCAACATTCGCTTTTCATTCCTGACTGTGACCAGAACTTCGGCGGGCTCACCGGCGAAGATGTGATCGGGAAAGCGCGCCGCCGCCGTCAGGTCGCGCAGCGCCAGACGCGCCGCCGCCCACGACACGAACAGAGTCGACAGCATGATCGAAAACACCAGAAACAACAGATTGTTTCCCGTGTTCCACGCGGCCAGCGCGACGATCAAAAGGATGACGATGAAAATCACTCCCCCGCTCGTGACCTCCAGCGGCAAACCGCGCCGCCCCACCTCAGCGTACGCAGAGCGCGCGAGCGGCGGCACGATCAGAATCGTGATCAGGAGGGCGAAGATGAGTGAAGCGATTGCGCCGGTGCCGGCTAAGCCCGGGTCGCCCAGGCGGCGGGCGAGGATGGTGAAGAGCGCCGTCGCCAGACCGGCAAGCACCAAAAGGGTCCCGAGAATCGGGTTACGCCAACGGGAGAGAAGATTTCGAATTTCGGAGTGCGAATTGCGAATTTGAGTTGGCCCCGCATTGCTCATATCCAGCCCGCTTCACGTCAAGTTCGATCCTTGCCAATACACAATTCGCAATCCGCAATTCGAAGTTCGAAATTCCTAGAGCGGCACACTGACAGTTTTCAGGATCTCGTGGAGCACGGCTTCGGCCTCTTCGCTGCGGCGCATCGCTGAGGCATAACGCGAGCTAACGGTGATGCGGTGGGCAAACACGGGAATGACGAGTCGCTTCACGTCGTCCGGAATGCAGTAACCGCGTTCTTCAGTCAACGCCAGAGCCTGCGCCGCGCGGAACAACGAGAGCGTGCCGCGCGGACTAACGCCGAGGTCGAGCATCTCAGAATTCCGCGTCGCCGCTACGATCCGCATTAAGTAATCCACGATCGCGTCATCGACGGTTACTTCAGAGACCGCTCTCTGCAATTCGAGAATCTCCGGGGACGTCATTACGGTTTGCACTTCGTTGAGCGGCTCGCCGTGTTCGCGGTCGCGGAGCATCTGCTTTTCATCAATCAAACCCGGATAGCCGATTCGCAGACGGAGCATGAATCGATCAACTTGCGACTCGGGCAGCGGATACGTGCCGTGATGCTCGATCGGATTCTGCGTCGCCATCACGATGAACGGCTGCGGCAGTGGATGGGTGACGCCCTCGACCGTGACGTGTCGCTCGGCCATGGCTTCCAGCAATGCGGACTGAGTCTTTGGCGTGGTGCGGTTGATTTCGTCGGCCAGGATTACGTTCGCGAAGATCGGTCCCTGCCGCCATTCAAACGTTGTGGAGGTCTGATCGTAAACCGACAAACCGATCACATCCGCAGGCAAGAGGTCTGACGTGAACTGGATCCGCTGGAATGAACAGTCCAGGGCCCGCGCCAGGGCGTGCGCCAAAGTCGTCTTCCCTACCCCCGGCACGTCTTCCACCAGCAAGTGTCCGCCGGCCAGAAGCGTGACGATTGCCAGGCGCACAGCCTCTGCCTTTCCCCGAATAACGCGTTCTATTTCGGCTTGGAGCAGATTTATTTTCTCTGCCGTGGTCACGAGCAGGGCGTCGGCGGTGCGGAGGTTTCTCATCAAGCCGCCATTTTACATACATTATCAGGCGCTCGCTATCCTTGATAGTGGTTCAGTTTGAAAGAGTGGCACGGGCGTCCCGCCCGTGAAATCACGCGCAAGATGCGCGTGCCACCTTAAACCTCTAGGATGCTGACCCTGATTAGCGCGTCGATTCTCAGCGGTGGTAAGATTTGTCGGTCAGGCTGGCGCGCGGCTTCTTTTCGGAACTTGAAGCGATGCGCGTCGTTTTTACCAAAGGAACTTTCATGAAGAACACCCTCAAAGCAAGACGTAACGAACGGGGCTTCACGCTCATCGAGTTGATGATCGTGATTGCTATCATCGGCATTCTAATAGGCGCGGCGGTGGTGGGCTGGCGGGCAGCTAACCGCTCGGGAAATGAAGCGGCCACAATTCAGAACCTTAAGACAATCGCAGCCGTCCAAATCCAGTTCTACAACACGCACTCTCGGACGTTTGGTACCTTCGAACAGCTGACTAAGGAAGAGTTCTTAAGTTCGAAGTTCTCCGGAAATCCTCCCGTTACGGACGGCTATCTCTATACTCTGAACGTCACGCCGAAAACGGCAAACTCGAGCTCGTCGTACACGCTCAATGCGGATCCCATTGATGAGGGCTCTGGCACAAACCACTTCTACATCGATTCGACCGACAGCAGCATTCACGTCAACCCGGCTCAACCAGCCGGACCCAAGGATCCAGTACCGTAACGCCCTCGATCGATTGACGCGAAGCCCGACGGTAATGAAGTCAGTTCTCGGTACTGACTTCATCATCGAAATCCACTTTTAGACCATCAAGGAGAATCCGCGAATGCAGGCAGAGCAGAAGATGACTTCTACCGACGAACGCGACGCGATCGTGCGCACCATTCAAACGTATGTCGATGGCGGCCGGTCAGGCAAAGGCGATGACATGAAGCCGGCTTTCCACGAAGGTGCGACCATCTACGGCTACATCGGGTCGGACTTGTTCGGTGGCCCGATCCAGGCGCTGTTTGATTGGAACGACGGGAATGGTCCCGCCACTGAGCTCAAATCCGAAATCACGAACATCGATATCCAGGGCACCATCGCGACCGCCCGCATCGAACTCGACAACTGGACCGGTCACAAATTCACCGACATGTTCACGCTGCTAAAGACGGGCGGCGAGTGGAAGATCGTCAGCAAGGTCTTCTATCTTCATCCCGAAAGTTAGGTTACCCCGATCGCGATTAAGACCAAGTCACTGATCGATGGCCAGACGCGAAGATCCCATTGATGCTTTGTTTAAGCTTCCCTTGACCGAGTTCATCGGCGCGCGCAAAAAGCTGGCGGCTCAAATTAAGAAGGATGGGAATGCGGACGAGGCGGAACGCGTCAAGACGCTGGCCAAGCCGCCCGTCTCTGCCTGGACTGTGAACCAGCTCTATTGGACGCATCGCGATGCATTCGAGGAGTTGTTGGCGACCGGACAGAGATTCCGCAGGGCCCAGGCGTCCGGGAA